>MNCZ01000044.1 GCA_001914695.1 Gammaproteobacteria bacterium 13_2_20CM_66_19 | reverse complement strand
ACGGACGGGACGAGGTCGTCGTCATTGCCGCGGAGGACTTCCGGCGCCTCAAGGGCAGCATCACGGGCAAAGCCTTGATTGAGGCCGTGCAGGCATCCCCGCATCGTGACATTGACATCGAGGCAAGGCGCACCCCGCTGCCCGTGCGCGACGTGACGCCGTGACGGGATGGCTGCTCGATACTAATATCCTGTCGGAAATTCGGCGCCCGAGGCCGGAGCCCAAGGTGCTTGCGTTCATCGAGGCGCAGCCGCTCGAATCGCTCTACGTCAGTACGGTGACGCTGGCCGAGATTCGCTTCGGCATCGAATTGCTGCCCGAGGTTGCACGCCGCATCGCGCTCAACGACTGGCTTGCCCACAAAGTGCGTCCGATGTTCGAGCAACGTGTGCTGCCGATTACCGAAGACATCATGTTTAAGTGGAGACTGCTGGTGGAGGAGGGCCGCAAAGCGGGCCATACCTTTTTCCAGCCCGACCTGATTATCGCGGCAACCGGCCAGCATCATGGCCTCACGATCGTCTCGCGCGACACTGGCGATTACCTCAAAGCACAGGTCGCGGTGTTCAATCCTTGGCTTGATCCATCGCCGGAACCTCCGCAGCGACGCGGGACTCGGGTTTAACCTCCGAACGGCAGGGTTAACGGGTGAGCGAAAAGGACTTATCTCTAGATCCAGGCGACAGCTCCGCGCGGCGCTCGAAGCCGAAGACCCCTCGTGAGGCTAAGATCGCCGACCGCGGCAAGCTCAAGATCGGCGATGACTGGAACGCAATCCGTATCATCGCGCTCTCGCAGGGGAATCCATTGAAGGCGATCGCCGAGTTCGTCGAGAACAGCATCGACGCGCACGCGAAGACAATTGAGCACGGCGGCTACGAAACGCGAGCAGCGTACCGTACGTCGTGTTACCGTTGAGACCGGCTTGTGAACCGGACACCTGCAGCGGCAGCCGGCATCTGCAGATTGCTCCAGGAGACAGAGGCGCAGACATGTTTACCACGCGCAAGTGCGAAACCGGCGCTGATGCTGGCAAATGGTACACGGTCGTGATCGAGCGGCAGGGTACCCGACGTGTCGGCTACTGCGCGCTCGGGTGCCCCGGCCACGACTCATCGGCGGAAGCGCTGGCTCATCACCTGCAGTATCAACTCGATCGCGAGACGGACCTGTGGCTCGAGCGCCGCGCCACGCCGCGCGACTGTGAAATCTGCGGTGCCCCGACCACTTTGCGTGCCAGGCTAGGCCGCGACACGAAACTCTTTACTCTGTGCCGCGAGCACCAGTCGACAACCAGCTTGCAGAAACTGTTTCGACAGCGCCTCGCCCAGCAGCCAGAGTCGGCTGCACTCTAGCACCTGGCGGCCCCGGAGACGGACACCTCGATCTCACTGGCGCCGTCAACGCGGCTCTGGCAGTGCGGCATGTCTAGCAGGGGGGTATCCCACAATCTGCACGCTTGTGGGATACGACCTGGTCCTTGTACCATATCCCACAGAATTCCACCTTGTGGGATACCATGCATGGCCGTGCTCATTTCCGCTCATGAGAAGGCCCTGACCCTGCTCTTTGCCGAGTTGGGGGCCACAGCAGAAGAGCAGCGCGAAGCGTTTCTGGGGACGCCGGGGAACCTTACGCCGCGGGCCAACGAAAGCGGTACGAGATTTTGGGTCCATCGTTACTCGGATGCGGTCGGCCGGCGGCATGAAACCTACCTGGGGACGAATAACGATCCGGCAGTGATCGCTCGCCTGGAGCCTTTGCGCAAACGGATCGAGGAGGCCAACGCCACGATTGCGAGAGTAAGGGTGCTCGCACGCGCGGGCTTCGCTACGGTTGATCGCAAAACGTATTCCACCTTGGCGAGCTTGCACAATTACCGGCTATTCCGAGCGGGCGCCGTCCTGATCGGCTCTCACGCGTTTGGGGCGTTGCTGAATGCGCTCGGCGTGAAGGCCGTGCCGTACACGACCGAAGACGTCGACATTGCGCGCTCCGAGGCGCTCGCGCTCCCGGAGTTACCCCCGTTTCTCGACATGCTGCGCGAGACGGGCATCGAGTTCTTCGAAGTCCCGGCCCTGAATCGCCGCCAGCACCCGACGTCTTTTAAGGAAGGCGGGGGCTCCCGACTGAGAGTCGATCTGCTCGTGCCATCGCCGGGAGAGGGCTACCCAATAATTTCGGTTCCCGAGCTCGAGGCCCACGCCAAGGGCCTGCCGTATCTGAGCTACCTGCTGGGAGATTCACAGGAAGTGCCGGTACTGAGTCCCCTTGGAGTTGTCTTGGTACGCGTGCCGGTCCCCGAGCGTTATGCGATCCATAAGCTCGTTGTCTCGCAGCTCCGCAGCAAGAGCAGCGGCAAACCCGCAAAGGATCTCCGTCAGGCCGCGACCCTCATTGAAGCGCTCGTCGAGCGGTTTCCCGGTGCGGTCGAGGACGCCCTGAGCGCAATTCCGAAGGGTGCCGTTAAGCATGTTCGGCGTGCAGCAGGGGCGCTCTCGCGCTATCTGCCGGGTTCTGCTGAGGTCGCCTGGGAGGCGCTGAAATCTCATGCATAAGCCGCAAGCCCGGCGGCACAGCGCCCAGGGCGACTCACGTGTCCTCGACTCAGACCGGGCGCGAACGGACGTGCGTGAAACTCTCCTTGAGCCGCAAGAACGGTCTGACCCGCAAAGCTTAAATTTCAGCGTAACCGAGGAGTTACAGTGGGAATAAGAGTTGCCCGACATCTTCGGACTGTTTGACTCCCATGCATGGCCCATGCATGATCTGTGCATGGCTACCAAGACCATTTCGATCGAAATCGACGCCTACGAACTGCTGGTTCGTGAAAAGCGGGATCCCAAGGAGTCCTTCTCCAGGGTGATTCGACGCGTTCTTTCGGAGCGTCCTGCGTTGACTGCCGGGGATTTGCTGGAGGCGATGAAGGCGTTTGAGGGCAGGGGGGCAGGGCCCCGGCGCAGACGCGACCGCAATGCTGCTGCTTGACACCAGCTTTCTTATCGAATTCGAAGCTGAGCTCGCCAACGGAAAGACCGGTGCCGCAAGAGCTGTCCTAACCAGTCACCGTCGACAGGCGGTGGCGATCAGCATCATCACGCTCGGGGAATTTGCGCAAGGGTTTACGGATCCCAAAGCGTTGGTGGAGTTCCTGGCACCCTTTCGTGTCGTGCAGCTCTCACGCGCCATTGCCTGGCGCATGGCTGCACTGCAAGGCTCGCGCAGCCGCCGGCTGGGCGAAAATGACGCGTGGATCGCCGCAACCGCACTATATTATGAGGCGACCTTGGTCGGCCGGGAAAGAGCCTTCGAACGGGTACCCCGGCTCGACTATCTGACGTTCTAAGCGGTGGCAGATGAACGAAGCAGTGGCAGCGGCTCAGACTGACGGGAACGCGCTCAGCCGGTCGCTGCGGCCGCGCCACGTCGCGATGATCACCATCGGCGGCATCATCGGCGCCGGGCTCTTCGTCGGCAGCAGCGTGGCCATCACCGCCGCAGGGCCCGCAATCGTCATCACCTACGCGCTCACGGGCTCGCTCGTGCTGCTGATCATGCGCATGCTCGGCGAGATGGCCGTCGACATGCCGCAGGTGCGCTCGTTCACGGAGTTCACCCGGGCGGCGCTCGGCAACTGGGCCGGATTCTCGGTCGGCTGGCTCTACTGGTACTTCTGGGTGGTCGTGATCCCGGTCGAGGCGATCGCCGGAGCCGGGATCATCGAGCACTGGCTGCCGTTGCCGCGGTGGGAGGTCGGACTGGCGCTGATGGCGCTCATGACGTGGGTGAATCTCATGTCGGTGCGCGCCTACGGCGAGTTCGAATTCTGGTTTTCGTCCATCAAGGTAGCGGCCATCATCTCCTTCATCGTCTTCGTCGGCGCCTACGCCTGCGGCTATCGGTCTCCGAGCGGGCCGACGTTCTCGAATCTCGTCGCTCACGGCGGGTTTGCGCCGCAGGGGGCGTTTGCGGTGCTGGCCTCCGTGGTCACGGTCATCTGGTCCATGATGGGCTCCGAGGTGGTCACGATCGCCGCGGCGGAGTCGCCCGAGCCCGCACGCGCTGTGGCGAGGATGACCTCGACCATCATCAGCCGCATTTTGATGTTCTACGTCGGCTCGGTCTTCGTGATCGTGTCCACGGTTCCGTGGAACCGTGTGGTGGCCGGTCAGTCGCCGTTCACCCTGGCGCTGGACGAGATCCACTTCCCGTACGCAAGTGAGTTCATGGCGGCGGTGATCCTCACTGCCGTGCTGTCGTGCCTCAATTCGGCTTTCTACGTCGCTTCGCGCGTGCTGTTCGTCCTCGCCAGTCGTGGCGATGCGCCGCGCTGGCTGGTGCGGACCAACCGCCGCCAGGTGCCCGCGCGGGCGGTGCTGCTCGCGGGCGCGGTGGGATTCGCGGGCGTGATCGCCGCGATCCTCTCGCCGAGCGTGGTCTTTGCCTTCCTCGTGAATGCCTCCGGAGCGATCATTGCGGTGATTTATCTCGCGATCGCCGTGTCGCAGGTGCGGTCGCGACGCGCGCGGGAAAGGGCCGGCGGACCCGCGCCGGCGCTGCCGATGTGGCTGTTTCCGTGGCTGAGCTACCTGGCGATCGCGGCGATGGTGCTGGTGCTGATCGCGATGGCGCTGACGCCCTCGCACCGCGCGGAAGTTTGGACCAGCACCATTTCGATCGGCGTCACGCTGCTCGCGTACGTGCTTTTCCGACGCCGGCGGAAGTGACGCTGTCCACCCGATGTTGCCTGCTGGTACCGCTAGTGCGGAAAGGCCGACGCGTCGGCTCCCACGTAGAACGCGATCTCGCTGAGTTGCTGGGCGGCGCCGAGGCAGTCTCCCGAGTAACCGCCTAATCGACCTTGCAGGTAGGCGCGCCAGACAAGGCTCGCCACCACGACGCAGCCCGCGCCCGTGAGGGCTGGCTTTCCCACGAGAGCGAGAGGGGCAAGGCCTGTGACGACCGCGACAACGAGCGAGGCGCCCGAGGTGGCGGTGACCAGCGGCTTCGCGCGTGAGCGCTCCTCGTCCCGGACGTACGGGAGCGTCATCAGGACCCCGACGGCGGCGAGCCGGCTTAATGCATGACCGGCGATCAGCATCGCGGGAATCCGGCTCGTCGGCACGGCGAGCAGGAGGTTGAACTTCAGGAGGAGCGCGAGCATCAGGCTCGTTGCGCCGAAGGCTCCGACGTGCGGGTCCTTCATGATCGCGAGTACGCGCTCGCGGCTCAATCCTCCTCCGAGTCCGTCGGCGGCATCCGCGAGGCCATCCTCGTGCAAGGCCCCCGTGATGATCACCGTGGCGGCCATGCTGAGCGCGACTGCAACGCCTGCGGGAAGCACGGCGCGTACCAACAGGTAGATCGCCGCCCCGGCGGCTCCGACGAAGGCGCCGACCACGGGCAGGTAACGGATGGCTCCTTCGAGAGTCTCTTGCGCATGGCCGGTGCGACCCGGGACCCGCAAGCGCGTGAAGTATTGAACCGCTGCAAGCAGGCGGAGCCTCTCCCGGCCGAGAGCTCCGCGCAGCGCTTCGAATGCCGCCTCCATGTCAGGCGCGCTCGAGGTCTGCAAACCAGTAGACCTCGCTGCCGTACTCGGCCGGGCCGACGTAGCGGCGACGTGTCCTCATCCTGACGTCGACCGGTCGGGTGAACCTCGGGGCGTGCGTGACGAACGTGTGGAACTCGCCGTTCTCACCGCAGGCGTCCACTCCGCCCGGCAGATCGCGAATGAACGTCTCATCGTACGCCCGGCCGCAAAACTCCTCGGGAAGGAAGCGGGTATTGATGCACACGCAGATCGCCTTCATTCCGCGGGCGAGAATCTCCGCGACGACACGCTCGCGGGCCCAGTTCCAGAGCGGCAGATGGACCGCGAGGCCCGCCCGCCGGCAGACCTTCTCTTCCCATTCGCGATGCGGCAACAGGTCGATGTCGCCGAAGATTGCCTGTCCGATCCCGGCCTCGCGGGCGTGCTCGAGCTCCTCGACGAACACGCGCTCGTAGGTCGCCCAATCGGCCCGTGGCGAGCGCAGCTCGAGTCCGAGCGCGGCGGCTTGATCGGCCAGCAGCTCGAGTGGCAGGGCGTGCGAGCGGCTGCGATCGGCGTCCGGCTCGAACACCGTGAGGAGACGCGTCACGGGGATTCCTGACTCGAGGGCCAGGTGCAAGGCGAGACAGGAGTCCTTGCCTCCGCTCCAGGAACAGAGCGCTGGGAGGTTGGCGGTGCTCATGCGCTGCGCTCGCTCACGCCCGCCTGCTCGAACGTCGCCATATCGGAGTAGAGCGCGAGCGCCGCGCGCAGCACGCAGAGTGCGAGGGCCGCACCGCTCCCTTCCCCGAGACGCATGTCGAGGTCCAGGACGGGCTGCACCTGCATGATCTGGAGCAAGGCGCGATGCGCCCGTTCCGCCGAGCAGTGACCGAAAACGCAGTAGTCGAGGAGCTCGGGCGCCATGCGGGACGCGAGCAGCACCGCCACGGTGACGGTGAACCCGTCCACCAGAACGACCATCCGCGCCCGCGCCGCCGCGCGCGCCGCGCCGACCAGCATCGCGATCTCGTAGCCGCCGAATTCCGTCAGCAGGTCAAGGGGCTCGCCGGGCGGTGCGCATCGGGCGCAAGCCGCGCTGAGCAGCTCGACCTTGCGCGCCAGGCCCCGATCGTCCAGGCCCGTGCCGCGACCCACGCAGTCCGGGAGCGCCAGCCCCGTGAGTCCATGCATCAGCACCGCAGCGGACGCCGTGTTGCCGATACCCATCTCGCCCAGGACCAACGTGTTGCATCCTCGGGCGGCGATCCCATCCACGATGCGCTCGGCGCGCGCCAGCGCCTCACGGCATTCGGCGGGCGTCATGGCCGACTCGAAGCCGAAGTCACTCGTCCCGCGGCGCACCTTGGCATCGATCAGGCGCGGATCCGGCGCGATGTGCGCATCGACGCCGGCATCGACTACCGTGAGCGAGAACCCCTCGCGCCGTGCCAGGACGCTGATTGCGGCTCCGCCCCGCACGAAATTCGCGACCATCTGGGCGGTCACCTCCGGCGGGTAGGCGCTCACGCCACGACGCGCGATGCCGTGATCGCCGGCGAACACCAGCGCGTGCGGAGCCGACAGGCGCGCAGAGACGGTCCCCTGGATCGCGCAGAGCTGGGCAGCCAGTGCCTCGAGTCGCCCCAGGGAGCCGAGAGGCTTGGCGAGGGAGTCGAGCCGCTCGAGCGCGAGCGCGCGGCTTGCGCCGTCGGCGGGAACGATAGTAGCGGTCATGACGATCCCTTGAGCGTGAGGGGCAGTCCCGCGACGAGCAGAACCACCCGGTCCATTTCGGCAGCGACCCGACGGTGCAGCGCGCCGGCGCAGTCGAGGTAGCGCCGGGTGAGCGCGCCGACGGGCACGATGCCGAGGGAGGTCTCGTTGCTCACGAGAATCAGGCCGCCGGGCAGCTCCGGGAGCCTCGCGCACAGCGCCTGCGTCTCGCGGTCCGCGAGCGCCTCGTCATCGGCAGAGAGGAGATTGCTGATCCAGAGGGTCAGGCAGTCGACGATCACGACCCGCTCCGGGCGGCAGGTCTGCCGCAGCGTCTCCGCCAGGCGGACGGGCGTTTCAATGACCGACCAGGCCGGGGGGCGACGAGCGCGGTGCGCCGCAATCCGCGCGGCCATCTCGGCATCGCCGGCCGTCGCGGTCGCGACCACCGTGACCTCTCGCCCGTCCGCGCGGGCGAGACTCTCCGCGTAGAGGCTCTTTCCCGAGCGAACGCCCCCGAGTATGAGCGTGCGGCGAGTCATCGGCTTCGTGCTGCGCGTCAGGCGTGTGCCGCGGGTTCGCGCCGGCGGGTCACTGCGGCGGGGCGCAGCCACCTGGCAGCGTGCGAGACCACCACGGCCGCCGCGACGTACAGGAGGCAGTGCGCGACGTAGGGCGGGAGATAGCGGATCAGCACCTGGCGCGAGTATTCGGCGAGAGGCAGGTCGGGGAATTGACCGGAGAGAAAATAGAAGCTCCCGCTCGATATGAGAAACGCCGCCCCTGCGGCTATCCCGGCGGTAGTCAGGACTGCGGTTGGGCGGCGCTTGCGCGCGAAGCGCCCGGCGAGCCACACCGTCGCGTAGGTCGGAATGAGAAAGAGGGAGGCGGGCGTCGTGCAGTAGGCAGTGATATCGCCCGTGACCACCCAGGCATCGACGGCGGCTGCGAAACCTAAGGCAATCGGGAGCCAGAGAGCGGATCGGTTGAAGAAGCCGAGGAGAAAGAAGACGGCAACAGAGGCGTCCGGGAGCGGGTGTGAACCGCTCTGGCCGGCCCGCGTGAGCACCATCGCCCAGACGAGTCCGAGCGCGCCCAGGGCGTCGCGGCGATTCAGAAAGCGGCTATCGGCGGCCGCGCTCAGCGGCCTGAGCATCAGGTTGTTGAGATGAGTTCCGGTGTTCATGGGGTGTCTCCGGGCGCGATACCGTGGTAGCGGACGGTCAGCAGGTAATTGCGACGATCCTGCGGGTAGTACAAGGTGAGCTCGTACCGGCGGTCGGTGAGGTTTGCGGCCTTGGCCTGCACGCTCAAGCGGCGCGTGGGACGCCATTCGACGAGGAGGTCGACGGTGCTGTAGCCCCCGAGCGGCGCTGCGTTGGCGAGATCATCGAAGCGCGGGCCCGCCACGTTCACCCGCCCGGCGATGAGTAGCCGGGCGCTCTCGTGCGCCAACTCGAGGCGTGCGGTTGCCTGCGCGCGTCCCGGCAGGAGGTTGCCGTAGTTGGGAGAGCCTGGTGTGCGGTTGCGGGGATCGAGCCAGCCCAGGGTGTAGGCCGCATGCCAGGCGCCGAGCGTCCTCGCGCCCTCAGCCTCGACGCCGCGGATGCGCGCCTCGTCCGTGTTGGCGGCAATGAAGTTCGAATCGAAGCCGATCAGTTCGTGCACGCGTGTATCGAACGCGTGCAGCGACCAGGCGCTGGCGGCAAAGCGCTGCTCGAGACCGACTTCGGCCGTGCGCGAGGTCTCCGGACGCAGTGCCGGATTCCCGAAGCCCGGGAAGTAGAGATCGTCGAAGCTCGGCGCTCGAAACGCGCTCCCGTACGAGACCAGGAGCTTCGGCCCCCGGTCGAAGCGGAAGCCCCAGGCGAGGCTGCCGGTCGAGCGCTCCCCGAACTGCTGATTTCGATCGTGGCGCGCGCTGACTGACCACTGCTGCCGCCCGAGCGCTCCCTGATAGATGCCGAAAGCGCCGACGATCCGGCGCGCAGTGACCGGAAACGGGGTATCACTCGAGAGTTGGTCGCGAAGATAATCGGAGCCCAGACTGAGAAGCTGCCGGGCGGCGAGTTGCCAGTCGGCTTGCACCGACGCGCTGTCGCGCGTGGTGTCGAAGCGCGAGCCGGGCGTGATCACGAGATTGAGGCTTTCCTGCGCCTCATCCCGCGATTGACCGACCAGAGCCGTGAGTCTCAGCGTGGCGGCGGGCGACCAGTGTGCGCCGACGGATGCGGCCTGCTGGAGGAAGTCCTCGTGATTGCTCGCAAGTCCCGCGTAACGAGTTTGGCCCTGCGCGCGGAGCGCCGAGGCCTCAACGTCCGCCTCATCGGAGAGCTCATACCTGAGGCGCGCCGATTCCGATGCGTTGTGATAGCCGTCGGGCGTCGGGTCGAGCACATAGCAGCCGCCGCCGGGTGGATAGGGGACGCCGCGGCAGTTCGGGTAGCCATCGCTGCCGAGATAGCTCGCCGAAACGCTGTAGCCCAGCCGGGCTGCCTGGCCTGAAAGCGCGCCGGCGTAGCTCTGCGTCGAATGGCTTCCGGTCGCAGCGTTCGCTTCGGAACGGAATCCATCCGCTGGACGGCGCGTGAAGATCTGGATGACGCCTCCGATGGCCTCGGAGCCGTACATGCTCGAACGGGGTCCGCGCACGATCTCGACATGATCGATCTGATCGACGGGGAGGTACTGAAAGGCCGTGGTGCCCAGGCTCACCGATCCCATTCGGATCCCGTCCACCAGCACGAGCACTTCCTCGGCCTCTGTGCCACGGAGATAAACGGATGAGACTTTGCCGAGGCCCCCGTTGTTGTTGATCTGAATCCCGGCCTCGCCCTGGAAGAGCTCCTCGAGCGACAGCACCTGGCGTCTGGCGATCTCCCGCGAATCGATGACGGTGACCGCCGAGAGGGTCTCCTCGGCGAGCTCCGGCGTGCGGGTGGCCGTGATGACGACCGTGCCCGACCCGAGCTTGGAGTCGCCCTGCGCGAGCGCCGTCACGTTGAAACCGGCGAGCAGCAGACCGAGACCCGAGCGCTGCCAGCCGGGCGCGCGATAGACGTGAAAGTCCACAGGCCTACCCCCATGCACCCACCGTGCATGCGCAGTCTGAAATGACCCGGTTGGGTAGGAGCCGGTACGGAAGGGTCAGAGGGAAGAGAGACCGATCCGCATCGCCGTTGCCCGCCGCAACACGTGCCGCCACGTCGCAGGCCGGTCTACGGACTCGTGAGAGGGGTTTCCCGTCGAGTCGCCTTCCCGTGCTCGTGCACAGTGGCAAACTGACTCGACTTTGCTCACCTACCGTTGCGGGGGCAGTGCCGGAATTGCCCCGAGGGGCTCACCGGCTTCCCGTTTCACTCGCCGGCATGCCATGCCGGACGAGCACCTGAACGCGCCTTTAGCATCTACCAGTTTTCACCGCTCGTCAACGAGGCGCGCCAGGCGCTCGGGGGAACCCCGACCGCTTTCTTGAAGGCACGGCTGAAGGCGGCCTCGGACTCGTAGCCGACGCGATGCCCTATCACGGCAATGCTGTCAGTGCCAGCGCGCAGTTCGTTTGCTGCAAGTTGCATCCGCCAGTTCGTCAGGTACTGCATGGGCGGTTGGCCGACAAAATGGCCGAAGCGCTCCGCGAGCGCCGACCGGGAGAGCGCAACTTGGCGGGCGAGCGATTCGATCGTCCATGAGCGGCCGGGCTCGCGATGAAGCGAGGCGAGCGCCCGCCCGACGTATGGATCGCGCAGGCCGGAGAGCCACGTGCTGTGACCGGCGGGCAATCCTTCGAGGTAGCGCCGCACGGCGTCCACGAACATGAGTTCGCTGAGCCGGTGCAGGATCCCGGCGCCCCCGAGGCGCGAGTCCTTGGTTTCCGCGAGCGCGGCCTGGAAGTAGGCGCCCAACGAACCGCTGACGTGATCGCCCAGCCGGAACATCCGCGGTAGCGCGGAGAGCAGCGGATTGTACGGGCGCGCGTCACAGGCGACGAAGCCGCAAACGAAGCGCGCTCCGTTCCCGACGTCATCTCCGACCGCAATGGATACCGGCAGGTGACGGTCATCGGGCCGCCGGTACATTTGCATCTCGGGCGTGCGACGAAGGCCGGGTGCACTCGAGAGCGTATGCGTGTCGCCATGCGGCAGCACGACGATGTCTCCCGTAACGAGCCGCAGAGCCGGCTCACCCTCCAGGCAAATCCAGCACCCTCCCTCGAGAATCAGGTGGTATGAGATCAGGTGCTCCGAGCCCGGGAACATCGCCCCGACTATGGACTCGCCGCGAGGTGTCTCCGCGACCCAGGGCTCCCCCGCCTGAACGTCGAAGAAAAAAGCGCCGGTCAGGCGCACCGATCGCAGGACATCTGATAAGGGATCCACTGCCTAACCTCGTGGACGATCGAGCATGAGAGCCGGCAGGCCGAGCATTCGCATCGGGGAGCCGCTTCGATACCGTGCAGTCGCGAAGAGTTCCGTGCCAGCTTCAGTCAGGAGTCAACGCCATGGTACACGTCGGACGCTGCTTTTGCGGCGAGGTTCAATTTCAGCTATCGGGTGAGCCGGTGGCGATGGGCTACTGCCACTGCAGCTCGTGTCGACATTGGTCGGCGGGGCCGGTCAACGCATTCACGCTGTGGCAGCCCTCTGCCCTCACGGTGCAGCGCGGCGCGAGTCACATCGCAACCTTCAATAAGACGCCTGGCAGCTCCCGTAAGTGGTGCACGAGGTGCGGAGGACATCTGTTTACCGATCATCCCGCGATCGGCCTGGTGGATGTTTATGCCGCGCTGCTCCCAACGCTGCGTTTCGAGCCGACCCTGCATGTGCACTATCAGGAGACGGCCCTGCGCCTGCAGGACAGCAAGCCGAAGTTCAAGGACCTGCCGAAAGAGATGGGCGGGAGCGGCGAGGTGGCAGCGGCGTGATTCGCAATTCGGTCAGGGCGCACCCGGCATCTTGTAGACGCCATGCACCGGCTGGTCGAGCGCGTTGCCCTTGAACACGTTGGCTTCGAGAGTGGGCGTGGCCTTGAGCCCGCCGTTCGGCTGAACCACGTCGAGCAGCCGCAAGCCCGCGCTATGGCCGTCCAGAACCTGATTGCGCTCGAGGCGCGGGCTGCCGCCGATGACCGTGATCCCATCCCCGGTCGTGCCCGTGATGAGGTTGCCCCGGATCTGGGGCGTGAGCGAGCCCTGGGTCAGGATCGAGACGATGCCGAAGCCGTTGTGCGACAGGGTGTTGTTTTCGATCGTCACGTCGCTGTCGCTCATCATGATGGCGACCTTCGGGTTGTTGGCGAACGTGTTGTGCGTGAGGTGCACGCTTTTGCCCGCCGTCACCGAGAGCGCGGTGCCGCCCGAATCGCGGATCTCGCTATCCTCGATCCGCGCGGCGCCGCTCAGAATCAGGACGGCGGAGTCATGGCTTCCCAGGAAGCGGTCCCTGTGCAGGAAGGCGGGTTGATTGGCGATCACTACGCCGGACGCATTCCGCTCGAAGACGCCGTCGATGATCCGCACGGGCTCCTGCGGGCGATTGCCCTCCGTGCCGGGATCGGGGGCAGTGGCGCCCTTGCCCGTGGCGGCGACGGACCAGATTCCGGCGCGCGTGTTGTCACGAAACACGCCGCCCGCAACGGTGAGGTCGCGCACCCCCGCCTCGGCTATGACACCGGTCTCGTCCCGCTCGAAGGTCGAGGCGCGAATCGCACAGCCCCGCGCCGCGGCATTGACCAGGATCCCGGCCTTGGAGTCGCCGATGATCACCGAGTCGAGCTGCACATCGGCCGCGTTGACCAGGATGGCTGTGCCGTGCGCGTGCACGATGTGCAGTCCCTTGAGCGTCGAGCCGGGGCTGTTGATCTGGAGCACCACGCCGCTGGCCAGATGGTCGGCGTCGAGGGTTCCCGAGTCCGCTGCAGCCTCGATATCGACACCGCGCGGGTTGATGAGCGCCGGGAGCGGGCTGGCGAGCGCGATCAGCTTGGCCGTGACGAGAATGTGGGCGCGGCCCGAGAGGCGGTCGGCGGCAAGGATGGCGTCGCGCAGCGTCTGCGGGCCGGCATCCCGGGCGCTCGAGACGACCAGCTCCGCGGCCGCGGCTCGTGCCGGGGCGCCGTTGGCGTCCGGATTGCGCAGCGTCACCACGGCGGCAAGCAGCAGCAGACTGATCGGAATCGCGACAACTGTTTTTGATGGTTTCATGTCGAGAGGCACAGAACGATCCCGTTTAGGCCGAGCTAGAGGATGTATTGGTACGCTCCCAAGGGACCCCTGCACGTGATCGTAATCAGCTGCGCCAGGCGTGTCACGAACAGAGTGCCGCGCCACTAAATCCGGCCCGACGAGCGCTACGGCGGGGTTCTCGAGGGTCTTCGCTTTGCGGGTGAGATGAGTGCCTGTGCTCATGTGCACGTAGCCAAGGAGCGGCGAGCGCAGCCCCCTTACTGCATCGCAGCATGTCAACCCGACGCACGACATTCGTTGCGGCCTGCGGTCGCCGCGAAGTCCGCATCGCCGACACGGGGTTCTGCCCGATCGCGCCACGGACACCCTATCATTGAGGTATCTGTCGCCGACCCCTGGGAAATCCCGGGGCCAGGGGAACGGATGTCCGGGGATCTCGAGTCGTGGCCGATGGGATAGAACTCCATGCGCACGCGCATTCTCTTGAAAACGACAATCGGCCCGGTCACTGACGACTGGAACATCACGCGTTTCTCGCTGCTCGCGGAGCATCTGCGGGGGCTGACCGATCCGGCAGGCGCGAGCCTTTATGAGGTGGTCGCGCGCGATCGCATCGAGCACAACCAGGGCCACGATACCGACCTCGAGCAGGCCGCTCGGGGTGCCTATGACCAGTTGTGGCTGATTGCGGTCGACGCCACGGGCGCGTTGACGCAGGTCGATGTCGGGAATATCAGCAGGTTTCGCCAGAGTGGAGGCGGAATTCTCCTCACCCGCGATCACCAGGATCTTGGCGCCTGCCTCACAAAGCTGGGAGCAGTCGGGGCAACGCAATTCTTCCAGACCGTCAACCCGGATCCGGATGCGTCCCGCCGCTGCCGGGACGACACCGAGACACCGTCGATCAATTGGCCCAACTTTCACTCCGGCTCAAACGGTGATCTTCAGACGATCGACGCGGTCGAACCCATTCATCCGCTGATGAGAGCGATTTCGGGACAGGCGATTCGCCGCCTGCCGGCGCATCCGCACGAGGGCGCGGTCGGCGTTCCGGACGCGCTGCAGGAGAGTGCGCGGCTCGTGGCCCGGGGACGAAGCGCCACGACTGGCGCGATATTCAACATCTGCGTTGCGGTCGACGAGCCGGGCATGGGGCGCGCCGTTTCGGATTCGAGCTTCCACCATTTCTGCGATTACAACTGGGACCCGCGCAAGGGTTGTCCGAGCTTCGTCGACGAGCCCCCTGGAGACGAGGTACTTTCGACTCCCAACGCTCTGGACGACGTGCATAGTTACGTCGGCAACATCGCGGCGTGGCTCGCGGGGAATATCTGATCCGCGGCCGGCGGCATACTAGGATTTCTGTTGTGTGCCGGCTTCTCGTTGCAACCAGGCGGTGACAAGGGCAGCTGCGTCATGTTTGGGTTGGGCGAGTGGGCTGACCACCCAATAGGCATCTTTGAGCGAGACGGCCAGCGTACCCATCGGCCGCACGAGTGTGCCCGCTTCGAGATCCCCCGCCGCAAGCCGTTGGCGAGCGAGCGCAACTCCCAGTCCCTGAGCGGCAGCCCGCAGAACGAGATCCGACGAGCTGAAGCGCGGGCCCTTCCGGACGTCCAGGTTGACCGGTCCGTGCGCCTGGCGCCAGAGGAGCCAACTCGCGCTCGGGTCCCGATCATGAAGAAGCCGGAGCTTACAGAGATCCGCGGGAACTCCTGGACGACCGGCCTTGATCCAGGCCTCGGGGCTCATCACCGGAAACAGGGCATCGTCCATCAGCGCTTGCGACTTGACACGCGCCCAGGGACCGCGGCCCATCCGTATGGCGAGATCGCATCCAGACTGACGTGGATCTTCGACGCGCTGATCGACGTGAATCGATAACTCGAGGTGAGGATAGCGGCGCTCCAAGGCTGGCAAGCGAGGCAGAAGCCAACGACTGGCAAACGACGGCGCACAGGAGATCGTGACGGCATGCCGCGACCGGCGCTCGCGCACAGCTTCGGCGGCGCTCCCGATGTCTCTTAGCGCACCCAGAACCGTAGTCGCCAGTTGCCGCCCTTGAGGGGTTACGCGAAAGGCTTCGCGCCCGGCGCCTCGCTCGAAGAGTGCGACCCCGAGCCACCGCTCCAGCTCCCTCAAATGCCGGCTCACCGCCGAATGCGATACATGAAGCTCGCGCGCGGCGGCTCGCACCCCGTCTCGCTCGATGGTGAGAGCGAAGGCGCGCATGGCATTGAGCGGCAGCTCATTCATGGTCTCAATTATAGACCGCTGGTCGCGGCTCGGTGACCGGGCTAATGCCCCACACTCGGTCCGGTGTTCGAGCCATCAGAGGCGTCACCCGATGAATGTGCTCCTCGGCGTCAGCGGCCTGATTTTCGTCTCGGCGGTGACGCCGGGGCCCAATAATATTGCGGTGCTCCGGATCGCGGGCGAGCAGGGACTCAAGGCGACGGCTGCCGCGATCCTTGCTGTTGTCTTGGGGAGCCTCGCTCTCCTCATCGTGACTCAGGCGGGCTTGGACTTCGTGGCGGCTCGCCACGAGTGGCTGCGGGGTGCGATCACTGTCGGCGGTGTCGGTTACCTGCTCTACATTGGAGCGAGCACGATCTATCGAAGCGTCGGGACCACGGAGGGCACACTGGCCCCGGCTCGGAAACCTCTGAGCGGCGCGTGGTCACTCTTTGCGTTTCAGTTTGCCAACCCGAAAGCCTGGGTGCTCATCCTGACCGCCGCTGCCGCCGCGCGCCGCAGCGGCAGATCTCCCTCTGATGTACTGATCACACTGGTCGCTCTGTTGACAGTCATTCCGATCACTTGTCTCATGGGCTGGGCGCTCCTGGGGCGAGCGCTGATGCGCTGCGTGCAGGACGCACGAAGACAGGCATGGCTTGCGCGAGCAATGGGAATGCTGCTGATTGCGTCGGCCGCCTCGCTCATCGGTTCGTGACTCAAGCGTATGTCCCCGAATGTCCTCGGTGTGGCCGGAAGCCTCCGTCATGACTCGTGGAACCGGCGCTTGCTGGGCGCACTGGCGGAGTTGGCGGGCGATGATCTCCGATTGACGGTTTACGACGGGCTCGAGCAGATACCGCTATTCAACGAGGACGCGGAGGAACCGACGCCCCCCGGGGTTCGACAGCTGCGTGAGGCCGTTCGCGGGGCCGATGGGCTGTTGATCGCGACGCCGGAATACAATCAATCAATGCCCGGCGTCTTGAAGAATGCGATCGACTGGCTCTCCCGCACTGAGCCGGTGCTCGAGGCTAAACCCGTAGCGGTCATCGGCGCGACGGTCGGGAATTGGGGCACTCGCCTAGCGCAAGCGGCGGTGCGTCAGGCGTTGACAGCGACCGGAGCTTTCGTCATGCCACAACCGATGCTGTTCGTCGCACGGGCGAACGAGCGCTTCGATCCGAGCGGCCGATTGCACGACGCGGAAGTTTCATCGGGTTTGAGGAAGGTTGCGCAAGCGTTCCGGCAGTGGATGGTTACGCACCGGTGAGCTCGGTCCTCGCGCTCGATACCCGACCGGCGGATCCGGGGCCGTCCGCCGAGAACGCCAGGGCTGGCGCTGGAGCCCAGGCGCGGGGCGCGGGTTACGGCTTGGCTCTCAACGCCGCCTTCGCGAGCGCGTCGAGCTGCGTGACCGCGGCGCGCGTGACGCCGAAGATCTGGCGGCGCCGCCGCCCGAGGGCGACCCAGGCCTCGAGTGTGGCGATGCCTTCGGCGCGCAGGCGCTCGAGCAGAGGGAGCGGCAAATCGGCTGGCAGTGCGTGTTCCATGTGGGCCAGTTTTCTTACTTCGGGGCGTTTGCCAAGCGCGATTTAACATCATCTCGTGACAGCTCCTGATTCAGTGACGCGCTTCGCGCCTGACGCACTTCCCCCTCTGAGTGAGCTTGCGAGACGCATTCGCTCATGAATTCAAGCACTTGGAGGGCAACCGTGCGGTCCAGAGCTGGCGTCTGCGGCTCGATACAGCACCCAGACCGATGCACACAGCGCAACGGCTTGCACTACGAATATCAGGAAGAAGGGACCCAGAGACGCGGCGCCGAGGATGCCCTCCGCGCAATAGAAAGCGCCCACCAGCCCGGCGAGAAAGGCCGGACTTCTGTCTCCTTGGCGCATACGCCACCACGCCCAGAGGAGCAGAAGTCCGAACACCAGCATGGTGCCGCTGACCCAGTACCAGACGAGCGCAAGCAGCCTGATCGTGTCGGGGGCAAGCCCGGCTACGTCCGCTCGGACGTGCTTCGGCCACTGAGATCCGTGACCGAAGGCGCCCAGTGCGATACTGATCGCAGTCAGCAGGAACACCAGCGAAGACACCTTGCGTTTCATCGTGCGGCCGTATGAGTCGCGGTCGGTCCGTCGAAATCGTTGTTACTCATTACCACAGCTGTCGTCAAGACCCCCGATTGACGGACGCCTGGCTGCTTTCCAAGTGCTGCGTTGAAATCGACACGCCGGCAGTGGCATGTTCCCTTCATGCTCCGTTGCCGGCGCCTGCTGGTCGCGCTCCTCGATCCGCAACGGGGTGGCATGCCGCCGGACTCGTCGCGCATCTCAACACCGCTCTGGTGCGCTGGGCCTCGGCGCCCGGCAGCAACGCGCAAGGCGCCCCCCGCTCCACGCCACCTCTGTCGCACGAGGCCCTCGTCGAGGTGGCGCGGCAGTGGCTGGCGGGCGGAAGCGAGTGCCCGGGCACGTGATCGCGCAGGCCCGATAGCTGCATACTCCGTCTCCGGCTCTCGCGGCGGGGCGATCAGCATGGCAACGGTCATCGGGTGGCTCGAGCATGTCGGCGTCACATTCGTGTTCCTGTTCGTTCTCCTGGAACAAGCCGGACTCCCGCTTCCGGCCTATCCGCTGCTGATCATCGCCGGAGCCTGGTCGGCGCAGGGCGGCGCGCCCTACGCGTCCATCACGGCCGTCGCGGTCGCCGCGTGCCTGATTGCGGATCTCGGGTGGTACGTGACGGGACGCCGTCTCGGCAGTCGCGTGTTGCGCGCGATGTGCAGGCTGACCCTCGAGCCCGACTCCTGCGTCTCGGACACCGAGCGAATGTTCACGCGCTTCGGGACGCGGGTGCTGGCGTTTGCGAAGTTCGTTCCCGGGCTCGGTGCCGTGGCCACCGCAATGTCGGGAGTCGTGGGAGCGCCGCTGGGCGGTTTCCTGCTCTACGACCTGATCGGTGCGACGCTCTGGGCGGGCGTAGGCATCGCACTCGGCGTCATCTTTCACGACGCCGTCGACAGCGTATTCGTGGAGCTCGCGGCTCTCGGCCGGCTGGGAGCCATCCTCATCCTGGGTATCTTCGCGGCTTTCCTCACGTTGAAGTGGTGGCGACGCCATCAGTTCTTCCACGAGCTTCGAATGAGCCGCATATCGGTCGGGGAGCTCTCGCGCCTGCGGGAGGCGGGCCGCCCGCTCATGGTGATCGACGCGCGGCCGAGCGAGAGCCGCGCCCGGGACGGGATGATACCCGGAGCGGTCGCCTTCGAAATGCTCGAGAAAGACGCCACTGGAGCCGGTAACCGCGGCGAGGTGGTCGTGTATTGCGCATGCCCGAACGAGGCGACCGCGGCGCGAGTTGCGAAGCGACTCATCTCCATGGGCTTTCACCCCGTTCGGCCGCTCGCAGGTGGTATTCATGCCTGGCTCGATGCCGGCCTCGCCATCGAGCGGCCGCGGTGAGCCTGTGATTGAAATCCGACCCGTTCGACCGACCGACTACGATGCATGGCTTCCGCTGTGGGACGGCTACAACGAGTTTTACGGGCGCGCCGGCGCGACCGCGCTCGATCCGGCGATTACGGAGACGACGTGGAAGCGGTTCTTCGACCCGGGCGAGCCCGTGTTCGCACTGGTAGCGGATGCGGGCGGCTCATTGGAAGGGCTGGCTCATTATCTCTATCACCGCAGCACGACTCGCGTGGAGCCGGTGTGCTACCTGCAGGATCTCTACACGACACCCGCGCGACGCGGTCATGGGATCGCGCGAGCGCTGATCGAGGGCGCCTATGCCGAGGCCCGTCGGGCCGGCTTGAAGCGGGTGTACTGGCAAACCCAGGAGTCCAATACTCCGGGCCGTAGACTCTACGAGCGCATAGCCAGGCACCACGGGTTCATCGTCTACAGCCACGACGTCTGAGGCCCTCACTCACGGCGGCCATCGCGCCCATCGGTAGTTCTCGGATCCGCTGGCAGCGGAGTGATCGCAGCGGTCCCCGGGGTAACAACGGCGATCCTCGGCGCATTCTGCGGAGCGCCCGTTTCAGCCAGGTGCACCGGGCTCACGGAGGCGAATCCCACGATCAACGTGGCCGCCAACCCAAGAAGAAAAAAGAGCAAGTTCCTCATTTCGCATCACCTGCTGAGCTTTTGGCGGCGCCACTCGGTTTCCAGGCTCAACTATGTCAGGCGATGTCGTGGAGACGATTTCACCGCGCGGTCCGGTGGTTTCAGCTGCAATACCTGCCCCTTCGGCGCTCGGGATTGTTTCGGTCGAAACGCCGCGCACCGGGGGCGACATACGCCGTTTACCGCTCCCGCGCAGAGTCGGCGCAACGACCGAGGGCGGTCGATGTCCGCGGAGACGCTCATGAACAGGAACCGATGGCTCGCTCGCGCCACATCAGTGCTGATCGGCGTCGCGCAATTGACGGTGCTCACTGCCGCCGGCATTCCCGCTCATGCCGCGCCGGCTCCGCCGGCAGCGCCGCCGGTACGATGCGACATGCGGCTGCGTGTCGAGCTGACCCCGGACGTCACGAACCCGAGCGATGCGGGGACCCTGAGCTCGCTCCTGCGCGATCATCCCGGCTACCGGCTGAGCTTGCGGAGGCAGGACCTGGACAACGCTTCCGTCATCATGGTCGACCTCACCGGGTCTGGCCCTGACGTCGGTTGCCAGGCCGTGGTCGAGGCTATGCGCAAAGACGCGCGGATCTTTACGGTCGACGTGCAGCGCAGCGTGAGATAGCCGTCGCGCCTCGCGCTCTCAAGTCCGCTTGTCATAACGCCGCGCGGCGATCGGTGGCGCCATTGAGGGGCGCAGTTGGGCCCGCGTGCTCTGTGGCCTGGTTCTGAGTCCTGAGCACTGCGCTGCCGAAGGTCGTCGAGAGCTCGCGACTCTGTGAACTTAAGCAAGGCCGTGGCCCGGATGTGTATCTACCCTCAGACACTGAGGCAGTGCCGGTGCTTCGGCCCCGGCCTCACCCGGACAGGAGGAGATGCTCTCGGTGCCGTCGGCAGGCGCAGTCGGCTGGTTTCTGGTAGTCGCCCTGGGCGCGCTCGCAGCGTACCTGCAGTTTGCCCGTGCGCGTCTCCAGCGCACCGTTCTCGAAGCTCAGGAACAGACCCGCGAGATTCTGAAGACGGTCCAGGAAGGAGTATTCCTTCTCGACGCCGAGCACCGCATCACGGGCGTGTGGTCCGACGCGCTGTCCCGCCTGTTTGGCCGCACGGATCTTGGCGGTCTGTCGTTCGAAGACCTGCTGAAGGACCTGGTAACGCCCGATACCCTGGCTACGGCGCAGAAGTACATCAAGCTGCTCTGGGGCGAGCGCGCTCAGCACCTGATCAAGGACATCAACCCACTCAGTGAGCTCGAAATCGCGCCGGACAAGGCTCGGGGCGGCAGGGAGAGTCGTTTCCTGCAGTTCGCCTTCAATCGCGTCATGGGCCCGCAGGGGGTCAAGCACATCCTGTGCAGCGTGACCGATGCCACTGCCGCAGTCATGCTCGCCCGGGAGACACGGGGAGTGCAGGAATCGCCACAGGATGCAAACGCGCACGTCGAGATGATGCTCGACTTGATTCAGGTCGATCCGCTGCGGCTGGGCGCCTTTCTCATGACCGCCGACACGGGTCTCGAGATCGTGAACACGATGCTGCGCAAGCCGGCGCGCAGCGATGGAGAGTTCCGCGATAAGCTGCACGGTCTCTCCCAGCAGTTCCAGTCGCTCAGGGGCGAAGCCTCGGCCTTGAACCTCAAGAGCATCGCCGCCCGGTTGCAGCACCTCGAGGAGCTGGTGACCGAGTGCAGGAAGGCGCCACGCCTATCGGGGGCCGATTTTTTCCCGATGGTGCTGAAACTCGACGAGCTGCTCGCCCACCTGACGGTCGTGCGTGACGTGGCCACCCGGCTCGCAGTCGTCAAGAAAGAGACGACGGGGTCGACCGCGATTGCCGATGCCGCCGTGTTCGCAAGGAAGCCGCAGTCGGAAGCGGCGAGCAAGACGCCGCGCTCGAAACGGCCCACGTCCGTGTCCGCGAGTCCGCGCGCCGAGTCCGCGACTCGACGTGCCGAGGCGGCGAGCCCGCGTAGCGCGGAAGAGTTCGCCACCCTTCCGGGGATCACGGAGATCCTCGCGAAGGAGCACGAAAAGCGCCTGGCGTTGACGGTCGTCGGCCTGGATAAGGTGCCCGGCCCCTATCTCGCCACGATCAAGAGCTGCCTGATTCACATGCTGCGCAATGCCGCCATGCACGGCATCGAGAGTCCGATAGTGCGCCGCGCCGAGAACAAGGACGAGACCGGCACGATCAAGATCACCTTCGCGGCCGCCGCCGACGGATACCAACTCGTCTTCGAGGACGATGGCGTCGGAATCAGTGCAGAGTCGCTGAAGCAGGCGGCGCTCCGTCAGCAGCTCTTTGGCCTCGAGGAAGCGGCCGCCATGGACAGCCGCGCCGCCGTCGCCATGATCTTCCGCCCCGGGTTTTCCACGTGGAAGAAACCTACCAACGACATCGGCCGCGGCCTCGGCATGGATGAGGTGGCCCGCGCGGTTCATGGCCTGGGCGGCAGGATCGGGGTGAGCACGCGTCCCGGGAAATACACGCGCTTCACCGTCACCTTGCCCGCCGTCGCGGCGGCCCGCAGCGAAGTGGCCTGACCGCGGCTCTCTCCCGTCACGACGGACGACGTGCCGTGACGACGATCACCGGCAACTCAGGGTCGAGCGCGTCGCGGGCAACGGGGGCGGCAGCGGCCCGCACCGCCTGAGTATGCAGTGGCAGGGTGGAAAATGCCGCCCACTCGGTTGCGGTGATGACGAGCGCGGCTGCGAGACTGACTACACGGCTGACGTTCATGATGGCTCTCCTCTAGTGGGTCAGGTGGTTACGACTCGAGTGCAATGGTGAGCGTCGAGGGGAGGCGCACCGTCAAAAGAGCTGAAGGGCCGTTAAGCGCCGCTGAAGGGAGGGTGCAGCCGAGGGCGCCCGGTATTCCGGGCGTATGATCGGCAATCCAGGGGAGGATCAGTCAGCATCGACCCGTGCCGATACGCGCAACCCATCGTGGAAAGAAGGGCACGACGCCGCCGGAGCCGACGCCCGGGGCGGGCCGGGCTCCCCGCCGTACGACCGCGCCTTCGGCACCCCGCACGGCGTATCGGCGGGCGCCGCTCGCGAGCCTGCGGGTCTTCGTCGCAGTGGCCGAACACAAGAGCTTCACCCGCGGCGCCGACGCACTCGGCGTCACCGCGAGCGCCGCCAGCATGCAGGTGCAGGCGCTCGAGGAGTATCTGCGCGTGCCGCTCTTTCGCCGCAATGGGCGCCAGGTTGAGCTGACCCCGCAGGGCGCGCTGCTGCGGCCGAAGGTCGAGGAGGCGCTCGCCGATCTCGAGCGTGCGATCGACGAGGCGCGGGCCGATCGCGGCTCCGGGCCCTTGCGCGTGACGACCATCGCCTCCTTCCTCGCGCAGTGGCTCCTGCCGCGACTCCCGAGTTTCACGTCGCAACACGCGGGCATCGACGTGCAGATCCACACCTCCACCGAGCTCGTCGATTTCGTCAAGACCGGAATGGACGCCGGGATCCGCTTTGGTGGGGGGACCTGGCCCCGCCTGCACGCGCAGAAGCTCTTCGACGAGTGGCTGGTCCCGGTGGGCACGCCTCAGCTGCTGCAGCGCCATGGTCTGGTCACCGAGGCGCGGGATCTCAGGCACTACAAGCTCCTGCACAGCACCTATGAGCCGTGGACGGCCTGGTTGCTGGAAGGGGGACCCGACGAAGTGTGGCCGAGCTCCGGCGCGGCCTTCGACGACGCGATTGCCATCGTGCGGGCCGCCGAAGCCGGGCATGGACTCGCCCTCTCGCGCTGGTCTCTGGTCGCCGACCCAGTCGCGATGGGTCGACTCGCGGTCGCCGGTCGGCCAGTGCGCTCGGCACACGCCTACCACTTTGTGTGTCCCCCGGCGCATCTTGCGCTGGCGAAGGTCGCTGCCTTCCGGGAATGGCTGGTGAGCGAGTGCGCCGGTTTTCCGTCGCCACCCGAGGCTGGCGCGGCACGCGCTTGACGAGCCGGCCGTCGGCGGCTGGTGCGAGGGGTGCGAGGCGTGCGAGCTTAGGCCAGGCTTGCGGTGAAGTGATCTTTTTTCGCTGCCCTGATGTCGAAAACTCGACCCGTCACTCGTCGTGTCATATACGCGGGTCTGACGGCCGCGGACAGTCAGTTAGCTTTGGCTGCGCTGTGCGAGCGGTCGCACGCCGTCAGATGGTGGCGGGCAACTTATTTATAGAATGGATAGGAGTGCCTAACGTGATCACGATTTCCGCCTTCAAATGGGTCCCTGAATCAGCCCGGGGTCAGGTACGCGACCTGCGCGCGCGCTGGGCGCTGGAGGAAGCGGGCCTGCCGTACAAAACACGCCTTCTCGAGCAGGGAGATCAGGACAGGCCGGAGTACCGCGCTCTGCAGCCTTTCGGCCAGGTGCCGATCCTCGAGGAAGACGGCGCTGTTCTGTTCGAGTCCGGAGCCATCGTGCTGTACATCGGCGAGCGCAGCGAGGCGCTCCTGCCGAAGGATTCCCGCGCCCGTGCCCGCGCAGTGCAGTGGCTCATTGCAGCGCTCAATTCGATCGAGCCCTTCGTGATGAATGTCGCCCTCATCGACCTGTTCTACGCCAACGAGGAGTGGGCGAAGCTGCGCCGCCCGGGCGCTGTGGCGTTCGTTCAGAGGCGCCTGTCTGCGCTGTCCAGGTCGCTGGGCGACAAGCCCTTCCTCGATGGCGACCGGTTTACGGCCGGCGATCTCATGATGACGACGGTGCTGCGCATCCTCAAGCACACCGACATTGTCTCCAGCGACAAGCGTCTCGCGGAGTATGTCGCGCGCTGCACGTCGCGGCCGGCCTTCAAGCGCGCGCTCGATGCGCAGATTGGAGACTTCAGGGTCGCGGCATGACGGAGGCGGCGCCACAGACGGGTCTCGAAGCTCAATGCGCTTTGTCAGGTTCGCCCTTCATCAGCGTCTCCGTAACGATCAGGTTCACTTCCCAGGTCTTGCCGCCGTCAGCCGAGAACGCCTGATCGAAACGGCACGAATCCGCAGTGATGTCCGAGATGCCCAATCGAACCAGAACGGTTCTGCCGTTGAATGATTCCTGATCGTAGAACTCGGCGCGTCCGCTGTTGAACTCGCCGATCGCAGGTGGGCTCAGGGTACCCGTCGCACTGCTGGAAATATTGATGCTCCACTGATGGGCCTCGCGGTTGTAGAGGCGCAGGGTCAGGAGCTCGAAGTGACCTGCCGGGCCCTCGACCTCGACTTCGCCGAGGTTGGCGCGTCCGTCCCAGACGCTGCGAACGACGTCGGTACCGTTGTATTCGACCCAGGTGGTGGAGCCTGTCAGCGGATGCAGGAGGCGCCTCATGTGAACCCTCCAGGTACCGATGTCCCAATCGAAATCGTGTTGGCCGTCCCGTTCCTTGGTCATTTCCCGGGGTCCGGCTGTTGCATCGCCCGAGCTCGCTCGGGCCGCTATGGCTGCCGCGCACAACGTCACAGTCAGCGCACTCGGCAAAAGGTACTTCCGAGCAGCGTGCAATGCTTGCATCTTTCCTCCCGTCAGTCGGAATCGAAGCCTTCGGTGCCGATCCAGAACTGCGCAAGCCCGCGAAGGTTCTTTCGGTAGGTGCGCGTCACGTGGTACTGCCTGCCGGTCTTGGTGCGCAGGAGATATTCGCTGCCGGCGCCCGGTTGGATGGTATCGACGAACGCGACATTGACCAGCACCGAGCGGTGGATGCGGATGAACCCGTAGGGTCTGAGCTTCTCGGCTATTCCAGAGATCGTCTCCCGCAGCAGATAGGAGCCCGATTTCTGCTGCAGCAGTACGTAGTTGCCGTGCGCCTCGGCGCTGATCAATTCGCCTGAATCGACGAACACCACGCGCCCCTTGTCCTTGATCGCTATCCGCGTCGTGCGCTCGGCTCGCAGATTGAGATCGCCCAGCATCTCGAGCAGCCGCGCGGCACGCTCCTGAGTCGAGCGCCGCACGGCCACGTCCAGAGCCTCGTGTACCCTTTTTGGGTCGAACGGCTTCAGAACGTAGTCCACGGCGCGCTTTTCGAACGCCTCGACGGCGTGCTCCTGGTAGGCCGTGATGAAGACGACCGACGGCATCGGCCCGTCCTGCTTGCTGAGCCGCTCGATGAGCTGCAATCCCGAGAGATCGGGCATGTGAATGTCGAGCAGCAGAACGTCGTACGGGTGGGCGCGGAGCGTCGCCAGGGCCTCGTGCGCATCCTCGGCGACGTCGAATTTCTCCACGTCGGACCTCTGCGACAGCAGCTCCGTCAAAGCAGCCCGCGCGAGAGGCTCATCGTCGACGACCAGGACGCGCATCACGACTCGCTCGTGCGCGCGGCGCGCGCAGGCTCATCCGAGTCTTCGTCCGCCACCGTCGCGAATGCGGGCAGCGTCAGGGAGATGATGGCAAGGGCGCCGTCCTGCTCCAGCCGGAAATCCAGGGAGGCATCGTCGGAGTACAGGTACTTGAGCCGCGCTCTGGCATTCGCAATGCCGACCCCGAGGCCCGGCTGTGAGCGGCCGCCGATCGTATTACGGATGAGAACCTGGAGCCGGCCGTCCCGCACCGCCGCCTCTACTTCGATCCAGCCACCCTCGAGCGAGCTGGCGATCCCGTGCACCAGGGCGTTCTCCATGAGCGGTTGCAGCAGCAGCTGCGGAATCGGCGCGGTATGAGTCTCCGGCGCAATCTGCCAGCGCATCTCGAGCCGCTTGCCCAGGCGCATCTTCTCCAGGTTCAGATAGGACTCGAGGAAATCCAGCTCCTCCCGGAACGGGACGAGATCGGCGCTGCCGTGCTTGAGCACGGTGCGCAGCAGCGCCGCGAGCGCGCGCAGCATACCCTGCGCCGTCACGCGGTCGGTCTCGATGAGAGTCGATATTCCCTGCAGGGTGTTGAACAGGAAATGCGGGTGCAGCTGCGCGCGCAACGCCTGCAGCTCGCTCTGCGCGAGGCTCTGCCGCAGCTCCAGGCGCTCGATCTCCTGGCGTTGACCGTGAACGAAATAGGCATAGGCGTGTGCCGCGACGACCACACTCAGATAGAGCAGCAGCACATCGGCAAAAGTGCCGTAGAGGAGCTCGAAGAGCATCTCGAGCGATCGTGGCCCCCAGCTGGTGGTCTCTTCCCGCCAGGGCGGAAGCAGCAGCCAGCGGATCACGGCGAACGCGCAGGAGAAGGGCAGGTACCCGAGGGCGTATCCCGCCGTCCGGCGCAGCACCGCGCCGGTCACCGGCCAACGCTCAACGAGATAGAAGATGGGCGGCGTGAGAATCGCAACCGTGAGGTAGCGTGCCCCATAAACGAGCAGCAGATCATGTAAGACCACCGGCTTACTCAGGAGCCGTTCGAAGCCGTACATCTGCCACGCAACGAGCACTGAGACGGAAAGCCAGAACGCGATCGCCAGTGCGTAGTCACGCACCAGCCGAGGAATTCGCGTGTTTCGGGCCGACACCATCCGATTCTAGCCGGTCCGCGGACCACAGCGGGACGAGCCGCAGTGGGGAGTCCGCTGGGGCCGACATAACACCCGGCCAGCGCTCCGTGAAGCAGCCCGGGCGCCGGGCGGGATCTGCGAGGCATCGGACGCTCGCTGATTTCGTCACTCGGATCCTGGCTCTCATCCCGAAAAATGGTGCTTTCGTCACCGTGAGGCTTGTCCTAAGCGCGCTCCGGTCTCTTCACAACGCCAAAGAGGCCGCTCGTCACACGGGCGGTGCAGGACGTCACATTCTTGCCAGATCGCATTGGCTCGCGAATATTCTTCCGCTCGAACACGCACGCGCCGTCGCGCTGGCGTTCGTCGCTGAAATGCAACGATGCTTCTGGGGGAGTCATGGCAACGAAAACACGTCGATGGCTGTTGGCGCACCTCGTCGGCTCGATCGTCGGAACCGGCCTCAGCGTGTCGGCGCTGGGCCAGACTCCTGCGCCGTCGCAAGCACAACCTCCGGTCGAGGAAATCGTCGTTACCGGTACCCGCATTCGCACGACCGACCAGGGAGCGTTGCCGGTTCAGAGCATCACTCAGGAGCAGATCCAGCAGTCCGGTGCCGCAACACCGGAGCAGTTTCTGCACTCGGTCAGCGTCGCCGTGCAGGGCAATACCAATGTCGTTGCCGCCTCTGGCGCGGGAGCGACCACCGGCGGCGTCTCGGGCGTCTCGCTGCGCGGACTCGGGTCACAGCGCACTCTGGTGCTGATCAACGGCAAGCGCGTATCCGGGGGCGGGACCTTTACGGACAGCACCACCGTCGACGTGAACAGCATCCCGCTCGCAGCCCTCGAGAAGGTCGACGTGCTGAAGGACAGCGCATCCGCTGTGTACGGCAGTGACGCGATCGGCGGCGTCATCAACTTTGTCATCCGTGACAACTATCGAGGCGGCCAGTTGAGCGCTTCCGGTGGCGGAACCAGCGATGGCGGCGGTGACATCAAGCGCATCAACGGCGTGGCGGGCTTTGGCGACCTCGCGGCCGATCGCTACAACGTGCTGCTCTCGGTGAGTTACGAGAAGGAGAACTCCCTGTTCGGTTACCAGCGCCCATTCGCCAGCTCGGGTGTGAACGTTGGCGCGGGCAATGACAGCACGTCCGGCAACACGTTCCCCGCGAACTTTGTCGCCGCCGACGGTTCGTTCGCGGGAACCCACAACCCGGGTGCCGGCAACTGCGCGCCGTCCATCTCCGATCCGCTCATTGATCCGGCGGGTCGCTGTCGCTTCGATCCTTCAGCACTGGTGGCCCTGTTGCCCCCGGCGGAGCGCTATAACCTCTACACCGCCGGCCATCTCGTCCTGACCAACGACCTGCAGCTCTACGGCTCCGCCTCCTACAATCAGAGCAGGCAGGAGTACCGCTTCCAGCCCTCACCGCTCTCGGACCAGTTCGCGTTCCCTGCGACCGATCCGCTCGCCAATCAGGCTCCCTACAACCAGGGAGGGCCTTGTGGGGCCGTTTGCGCAACGATCCTCCTCAATCCCTCCAGTCCCTTCTATCCCACGGCTTTCGTGAAGTCGATCACCGGCGGACCGACACCGGTGCTCGATATCCGCTACAGGTCCGTCCTGACTGGAGGCCGCGACTATACGGACACCGCGCGGCAGCCGCGCCTCACCCTCGGCCTCAAGGGGACGAGCGCGGGCTGGGACTTCGACGCCGGTTTCCTCTATAGCCAGACTCAGCTCAGGGAGCACGACAACAACGGCTGGCCGCTCTACTCGAAGATTCTGCCGCTGCTCAACAGCGGCCAGGTCAACTTCTTCGGACCGAACGCCCCCGCAACGGTCGCGGCGTTGCAGGCCACCAACTTCATCGGCGATTCCTACAAGACCAGGACGACCCTTGCCGAGTTCGAGGCCTCGGGTAGCCGGCCGCTCATCGACCTGCCGGCGGGTCGTCTGCAGATGGCGGTCGATGGCTCGATCCGCAAGGAGAAGTTCGCAACCGACCCGTCCCCCGAGATCCAGGTCGGTGACATCGTCGGTTACGGAATCAACGTCATACCCCAGGAGTCTCAGCGCAACGTATTCGGTGCCGCGCTCGAGTTCCAGGTGCCCATTCTCAAGTCACTGACTGCGAGTCCCGCCGTGCGCTACGACCACTACCAGGGCACCGGCGCCAAGACGACTCCGAAGATCGGCTTGCGTTGGAAGCCGCTGGATCAGTTGCTGTTCCGTGGGTCGTACGGCAAGGGCTTTCGCGCACCGAGTCTCACGGACGCGTACCAGCCGAGAGGCTTGGGCGTAACCGCGCCAGGCCAGAGCGACCCGCTGCGGTGCCCGACCACGGGCAGCTCGACGGACTGCAGTACGCAGTTCAACATACTGACCGGGGGCAACACGAGGCTCACCCCCGAGACCTCCGACACCTACACCCTCGGACTCGTGGTGGAGCCGATCCGGGATCTATCCCTCGGTGTCGATGGATTCGCGATCAAGCTGCAGAACACGATCATATTCGGCATTGACACGGGTACCATCCTCGGCCATCAGAACCTATTCGGCTCTCTGATCACTCGCGGTGCCCCGACGCCAGACTGCCCCGGCTGTCCCGGACCCATCACGTCGATCGACCAGACCAACAGAAATCTGGGCGAGACGGACGTCAAAGGGTTCGACGTGGATTTCCGCTACCGCACGCCGGTCACTCGGGTGGGCGCATTCACGTGCAGTCTCGTCGGCTCGTATTTCGCGACCTACAGGATCGAACAGCCGGATGGGACCTTCCTCAACAGTGCAGGGCAGGTTTCTCTGATCACCAACGGCAATGGCGGGGTGATTCCACGCTGGCACCACTACGCGATGCTCACCTGGACCAAGGGTCCGGTCGAGATCGCGGCGACGGAGAATTATCAGTCAAGTTACCGGGATCTGGCGGGCACCGTGAGCGGAGCGCTGCGGGACGTCGCCGCCTATACGACCGTTGACTTGCAGGCCGCCTACCGGCCCATGGAGCAAGTCCGGATCGCGGTCGGGGCTCGGAATCTCCTCAATAAGGACCCGCCGTACTCGAATGTCGGGGGGCAGAACTACTTCCAGGCGGGCTACGACCCGGGCTATGCGGATCCGCGCGGACGTTACATGTACGGGTCTGTCACCTACTCGTTTGCCCCGCGATGAGGCCAACGGTGATCCACGATGCGCTCGCACCCTCTCCTTCCGCAGGCGGTGCGGGCGGCTGACGAAGTGGCCAGGCTCGATACGGAGCTTCAGGCCGCCGTCTGAGGCGCAAAGCAAGAATCGGGCTGCCCCAGCCGGCGCCGCCGGCAATCATGGCGCCATGTTCACACACATGGAGCCAAACCTCATGACTGCTTCGCACTTGCGCACGCGAGGGTCACCGCGTGCAACCGGCCTTGACCCACGCTGGGCCGCGGTGATGCCCCGCAAGCCCGACCGCACGCCGGGCGCGGCCACGCTCGTGCGCTTTGCCGTCGGGAAGTGCTCGCTGGGTTCCATTCTGGTCGCCCGCAGCGAGAAGGGTATCTGCGCCATTCTGCTCGGCGATCGCGCCGAGTCGCTCGAGCGCGATCTTCGCAGGCGTTTCCCGCAGGCGCCCCTGCCAGGCCGCGATCCCGACACCGAGGCACTCCTGGCCAAGGTCGCGCGCGTCGTCGAGAATCCGCATCTTGTCGTCGACTTTCCGCTCGACGTGCGGGGGACGACATTCCAACGGCGGGTGTGGCAGATGCTGAGAACCATTCCGGCGGGGTCCACCGTGAGCTACGCGGAGGTCGCGCGGCGCATCGGGGCACCTCGCTCCGTGCGGGCGGTGGCGCAGGCCTGCGGGGCGAACGCACTCGCCGTCGCGGTTCCCTGTCACCGCGTCGTACGCAGCGATGGCACGCCGTCGGGTTATCGCTGGGGCGCCGACCGCAAGCGAGCGCTGCTCGAGCGGGAAGCGCGGCGATGAGCGCCCACGGGCTTTCCACCCGGGCAGCGGGACGCGCCGCCATCCATGAGGCTGAGAGCGCTGCCGACCGCGGCGTTGCGGAGCGGCTGCAGGCACTCGATTGGCAGCGCATCTCGCAGGATCTCGACGAGCACGGCAACGCGATCATCGGGAGCGTCCTCGTGCCCTCTCAGTGCCGGGTGGTGAGCCGCTGGTACACGGACGATGCGCTGTTCCGCTCCCGCGTGGTGATGAGCAGTCACGGGTTCGGGCGCGGTGAGTACAAGTACTTCATCTACCCCCTGCCGCCGCTCGTCGCCACGCTGCGTGCCGCCTTCTACCCACAGCTCGCGCCGCTCGCCAACCGCTGGAACGAGCGGTTGCGCGTGGCCGTGCAGTACCCGAGCGAGCATTCGCAATTTCTCGCTCGCTGCCACGAGGCCGGCCAGACCCGACCGACCCCGCTGCTGCTCGCGTACGGCGCGGGTGACTATAACTGCCTGCACCAGGACCTCTACGGAGAGTGTATCTTCCCGTTGCAGGTGGCGATCCTGCTCTCGCAACCGGGGAAGGATTTCACGGGAGGTGAGTTCATCATCACAGAGCAGCGGCCTCGCATGCAGTCGCGCCCGGAGGTCGTGCCGCTTCGCCAGGGGGATGCCGTCATCTTCGCCGTGCATCATCGGCCGGTGAGCGGCGCCCGCGGCGCATATCGTGTGAATCACAGGCACGGCGTGAGCCGGGTTCGCTCGGGACGCCGCCACACGCTCGGCGTAATCTTTCACGACGCGAGGTGAGCGCACCGCGCCCGCCACGCGCCGCACGACCTCCAATCACTTTTCTCGTATGAGTCTCGATCTTTTCCCGGAGACCCCGGCCGTTACGGAACGCAAGGAGCCGCTCGCTCCTGGCGCCGTGGTGCTACGCGCGTTTGCACGCTCGGGCGAGCGCACGCTGATCGAGGCTCTGGAGAGCGTGATCCGGCGGAGTCCCTTTCGTTGCATGACGACACCGGGCGGCTATCGCATGTCGGTGGCCATGACCAACTGCGGCGATGCAGGTTGGGTCACCGATCCCAGCGGATATCGCTACGACGCCCTCGACCCGGCGAGCGCTGAGCGATGGCCCGCGATGCCGCAGGTCTTCCGGGAGCTCGCGGCGCACGCGGCGGCGGAAGCGGGCTTCCCCGCTTTTGTGCCCGACGCCTGCCTCATGAGCCGCTACGAGCCCGGCGCGCGGCTCTCGCTTCATCAGGACAAGGATGAGCAGGACCTGGAATCGCCCATCGTGTCCGTCTCGCTCGGATTGCCGGCCGTGTTTCTCTTCGGAGGTCAGCGCCGGGCCGAGCGTCCCCGGCGCGTGCCGCTCAGCCACGGTGACGTCGTGGTATGGGGAGGCCCCGCGCGGCTGCGCTTTCACGGCGTGCAGCCCCTCAAGCCCGGACACCATCCGATGCTCGGGGTCTGTCGGATCAACCTGTCGTTTCGCAAGGTCCGCTAGGGCATTTCCGAGGGACCGCGTCGCGCCTTCCTCCAGAGAGCGCGATCCTCACCCGCACAGGCGAGCGTGCCCCCGGCTGGCGCGAAGACAGTGAGGCGCGGCGGTGGCGGTGTTGGTACGCGATCCGTCAGCCACAACGCCGGTGGACGTTTCCCTTAAGCACAACCGCCGCGCTCACTATCTGTCGCAACCAGCGTCAGAATCTCACCCGACCCCCCGAGACTTCGGCGGCCTTATCGCAGCCTGGGCTGCGAAGTCGTCGGCACGGGCCCTGTCGTTGGTGAAGTGGGTATCGGCAACGGGTTGATGATGACCACCGACTTTGGCTTTGGCGGGCCCTGTCCGGCGCCATCCTGCGCAACGGTGATGGTCGCGGCGGATGATGCAATGACCAGGAAGGTGACGATCGCATATTTCATACTGACTCTCCTTCGGGCGCAGGAAGGCGCAGCGATGGCGACGCCAGTACGCAATCCGCAGAGGACGTCGCCCGCCGACGCTTCGAACAACGCGCCGCATCGGGTAACTGTTCCGGCGGACCGCGGAATCTCACTTCCCTCGTGAGGAAAAAATTGATCTCGCGAGTGAGAGGCGCCGGCCTTCGGGGACAGCTAGCACTTGAGCGGGGAGAGCCCTTGCAACCCTGCGGCGGAGGGATCAAAGGACCGCCTGCCGGAGCTAGTTGAGGAGGACCGCGATGATGAAGCTTAAGGAGCGAGCGAGCCGCGGCTCGTCTGCGCAACGCGACGCGGGCGCCATGCCGTGAACCGAGTCAATGTCGCGGTCGCGGTCGCGGAGGACGCGCGAGACTGCATTTACGAGGTCGCCGCCGCGTGCCGCGCAGTCGGCCTCGACCACACCGCGACGCTCACGAGTGTCGGCGTCCTGACGGGGTCGGTGGAATTCGCGACCCTCGCGAAGCTCTGGGCTATCCCCGGTGTCCTTGCGGTCGAGGTCGAGCGCGGGTTTCAGTCGTGAGTCACGGAGGGCGCGGCGCCGCGGGCTCGAAGATTGAACGGGAAGCTATCCGTCGTGCCCGGGACTTCAGCGTCGGGCTCGACGCGCAGCACGTAACCGCCGGGTCGCAGGCGGGCGGCGTCGGCAAAGCCGTGCAGGTACCCGTCAGCGCTCAAGGCAAGGCCGGCCACGGTGCCGAGGGGCTGCAAGGATTCTCCCGGGTCTGTACGAAAGAGCGTCACGCGGTAGCGGGGAACCGTCATGCGTGACACCGGCGCTGCGCGAAACTCGATCACGCCACCCGACGGAAGATCCAGGTCGGGCGTCGAGCTTCCGCGTACCGAGACAAAAGTGAAGTGCGCCGCGATCAACGGCTCGACACCGGCGGCGCGCGATTCGAGCGATGCCATCAGAACGCTTGAGGCGCCCGCGCCACGGTGGAGCGACGTGTCACGGTGCACCCACAGAAACAGAGCAACCCCGGCGCCCGCCGCCGCCACCAGAGCGGGAAGCCAGATCCGAGGGCTCATGCCGCGCGAGACAGCTTTGCCGAAATAGCCTTGCTCGCGCAGCTGCTCGAGCCCGTCGCGCAGCCGCAATGACTGCTCGAGCTCGCGCACGAGCCCCGGATCATTCAGCAGTCGATCCTCGAATGCGTGGCTATCATCGTCCGACAGGCGTCCCACGATGTAGTCCTGCATCCTCTCGTAGTCGCGGCCGGCGCTGATCACTTCACGTCTCCTTCCGAAGCGCATGGACCGCATCCGCGGCGGAATTCCAGGCATGCACGGCTCGCGCCGCGGGGCCCAGGGTCCCTCCTCCGCCGTCCGAGACACAGAGGCTGATCGCAACGATCGCGAGCAAATCGGCTTTCCAGAAGCCGCGACGCTCGAGGAGCTCTCTGAAGCGATGTCGCGCGCGAAAGATCACGCGATTGAAGTGCTCCTCCGACAGCCGAAGCTCGCGACAGATTCCCTCCTTGTCCTCGTCGTCAAGGTAGAAGCGGACCAGCACTTCCCGGTCCCGCGCAACCGGCATCTCCTCGAGCATGCGGCGCGCCGCCCTGGCCCACTGAGGCCTCCCGACCCGTGCCCAGTCGGGGTCGTCTTCGGCGTCCCGCAGATCCTCCACGGCGTCGGCGCTCGAGGCTGGCGAGCGGTCCTTGCGGCGATGATTCCGCAGGTGATTGAGAGCCACGCGGTAAAGATAACCGCCCAAATTCTCCGGGTGAGCGATCTCTCCGCTGCGGAGCTTCTCGAGCGTCGTGACAGCGGCGTCCTGCAGAATGTCCGCGGCAACCTCGGCATCGCCAACCCGCCGCAGGATCAGGGCCCGAAGACCCGGATAGTCGCGATAGACTGCCGCCAGGTGGGAAACCGGGTCCGATACCGGCGCGGGGAGATCGGCTTGCGCGGGAAGGATCGCTACGGGTGCAGCGTGGTTATCGATACCGGGCATGAGCGCAGTATAAGCCGCAGGCGCGAGACAAGGCAGCCGCGGACGCACCGTCGACGCCCCGCCTGGCTGCTTCTAACAGCGATGGTTCTGGCAGGGTGGGCCACGCCACGGGCTGCGGCGAGCATGTCGTGCACTGCGGCACTCGGAGCTCCAGCGCTCGCCGAAGGCCCGCTGAAGACCGCAGGCACGGAGCCGGCGGCCGCACGGGTCGCCATCGCGCCGGGCCACGCGTACCTGATCGAGGTCGACGAGCGCGACAACGACGCGCTCGTCGAGATTCTCGACTCGAGGAACCAGGTCATTGCCCGCGCCGACCACCCGGAGCGGCGGACGGGGAGTCGACGCGCCGTCGTGACAGCGCCGGATCCACCCTCGCTCGTCGTTCGCGTGACCGGGAAGGAGCACGCGGGCGCCGCCGGGACGGCGACCGTGCGCGTGTTCGATCTCGCGGCGCTCGGGACGCGACCTGACTGCATCGCGATCGTGAAGGCACTCGCCGCGGCCGATGCCGATTACGCGGCAGGAGAGGAGATTTCGAGGGGCCATTCAGGCTCGCCAACCCCTGGCGACGCGCGCGCCGCTTTCCTGCGGGCAGCTGAAGGATATGCGGCCGCCGTGAGCGCACTCACCGCGCCGGCGGATCGGCCGCTACGGGGTGAGACGGCGTTGGCCCTCGCGGGGGTCGAGTATTTCGACCTGCAGGACTGGGCGAAGGCTGCCGAGTGGGCCGAGGCGGCGTCAGAGGCGCTCGGGCCCGGCGATTCCTACCGGCAGGCGCGTGCCGAGGCACTCGCTGCCGCAGCCTGGATCGAGCTCGGATCGGCTGCCCCCGCCGGACGACCCGTGCCCGGGTACGGCGTGGATTCGACCGAGCTTCGGGCCCGCGCACGAAGGCTGCTACAGCGCTTGAGCCGCTTCCACTTGCAGCGGGGCGAGCGGTATGACGCGGGGTTGCAACTGACGAACATTGCGCTGACTTATCTCCATGAGGGTCGCTACCCGCAATGTGTGACCGCTTCGCAGAGCGCAAGTCAATTGTTCGAAGCGATCGACGAGACGCTCCGCCGTGCCCTGGCGTGGCAGAACCAGGCGCTGTGCCTGTGGGGCCTCGGGCGTCTGCCGGAGGCGCTGCGCCGGTTCGATCGGGCGCGCAAGGATATCCCCGAACAGCCCTATCCCAAACTGTACCTCGCCGTGGTCAATAACACGGCGCTGGCAAACTACGCCGTCGGTCGTTTCGATACGTCGCTGCGTCTGTTCGATCGCGCGCTGGCGTTCGCGCAGGAGGTTCAAGCCCAGAGGGATGAAGGGCAGAGTCTCTATGGAATCGGCGTGAACTACTACGCGCTCGGCGACCGGGTTCGCGCGCGCGAGTTTCTCGACCGCTCGCTCTCGATCCGCACCGTGGCGCTCGACGGCCGCGGACGCATGGCCACTCTGCGGGCGCTCGCGAACATCGATGCGGAACAGGGGAGGGTGGAGAGCGCCATCGCCTTCGATCGGGAGGCGCTCCGCCTCGCTGTCGCGCCGTCAGCGGCCGCGCGCATCAAAGTTCAGCTGGCCGCCCACACGGCCGCCGCCGGCCGCCTCACGGAGGCCAGGGCGCAGCTCGATGAAGTCATCTCGACGCGCGCCAAAGCCGATTCGCTCATTCGCGCGGAAGCCCTGCTGCAACGCGCGGTGCTGCTGCGTGAGATGGGCCGGCCGCGCGAGGCGCTCGCGGACCTGGCGGCCGCGCGGCCGCCTCTTCACAGGCTCGGCGGTGTCCTGGAGGAGTTTGAGGCGGACCTCGAGCAGGCCCGCGCCCTGCGGATGATCGGGCGACCTCACGCGGCGCTCGCGGCGGTCGAGGGCGCCCTGGGACACTCGGATGCGGTCCGCCTGCAGAGCGCGAATCCCGAGCTGCGCGCACAACTGCAAGCCCCGCTGCGGCCCGCCTACGACCTCGAGCTGGAGTTGCTCCGCGAGCGCTACGAGCGGGCGCTCGCGGCCGGCCGGGATAAAGAGGCCGACGCCATCGCCGCCGCCGCGTTCGTGAGCGCCGATGCCTCACGCGCCCAGTCCTTGGGCGACGTCGCGGCGCAGAAGTACGCCCCCGCCGTTCGGCGGGCACTCGCCTCCGAGTTTCAGCGCCGCGAAGCGCTCTATCGGGCGCTTGCCGCCCGTCAGTTTGCTCTCGACGCCCGGGTCGACCGCTCCGGCTCCGATGACCCGCACGCCAGGCACTTGATGAGTGACATTGCGGAGCTCGAGCGTCAGGCGGACGCGGTGAATACCGTGATCGCAAGCCGGGCCGTGTCCGCCGGGACCGCCCGCCGGGCGGGCACCGGACGAGCGAGTCTGCCGTCTCTTCCCGCTGATACGGCGCTCGTGTCCTATTGGCTCGGGTCCGAATCCGCCTACGCGTGGGTGGTGTTGCCGAGGGCAATTCACTGGACGCGCTTGCCCTCACCCGTGGCCGTTGCGGACCAGGCCGTCGCTTTCCACCATTCGCTGACGCGCCTCGTCGACGTCCCCCTCGAGCGTCGACTGCACGACGCTCAGGCCCTGTACGAGATGATCATTCGGCCGATTGAGCCGTGGCTGTCGGGCGCGCGGCAATGGGTCGTCATTCCGGACGGGGCCCTCGACTACGTTCCGTTTGCGGCACTCGCGATGCCGGACCCGAAAGCAGACTCGTTTGTTGCGACGCGTCACGATGTCGCCCTCGCGCCCGCCGCGTGGATGCTCGATACCAGCGGGGCGCGGGTCAGGTCGCGCGCCCGCCGGGCACTGTTGCTCGTGGCCGATCCCGTGTACCAGCCGGACGACCCGCGGCTCGCGGTGGTCATGAGAACGTCCGCCACCTCACAGCCCCCAGCCAGGCACTCGCTGGATCCAGATCGTGGCCAGTACCAGCGTCTCCCCTTCACGGCTCAGGAGGCCGCGCAGATCTCGGCGCAGTTCCCGCCTGCGGATGTGGATCGGCTCATCGGACTCGACGCCACGCGCGACCGGCTCCTGTCGCTCGACTGGTCAGCGTACCGATTCATCCACATTGCGACCCACGGGATCGTGGATGCGCAGGTTCCGCAGTTATCCGCCCTGATTCTCAGCTCCTACGACAGCAGCGGAAGGGTCGTGGACGGTGCGGTGCGCGTGGCCGACCTGTCGCTCGAGTCACTCGCGGCGGACGTCGCAGTGTTGAGCGCGTGCGACACGGCCCTCGGCAAGCAGGTGCCGAGCGAAGGCCTGCTCGGCATCGGCTCCACGATGCTCGCCCGCGGTGCGCGAGCGGTCGTGGCCTCGCTTTGGCCGGTCTCCGATGAGATTGGCGCGCGTCTCATGACAGAGTTCTATCGACACCTGCTGCGGGACTCCATGAGCCCGGCGGCGGCGCTTGGCGCGGCCATGCGATCGGTGGTGTCGAGCGGGGCGGCGGATCCGGCGCTTTGGGCCGCTTACCAGGTGTCGGTCGTCGCGCTCGGGCCGGGGCCACCGGCCCGCGGCGTAGCGAGTCGGGGACCTGCAACGGCACACGAGGGAGCGGAGTTGGAGACACGGCGGTTGCGCGCCATTCAGGCGCCTGCTCGGGTAGAGAGGCTGCTGGACGGTCTCATCTCGGACCGGCAGCTCTCGCCGAAGGACTCCTATCAGATTCGCGACCCTGCCGCACTGCCGTTACCGCTGCAGAAGGCCGTGGCTGAGGCCTCGCAGCAGGGGCGCGTCTGGGTGTGCCGGGCCAGCAGCTACAAGACCTGGCTGTTGTTCACCGCCGAGATGTCGCTCCCCCTGTCCCGCGAGCGCGGAGCGCCCGTGCTGCTGCTGAATCGCTACGACGAGAAGGGCGAGCTCAAAGACACCGGATCCTGGGTCAGTGATCCACACGGGAAGTGGCGGCGCCTGGCGGATTGAGTCACCTCGACGCGGCCGGCGCGGAGCTCCTGGCTCGGATCTCGAAGCGATCCGGTTCGCTCCAGGGGTTCCCGCTTCGATCCTCGGCATCGAAGCGGACCATGGTTCCGGTCAGTCGATCAGCCTCGAGAGTGAAGCGCAGATAGTGGAAGTTCACCGAGGTGGTCAGCTTCGAGAGCTCTCCGAACATGCGCGCGGCCGGCACGGGCTGCGCGCCCCCGCCGCCGCTCACGAGGTAAGTGACGCCGTCCCGGAAGTAGCGCTCGTAGTTGTGGACGTGACTGCCGACGACGACGACCTGGGGGCGCAGCGTCGCGGCGTGCTTCGAGAGGTACCGCTCGATCTCCCTCTCATCCTTCATCCTCGGATAGAAAGGGTCCCTGACCGGAGGATAGTGCAACGCAATCAATATGAACCTGACGCGCGGGTCGGCATGGGTGAGTTGCCGCTCGAGCCACTCCCGCTGTTCGCTGCCCGGCCTGAGCGGCGAGTCCGAATCCAGAATCAACGCGAGGAGCGTGGGGCCGAGGCTCACCGAGTACCACCGGTACGGCCGCAAGGCCAATGCGCCGAACGCTTTCCACCAGTTCTCGAGGCACGGGGCTGCCTCGCCGCGGGTGCATCCCGTGAACTCGTGATTGCCGAGCGCGGGAAACACCGGGATCTTCTGCTTCGCCCACTCGAGGGTCTCGCTCTCGTAGGTCGCGTAGTCGTCCGGATCGGTGCCTTCGTAAACGAGGTCCCCGCCGATCAGGATCGCGGCCGGGTTCTCGCGCGCGATCCGCCTGACGAGTGCGCGCCGCGCGGGCGCGTTCACGACCTGCTCGCGCCGGCTGAAGCGCGTGTCGCCGTAGACGACGAAGGTGAGGGGAGCCCCGGTCACCGGTGCCGCCACCTCGAATCGGGGCGGCTCATCGCCCGATGCGGCGCCCGCGCTTCCCTGCGTCGCGAGCAGCAACATGCCCAAAAATAAGGAGACCAGCCTTGATGCTGCCCGATCCATCGCGCGGCCCTCGGGTCCTTCGGCCCATTTGAAGTCGACCTCAAAGATCGCACGCCAGGCTTTGCGGGTGCGAGGCCCGCGAGCGGGCACGAGCCCTCGACGAGCCTAAGGCGGGCCGATGACAGGACGCCGCGTCCGGGAAAATTCTAAGTTGGGTCAACTACTTGGCCGCAGGCATAGCGCGCACCCACCGCCGATCCGAACGAGCGTCAGCCTTGCCTTCAGGCCGCGAAGCTGCGCACCCTGAACGCGAGGACCACGAGCAGCACGCCGAAGAAAATGGCGTAGGACGCGATCAGCCAGAGCAGGGCGAGCGCACCCGCTGCCGGCTGCGCCATGAGCAGAGTGCCGAACACCACGGAGGCCAGGCCCGCGATGATCAGCATCCACTCATTTTCGATCTCCTTGCGCAGGCGGATCGCCGCCACAATCTCGAGAACTCCCGTGGCGATTGCCCAGACCGCAATATAGAAGAGGAGTGCGAGTGCGGTGATCGCCGGAGCCAGGAAGGTCAGCACGCCGACGCCGATTCCGAGCAATCCCTCGAGGAACAGCACCCACCAGTGCTCGTGCTCACGCCTCCCCTCGAGGGCCGCCCAGGCGTTGAGCACTCCATCCACGAGCGAGTAAGCGCCAAAGAGCAGCACCAGCGAGGCGAGCGAGATGCCGGGCTGGACCCAGCTCACGACTCCGAATGCGATCGCAATCAGGCCGCGCAGAAGCAGCAGCCACCAGCGACGCGCGAGGATGGACGCCAGATGTCCTTTGATGGTCTCCATGAGCTGCCCCTCCCGGTGAGTTGGTTGTTATGACGTCCGGCGTGGCAAAGAGCGAGCCGCCGAAGCTCCCCGACTCGAGAGTACTCCAGATGAGGCGGAGGAAAAAGTTGCATCTCCGACCGCCTTCATGATGCGATGCGCTGCCTCATGCTGCGTCGGCCCGTCGCCATCACCGCCCTCCTTGCGCTCGCGCTATCAGCGGCGAGCGCGACCGCGGCGGATCCGGCTGCGGCCGCTGCGAAGCCGCGTCCGCGCGCCCGTGACCTCGGCGTGCCCTTCGACGGCACGCCGGGGCCGCTCAATGCGATCACCGATGTCGACGGCGTGCTCGTCGGTCATACGACTCTCGTCGCGGGCAGCGGCAAGCTCGTCGTCGGCAAGGGACCGGTCCGCACCGGTGTGACGGCCGTGCTGCCGCGTGGATTTGCCTCCATGCAGCGCTTCTCTTTCGCCGGCTGGCACTCTCAGAACGGCAACGGCGAGATGACCGGCACCACGTGGGTGGAGGAATCCGGCTTCCTCGAGGGACCGGTGATGATCACCAACACCCACAGCGTCGGTGTGGTGCGCGATGCGGTCATCGCCTGGCGCGTGGCGCACGGCGCGGCGGACGCCACCGGCGCCTGGTGGTCGCTGCCGGTCGTCGCCGAGACCTGGGACGGCTGGCTCAACGACATCAACGGATTTCACGTGAGGCCGGAGCATGCGCTGCGCGCGCTCGACAGCGCGCACTCCGGAGTGGTGGAGGAAGGCTCGGTCGGCGGCGGCACCGGCATGATCTGCAACGGCTTCAAGGGCGGCATCGGGACTTCTTCCCGCAAGGTCGCGGAGAAGGACGGTGGCTACCTCGTCGGGGTGCTCGTGCAATGCAACTACGGTCGGCGTCAGAACCTCAGGATCGCGGGTATTCCGGTCGGCCGGGAGATCGAGTCCGAGGACCCTTACGCCTTCCTGCCGTCCGAAGCCAGCGAGCGCGGCTCGATCATCGTGGTCGTGGCCACCAATGCGCCGCTCCTGCCGCACCAGCTGAAGCGCATCGCGCGGCGCGTGTCGCTCGGCATCGGGCGGACCGGCAGCATTGCCGGCAACGGCTCCGGCGACATCTTCATTGCTTTCTCGACCGCGAACGCCGCGGCGAGCGACGTCGGCCACGTGGTCGACCTCAGGATGGTGCCGAACGACTCCATGGATCCGCTCTTCGCCGCGACCGTGCAGGCCACCGAGGAAGCCGTCGTTAACGCCATGGTGGCCGCGGAGGACATGACGGGCATCGACGGCCATCATGTCCGGGCGCTTCCGCACGAGCAGCTGCGAGCTGTACTGGCGCGGTACAACCGCCTGGCGCACTGACCGTCTCGACATCGGGCCGGTCCCGGTCGATGCCGAGACGGCCCCCCTTGGTGACAGCCGGGCGGCCAGATTAAGTGGAACGCTCGTTGACCCAGGGGGGGTGCGCTCTTATTCTCGGGCTCCGCTTGAACCGGATGCGTATCTCAGTGGACGAGGAGGCCCCGCGAGGGCCCTTTAAGCGGGCGCACCGGGAATTCGCGCTGCCGAAATTCCCGACATCGACGGAATGGCTGACCCTCGCGGCCCTGGCGGGCGTCTACTTCGCCGCCGCCAAACTGGGCCTCGGGTTCGCGCTCGTGCACCCGAGCGCGAGCGCCATCTGGCCGCCTGCGGGCATCGCGCTCGCCGCCTTCCTCGTCCTGGGGCTGGAGATGTGGCCTGCGATCTTCCTCGGCGCGCTTCTCGCCAACCTGACCACGTACGGCTCGCTCGCCACCTCGCTCTGCGTCGGCGTCGGCAACACGCTCGAGGGGCTCCTGGGCGCGATGCTGGTGAATCGGTACGCGCACGGCCGCAAGTTCTTCATCCGGCCGAGCGACATTGTGATGTTCACAGGTCTGGCGGTGGGTCTCAGCACCACGGTGAGCCCCACCGTTGGTCTGACGAGCCTTGCCCTCGGCGGGTTCGCCCCATGGAAGGACTACGGAAATATCTGGCTCACCTGGTGGCTGGGGGATGCGGCGGGCGACCTGATCGTGGCGCCGGTGTTGATTCTGTGGAGCACGGCGCCGCGCCCGCCATGGCACAGGCGCCGGCTGCTCGAGGCCGCCACGCTGGTCATCGGGCTGTCGCTGGTGGCGCTGGTCGTATTCGACGGGTTGGTTCCGTTGCCCGGGGACGGGCGTCTTCCGGTGCAGTTCCTGTGCGCGCCGTTCCTCTTCTGGGCGGCGTTCCGCCTCGGACGCCGCGCCGTGGCCACGTGCGTGCTGGTGCTCGCCTTCATCGCGATTGTCGGCACGCTGCGCGGCCTAGGCCCCTTCGCCCGGGGCCCGACCAATGTGTCGCTGCTGCTGCTGCACGGGTTCCTCGCGGTACAGGCGGTGACCATGTTGGCCGCCGCCGCAGTCGTCTGGCAGTACCGTGAGGCGCAGGAGCGCCTGCGCCGGCAGGCGGTGAAGGATGAGCTGACCGGGCTCGCCAACTATCGTTGCATGATGAGCAGCCTCGAAGCCGAGATCAGACGGGCGCAGCGCGCGGGTGCGGGGCGGGGGTTCAGCACGGCACTGCTCGACATGGACCGCCTGAAGCAGATCAACGACCACTACGGGCACCTGGTCGGTAACCGGGCGCTGTGTCGCGTCGCCGAGTGCCTGCGGGCCTCGTGCCGCGTCACCGACACCGCGGCGCGTTTCGGCGGCGATGAGTTCGCGATCATCCTCCCGGAGACCTCGGAAACGGGAGCGCGGCAGCTCGTGGAGCGGATCAACGCACGTCTCATGGCCGATGAGGAATCGCCGCGGCTCTCCGTCAGCGCGGGCGTCGCCGTGTATCCGCGCGATGGCGCCACCGCGGAGAAGCTGCTGACATCGGCCGACCGGGAGTTGTATCGGAACAAGGCCGCGGCGCGCGCGGCGACGGCGGCAGCTGCACCGGTCGGCGAGCTCGTCTAGCCACTCGTCCGCGCCCTGGGCACGCGGTCAGCGGCGTCCGCGAGCGGCCTGGAGCCGTCCGAAGACGAGCGCCAGCGCGGCGGCGAGCGTTGAGGCCACGAGCACCGCGAGCTTGGCCGCGACGAGGAGCCGCGAATCCTCGAAGGCGAGGTTCGCGATGAAGATCGACATCGTGAACCCGATGCCCCCCAGGAGCCCGAGTAGCGCCATCTGAGGCCAGCGGACGTCCTCCGGGAGCTGGCAGAGCTTGAGGCGCACGGCGGCGACCGAGGCGAGCACGATGCCGAGCGGCTTGCCGAGCACGAGCCCCGCCACGATGCCGCCGCCGACCGCACGTGAGGCCGCGGCGCCGCTCATGACCCCCGTGAGGCTCACTCCCGCATTCGCCATCGCAAAAAGCGGCATGATGGCGAAGGCCACCCAGGGATGGAGCCTCGCCTCGAGCCTCACGAGCGGAGAGTCCGCTCGGTGTGGCGCCGGCGCAGCCCGCCGGCGTCCGAACTCGCTCGAGGCTGGAGTCATGAGGCCCAGCAGCACGCCCGCGAGCGTCGGGTGGAGTCCCGCGCGCAGCATGCCGATCCAGACCACGGCTCCCGGCAGCAGGTAGGCGAGAGCCGCTCGCACGCCGAGCCACTGCAGCAGGAGAACGGCAATCACGCCCGCCGCGATCACGAGGAGACCGGCCGCCGCAACGCCGCCCGAGTAGTAGAACGCGATCACGAGAATCGCCACGACGTCGTCGATGATGGCGAGCGTCAGCAGCAGCATGCGCAGCGCCGCCGGCACGCTCCGCCCGATGAGCGACAGCACCCCGACCGCGAAGGCGATATCGGTCGCTGTCGGTATCGCCCAGCCGCGCCGCGTGGCCGGATCGCCGTTGGCGAGAAGGTAGAGCAGCGCGGGCAGCACCACACCGCCCGCCGCGGCGACGATCGGGAGCGTGGCGACCTTGAGATCCGAGAGCACGCCCTGGTGCATCTCGCGGCGGATCTCGAGCCCGACCACGAGAAAGAAAACGCTCATGAGTCCATCGTTCACCCAGAAGCGCAGGTCCTGCGGCGGGATGAGCCCTGCGACCCCCAAGCCCGGCCTGACCTGCCAGAGCGCCTCGTAGGACTGCGACCAGGGGGAATTCGCCCAGATGAGGGCGAGGGCCGCTGCGGCGAGCAGCACGACTCCGCTCACCGCCTCGATGCTGATGAACCGCAGCGGCCAGAGCGCCGCATGCGTAGGCTGACGTGAGGTCAATTCACTGGACTTTCAATGACTTGGCGCCGGCAAGACAAACGTGCAGGGCGCCCATGTCGATTCCCGCGGGGCTCACTCGTCGTACTGCCATAAGCGTAACCGAAGAAGGAGCCAGTCATGCGCGTCATGGTGATCGTCAAGGCGAACAAGGATTCGGAAGCGGGCGTGCTGCCGAGCCGCGAGATTCTCAGCGAGATGGGCAAGTTCAACGAGGAGCTGGTGAAGGCCGGCGTGATGCTGGCGGGCGAGGGGCTGCACTCGAGCGCCAAGGGCGTGCGCGTCAAGTTCGGCGGCGGCAAGAGCCGCGTGATCGATGGCCCCTTCACCGAGACCAAGGAGCTGATCGCCGGCTTCTGGCTGTGGCAGGTGAAGTCCATGGAGGAGGCCATCGAGTGGATCCGGCGCTCGCCGTTCCAGAAGAGCAACGAGGAGATCGAGATCCGCCGCGTGTTCGAGGCGGAGGACTTCGGCGCCAACCTGGCGCCGGAGCTCAAGGCGCAGGAAGAGAGCCAGCGCGAGCGCCTCGCGGCGCGCAAGAACTGAGCCCTAAAGACCCCTCACGTCCATTCAACACGGAGTTACCTCATGCAAACCGCTCCCCACGTCAACTTCAAGGGCAACTGCCGCGAGGCTTTCAACTTCTACGCCGAGACTTTCGGCGGCAGAATCGTGTTCGCGATGACCTACGGCGAAGCCCCGGGATCCGAGAACGCGCCGGCCGAAGTGCGCCGGCAGATCATCCACGCACGCGTCGACTTTGGCGGCCAGTACCTGCTCGGCTGCGATGCGCCGGCGGACCGCTACCAGGCGCCGCAGGGCTTCGCGGTGATGGCGGCGCTCGAGAAGCCGGCCGACGCCGAGCGCGTCTTCAAGGCGCTCGCCGAGAGCGGCACCATCTCCATGCCCTTCCAGGAGACCTTCTGGGCGCACGGCTTCGGCATGTGCACCGACCGCTTCGGGACGCCCTGGATGGTCAACTGCGCCAAGCCGCCCGAAGCGCTCGAGGCGGTGCGCGGGCGCTCCTCCGCCTCGGCCGGACGCGCCTGAGAGTCACCCGGACGCCCTTGGCTTGCGCGGCTCCTCACCCGATGGTGTCATCCGTGGCCATGACGGCCACGGATGCCCATCGCACCATCGACGCCGTGTGGCGGATCGAGTCCGCACGGCTCATCGCAGGTCTCACCCGGGTGGTCCGCGACGTGGGACTCGCGGAAGAACTGGCGCAGGACGCGCTGGTCAGAGCGCTCGAGGAATGGCCGCGGTCGGGGATTCCCGACAACCCCGGGGCCTGGCTGATGGCGACGGCGAAGAATCGCGGCATCGATCACCTGCGGCACGAGCGCATGCGTGCCGCGAAGCATGAGGCGCTCGGTCACGAGCTCGAGATGGAGCAGCACACCAACGGGGCGCGGCTCGAAGCCAAGGCCGACGACGAGATCGGCGATGATCTGCTGCGGCTCATCTTCATAGCGTGCCACCCGCTGCTGTCCACCGAGGCGCGCACGGCGCTGACGCTGCGCCTGCTGGCGGGGCTGACGACGGAAGAGATCGCGCGCGCCTTCCTCGTGCCCGAGCCCACCATCGCGCAGCGCATCGTGCGCGCCAAGCGCACCTTGAGCGATGCGCACGTGCCGTTCGAGATCCCGCGCGGCAAGGAGCTCGCCGGGCGGCTGTCCTCGGTGCTGGAAGTGATCTATCTCGTGTTCAACGAGGGGTACTCGGCCACCGCGGGCGAGGACTGGATGAGACCGGCGCTGTGCGAGGAGGCGCTGCGGATCGGTCGCATCCTCGCGGAGCTCGCGCCTCTGGAGCCGGAAGTCCACGGGCTGGTGGCGCTGATGGAGATCCAGGCGTCGCGCATCCGCGCGCGCACGGGGCCGAACGGGGAGCCGGTACTGCTGATGGATCAGAACCGCGCGAACTGGGACCGGCTCCTCATTCACCGGGGCCTGCTGGCGCTCGCGCGGGGTGCGGCGCTCGCCGAAACGCGCGGGCCGTATCTCCTGCAGGCGGCGATTGCCGCGTGCCACGCGCGCGCTCCGACCCCGGAAGACACGGACTGGGTGCAGATCACCGCGCTCTACGACGAGCTCGCGCGCATCGCCCCGTCGCCGGTCGTGGAGCTCAACCGCGCGGTGGCCGTCGCCATGGCCTACGGGCCCGCGGCGGGACTCGAGCTCGCGAACCGGCTCCAGGCCGAGGGCTCGCTCCGTTCCTATCACCTGCTGCCGAGCGTGCGCGGCGATCTCCTCGCCAGGCTCGGCCGCTACGAGGAAGCGCGCGGCGAGTTTGAGCGTGCGGCGACGCTCACGCAGAATGCGCGCGAGAGCCGCCTGCTGCTCCAGCGCGCCGCCGCCTGCAAGCAGGGAGAAATGTCCTGACGCTGCCAAGCGCGTCCCGCCGCCACAACGAGCGCGGGCGGGAGCCCCAAGCGCCCGCCTGCCGGAGAGCTTCATGCAATACATGCTGTTGATCGTGGAACCCCAGGGCCAGCGACGCACGCGCACGCCGGAGGAAGGTCGTGCGGTCTACGGGCAGATGCTCGCCTACACCGAGAGCCTGAAAGCGCGCGGCGTGCTCCTCGAGAGCAACTCGCTGCGCGAGAAGTCGGCGCGGCTCAAGGTGCGCGACGGCCGGCGCAGCGTCACCGACGGTCCCTTCGCCGAAGCCAAGGAGCTGGTCGGCGGATTCTTTCTCCTCGACTGCCCGAGCCGCGAGCAGGCACTCGGCTATGCCGCGGAATGTCCCGCCGCCGCGTGGGCCGCGATCGAAGTGCGCGAGGTCGGGCCGTGTTACGAATAGCTCACATCTGCGGGGCCCAAGCGCTGCACCAGCCGCTGGCCTTCACGAGCTTCCCGGGAAAGAGCTGGCACGGTCCCTGAGTGGAGCCGTAGCTGCCCTGGTAGAGCGCGCAGCTGGCGCAGCTGCTTCCGGGCGTGGCCGCTTTCGCTTCCTTCGCATTCTCGACGTACTTCACCGCCTGGGCCTCGGGGGCGGTGGCTGAGAGCAGCTGCGCATCCGCGGCGAGCGCCGACGGGAGGCTCCGCAGGGCTATGGGCGTGAGCGACGCCGCGAGCGCCAGGCGCTTGAGCCAGCGGCGGCGGGAGAGGGACGGCGGTGAGGTCATGGCGTGCTCCGGATGCGCGGTGAGCGCGGCAGTCTTGTGTCGCGGCCGCGGGCGGTCGGCCCGAGAGAGTATCAGACGCGGGTTGCGCGGAGGTGCCCGCGGACCGGATGGCCCACGGGCGCTCGCTCGAGGCGCCTGTGCCTCAATGGCGCCTGCCCGGAGTTGCGCCTACTGGGAGTTGAAGGGCGGGGTCAGCCCGGTGAAGTCGCCGATGGCCTTGGCGTCATAGGGACCGTTCAGCTGATCGAAGCCCGCGCCCGCCACGTTGAGCGCTCCCTGCTGGAACACGATCTCGCCGGCGCGCGTCACCTCGATCACGCGGTCGTTGAATTGGTCGCTGATCAGCGTGTGGCCGTTGCGCAGCCGCACGGCGCGCGTCGGGAGCGGTGCCGGATTGCTCCCCCGCTGCAGGTTGGTCGCGTACTGCCAGACGATGTTGTCGGTGGGGTCCACCTCGATGATGCGGTTGTTGTTGGAGTCGGTGATCAGAGTATTGCCGTTCGGCAGGCGGCTCGCGAAGGCTGCACCGCTCACGCTCCCTGCGCCGGTGAACTGCGTCACGATGTGCTGGTCGACGGTGACCTCGATGACGCGGTTGTTATTCTCATCGGCGATCAGGACGTGACCGTTCGGGAGCAGCTCGGCGCTGTTGGGGTTGTTGAGCTGATTGTCGGCGCTGCCGGTCATTCCGGTCGTGCCGTACTGCCAGTCGACACTCTTCGTGAGCAGGTTGACGAGGATCACCCGCTCGTTGGCCTGGTCGGTGATCATCACGTGAAAGCCGGGGTGTCGCGGAAACTCCGACAGGAACAGCGCGTGCACCGGGGTATTGAGCTCAGCCGGCCCGTACTGCCAGACGATCTCGCCGGCCCTGTTGACGATGATCACGCGGTTGTCCGGGCAGCCGGTGTCGGGGGTCGAGCAGCCGGGAAGGAGCGCTGTGCCGGCGACCGGGCCGCTCGGCGGGATGCCGGTGCCAGAGATGAGCGTGTAGCTCCCAAAGCGCTCGGCGTCGTTCGTGCCGACGATGCTGCGCGGTCCGATCTTGTCCGAGCCGTCGCCGAACTGCCAGACGATGCGGTGGGTGCCGCGCTCGATCTCGACGACGCGGTTGTTGAACTGATCGGCGATGAGGATGTCGCCGCCGTGGTTGAGGTTGCCGCCATCCTGGCGCGCCGCCGCGGCGCCCGCCAGCAGCCCTGCCAGCGTGAGCGCTGCGGCGCAGGCGGAAAGGAGTAATCCGGGTGAGAGTCGCACGTCCATGAGGCCTCCAATGGTTGTTTTTTTTCCTGGTGGTTGCCGCGGCGGCTCGCGAGGCGCGCACGGTGCGCTCCGGCGCACGCCGCGGTGATCGTAGGTGGCCCCCGTGCGCCGCGAAGGTTCAGGGATTCACGCGCCCGCACGGGCGGCCGGCGTTCCCGCGCCGAGTGCGGCGTTGACTACCGGAGCGCCCGAGCTTCAGCTCGAGGCTTGCGCGTAGGACTCCATCAAGAGACCCGTGCCGCCGCGCGAGACGTGCGCGACCACGGCCGTGCGCCGGTGGAGCTTGGTGATGGCGCCGAGGTTGATGGCGAAGGAGAGCACGACCTGCTGCCCCTTGCGTAGCCCAAGGTTGGACGTCTCGATGAAGACTCCGGTCGCGCTCAGGTTCACGGCTTTGCAGAGCTTGCGGCGGCCGCCCGGAACGTTGATGTAGACAATCGTGCGAGCACGGTGTCGGGTATGCAGGCGGCGTTCCACTACTGATCTCGGCTGTTCGCGTTATTCTAGTTTCTAGTGTGCGCCCAGGTCATTATGCCTTGCGGACCAGTGGCCGCCGGGGCCAGTAAACTTATTCCCCAGCACCTTTTCTCGGCGCCAGACCGGGCCGAGCCGGACGCGGACGCCGTTCTCACATAAGAGGGACTGTAATCTCGCCGCCCGGGCTACGCGCGCGGTGAGTGCCTGACCGGCTTGCCGGGCTCTCGGCCTCAGCCGCTACGCAGGAATGCGCCGATCTCGCGCCCGAAGGTCTCGAGGTCGATCAGAAAGGCGTCGTGCCCCTCGAGGCAGGGGAGCGATGCGAAGCGCGTGATGATGCCGGCGGCCTCGAGATTGCGCGCGATGGCCTGCTGCTCGCTGAGCGAGAACAGGAGGTCCGTCTGCACGCCGATCACGAGCGCGGCGCTCAAGGCCGCGCGCCGGAGCAGGGTCACCGGGTCACCGTGCGCAGCGAGATCGAAGCGGTCCATGGCGCGCGAGATGTACAGATAGCAGTTGGCGTCGAAGACATTCACGAAGCGCTGAGCGAGCGCTTCGAGGTAGCCCTGAATCGCGAACTCGGACGCGAACGCGTCGCCGCGCTTCCTCATGTCTTCGCGGATCGGCTCGCGCCCGAAGCGCTGCGCCCATTCGGCGGCGGAACGATAGGTGACGGTGCCGAGCTTGCGCGCCAGGCGCTGCCCCGTGAGCGGCGGGCGCTCGGCGCTGTAGTTGCCGCCCTTCCAGTCGGGATCGTGGGTGATCGCCTCGCGCTGGATCGAGCGCAGCGCGATGGCAAAGGGCGCTGCCGCGGCGGTGCCCGAAATGCACACCAGCCGCTGCGCGGCGCCCGGAAACTGCGCCGCGTACGCGAGCACGACCATGCCCCCGAGGGAGGGGCCCATTACCGTGTCCAGTCGCTCTATCCCTAAGCGGCGCACGGTCTCGAAACCCGCGCGCGCGATGTCCTCGACCGACAGGTCCGGAAACGTCAGCCGATAGGGCTTGCCGGTGGCCGGATTGATTGAGGCGGGCCCGGTCGATCCGAAGCAGCTGCCGAGGGAGTTGACGCAGATGACGAAGTAGCGCTCGGTGTCGATCGCCAGCCCTGGCCCGACCATGCCCTGCCACCACCCATGGCTCGGATCGGCAGGCGAGGAGGCGGCGTGCGCCGGGGGCGAAAGCCCGGTGAAGAGCAGCAGCGCGTTGTCGCGCGCGGCATTCAGTGTCCCCCAGGTCTCGTAGGCGATGCGCGCGCCGTGCAGCGCGCCGCCCCGCCACATCGGAAACGGATCGGACATCGATGCGTACTTGCGCGCATCCATGGGAATCCTCGCCCGCGGGGGGAACCTCTGGCGGCCCCGTGCGCCCCTCAGGCCTCCGGATCGCTGCCCTCGGCGATCCCTTCGAAGAGCACCGTTGACAGGTACCGCTCGCCGGTGTCAGGGAGCATCGCGAGGATCACCGAGCCCGCGGGGGCCTCGGCGGCGACCTTGAGCGCTGCCGCGAAGGTTCCGCCCGAGGAGATGCCGCAGAAGATGCCTTCGCTGCGGGCGAGGGCGCGCGAGCTCTCCACCGCTTCCGCGTCCGTTACGGTCACGATCCGGTGCGGCACCTCGGGCTTCAGCACCTTCGGCACGAAGTCGGGCGTCCAGCCCTGGATCTTGTGCGGCGTGAAGGGCTTGCCCGAGAGGAGCGCCGCCGCCGCCGGCTCCGAGGCGATGATCTGCACCTCCGGGCGCGCCAGCCGGATCATCTCGCCCGCGCCGGTGAGTGTGCCCCCGGTGCCCCAGCCGGTGACGAAGAAATCGAGCCGCCGGCCGGCGAAGTCCTGCAGGATCTCGGGACCGGTGGTGTTGCGGTGGTAGGCGGGATTGGCCTCGTTCTCGAACTGCCGCGCCAGGAACCAGCCGTGCTTTTTCGCGAGCTCCTCGGCCTTGCGCACCATGCCGGAGCCGCGCTCGGCGGCGGGGGTGAGGATCACCCGCGCTCCGAACATGCGCATGATCTTGCGGCGCTCGACCGAGAAGGTCTCCGCCATCGTGGCCACGAAGGGATAGCCCTTGGCGGCGCACACCATGGCGAGCGCGATGCCGGTGTTGCCGGAGGTGGCCTCGACCACCGTCTGCCCGGGCTTGAGCGCGCCGCTCTGCTCGGCGTCCTCGATGATGGCGATGGCGAGCCGGTCCTTGACCGAGGCGGCCGGATTGAAGAACTCGCACTTCACGTACAGAGTGACGTGCGGCGGCGCGAGCCGCTGGATTCCGACGATCGGGGTCTTGCCGATCGTCCTGAGGATGTTCTCGTAGATCATGCCGTCCTTCTAAGCCGCCAGTGCGTGCGCCCACAAGGATCGCGGGGGCATCTGCTTAACAGCTCCGGTTATCAGCGACCCCATTATTCCTGATTATTAGAGACGCCCGGTCATGATCGCATGATCAGACTGCAGAAGCTCCTTGCGGAGGCGGGGCTCGGTTCCCGCCGCACGATCGAGGAATGGATCCGCGCCGGGCGACGGGCGCGGGCGGTGGGCCTCGACGGGAGGAGGCTCGACCTCAAACCGGGGGAGGCCGTGCCGGGCGAGCTACTCCTTTATTACAGGCCCGTCGGCGGCCCCGGCGGCACGGCGGTGCGCTCCAAGCCCCGGTCCGCCCCCGCCGGGCCGGCGCCTCCCGGACGGGGGGTCGGCGGCCCCGCCGGCCGCCGAGCCCCCGAGGCGACCCGCCACCTAGCAAATAGTGGGCCAGGCCGCATTGACACGCCGGTACCCCGAAATCAAAATACGCGGCTCGTTTTGCGGAGGGGTACCCAAGCGGCCAACGGGAGCAGACTGTAAATCTGCCGGCTTACGCCTTCGAAGGTTCGAATCCTTCCCCCTCCAC
>MNCZ01000097.1 GCA_001914695.1 Gammaproteobacteria bacterium 13_2_20CM_66_19 | reverse complement strand
TGATGCGGCTCACGCCGCGGTGCAGGCGGGTGTCACGCGCTTCCGACCGGTGTTGATGACCGCACTCGCGATGATCATCGGCATGGTGCCGATGGCGCTCGGCCTCGGCGAGGGCGGCGAGCAGAACGCGCCGCTCGGGCGCGCCGTGATCGGCGGACTCATTTTCGCGACCGTGGCGACGCTCTTCTTCGTGCCCACCGTGTTCAAGCTCGTCCACGGACGTCGGAGCACCTGATGGCCGAGCTGCCCACCGTCCCGCACTCCGTCCTGGCCGATGCACGCGTGCGCCGCTACGCGCTCATCGGGCTCGCGGCCGCGCTCGTGCTCGCCGTGTGGGGCATCGTGAGCCGGATCAGCGCCCGCAACGCGCTCGAGCGCGAGGCCGCCGCCGCCGCGGTGCCCACCGTCGCCACCGTGAAGCCGAAAGCGGGTCCGGGCTCGGACACTCTGGTGTTGCCGGGCAGTGTCCAGGCCTTCTACGAGGCGCCGATCTACGCGCGCACCAGCGGGTATCTGAAGAAGTGGTACACCGACATGGGCACGGCGGTGAAGAAGGGACGGGTGCTCGCCGAGATCGACACGCCGGAGGTGGACCAGCAGCTGCGCCAGGCGGAGGCGGATCTCGCGACGGCCGATGCCAACTACGAGCTGGCCCGCACCACCAACGAGCGCTGGAAGGGCCTGCTCGCCACGGAGTCGGTCTCGCAGCAGGACGCCGATCAGCGCGCCGGGGATGCGGCCGCCAAGGCCGCGGCGCGCCAGTCGGCCGCCGCCAACCTGGCGCGGCTCAAGGACCTCGAGTCCTTCAAGCGCGTCGCGGCACCCTTCGACGGTGTGGTCACCGAACGCAACACCGACGTCGGCGCCCTGATCAACGCCGGTCAGACCCCGGGGAGCGCCCTCTTCCGGGTGGCCGACACGCACCGCCTGCGCATCTACGTGTCGGTGCCTCAGGCCTATGCCGCGGCCGTCCAGCCAGGCCTGACAGCCACGCTCGAGTTCGCCGATCGCCCGACGGCGCGCTACGAGGCCACCGTGGCCTCGACCGCTCACGCGCTCGATGCGACCTCGCGAACGCTCCAGGTCGAGCTCCAGATCGACAACGCCCAGGGCGAGCTGCTGCCGGGCTCCTATGCGCAGGTGCATTTCACTCTCGCGGCCGGCAGCGCGAGCACGCTCCGAATCCCGGTCAACACGGTCCTGTTTCGCGCCAACGGCCTCGAGGTGGCGACTGTCGACGGGGAGCATCGCGTGCACCTGAAGTCGATCACCCAGGGGCGGGATTTCGGCACCGAGATCGAGGTCCTCACCGGGATCGACGCCGCGGACGCGCTCATTGTCAATCCGCCGGATTCGATCGCCGACGGGGTTCCGGTACGCGTCGCACAACCGCCCGCGGCGGCCGCGAGCACCGCCGCCGGGCATTCCTGATGCGGACCCCTGCGGCGCTGCCGGCGCTCGCCGTGGTGCTGGCGCTCGAGGCGTGCTCTCTCAGCCCGCGGTACCAGCGCCCCTCGGTGCCGACTCCGCCCCCCTCGTACAAGGAGGCGGGCGAGTGGAAGGTAGCGGCGCCCGCGGACTCGACGTCGCGCGGGCGCTGGTGGACGATGTTCAACGATCAGGCCCTCGATGACCTCGAGACGCAAGTCAGCGAGGCCAACCAGAGCCTGCGGGCCGCGCTCGCGCGACTCGAGCAGGCCAGGGCCGAGACCCGCAGTGTGCACGCGGGCTCCTTCCCGACTCTGACCGCCGAGGCGAGCGCCACCCGCCAGCGAACCTCGCTCAACGCGCCCACCTATGCTCCCGGCAGGCCGACGACGGGCAATGTCTTCATCGCCGAAGGCGTTCTCGGCTACGAGCTGGATCTCTTCGGCCGCGTGCGCAACACCGTGGCCGGGGCGCGCGCGAGCGAGCAGGCGAGCGCCGGAGATGTCGCGGCGCTCGATCTCAGCGTGCACGCCGAGCTCGCGAGCGATTACTTCACGCTCCGGGGGCTCGATCTGCAGCAGCAGCTTCTCGATCGCACGGTCGCCGACTACGCCAAGGCGCTGCAGCTCACCGAGAATCTCTATCGCGGCGGCGCCGCGGCCATCGCCGACGTGCAGCAGGCGCAGGCCCAGCTCGAGACCGCCCGCACCCAGGCCGAGGACACGCGCCTCCGCCGCGCACAGACCGAGCACGCGATCGCCGTCCTCATCGGTCGCGAGGCGTCGGATTTCGCCCTTCCCCCGCGCGCGGAAGGCGCCGAGCTGCCGGTGCCGGAGGTCGCCCCAGGCCTCCCTTCGCAGCTGCTCGAGCGCCGTCCGGACGTAGCGGCGGCCGAGCGGCGCGTGGTGGCCGCGAACGCCGCGATCGGCGTCGCGCGGGCGGCCTACTTCCCGGTGTTCACCCTCGCCGGCGCAGCGGGCCAGGAGAGCACCAGAGCCTCGAGCTGGATGCGCGCGCCGAGCCGGCTCTGGTCGATCGGCCCCCAGGGGCTGCTGACGATCTTCGATGCCGGGGCGCACGCGGCGCAGTCTGCGGCCGCGCATGCCGCCTACGATGAGCAGGTCGCCAACTACCGCGCCACGGTGCTCGTCGCCTATCAGGACGTCGAGGACAATCTGGCGGCGCTGCGCCAGCTCGAGCGCGAGAGCGTGAGTCAGGCGGCCGCGGTCACCGCCACGCAGGGGGCGCTCGAGCAAGCGAACCTGCGCTACAAAGGCGGGATCGTCAGCTATCTCGAGGTCGTATCCACTGAAAACGCCGCGCTGTCGGCACGGCTGACGGCGGTCGACATAGGCATCCGCCGCACCAACGCCGCCGTGCTCCTCGTTAAGGCGCTCGGCGGCGACTGGCACAACCCGCCTCATTGAGCAGTACGGATGGGACGCGCGGAGATGGGACGCGCGGATGGACCGCGCCCCCTGGGGGGCTTTCTGCCCCCCACCCTTTCCGGTGCCCGGTGCGAGCGCCGTGAGCGCGCTCAGACCTTAAGCGTCAACCCGTCGGCGAGCGAGCGTCCGCGCGCGCCTGCTCCTCGGCCTTGCGAACCTCGGACTTGACGTTGGCGCCGGGCTTCAGCTCCTTGATGGCTTCGCCGAGCTTCTGCCCGCCGGTCATTTTCGCCTTCAGGTCCGTGAACGAGATCCCGAGATTCTGCGAGGCGTGCAGCGCGGCCGCACAGTCGTCAGTGCTCCGGAATCCGGCGCACGCTTCCTGCGTCGACATGCCGGCCGGAACGATCGCCGCCAGACGAGTGTTCTCCGAGGCAGACGAGATGCCTGCTTGCGCCGTCGTCGCCGGATCACTCTGCGGGCTGGACGGGTCGCTCTGCCGTCCCATGGTGGACGGCGGTCCGGGCTCGGTCGACGGGATCGTCGAGGATTGTGCGGTGGAAGACTGCGCCGCGGCCTGATCTGCAGGTCCGGCCGCCTGCGCAGACCCCACGAGTCCCAGCGCAGCGATCGCGACGATTAAACTCAAAGAGCGCTTCATGAATCACCTCCATTTGGCTCGAGACCAGTGTTTCGGTCGCGGCACTCGTGCGGCAGGTCCTCTGCCGGCGCCGTGAACGCCCTCCCCTTGCCACGCTCCAGGCGTCGTTTCGGGACACGGTTGGGCGCGCGGGTATCTAAACGTCGCTAGTGCGCTGCGGCAAGCTGTCGGTGATCGGCGTCGCCGACGTCGGCACTGTCGCTTGATAGGAGCACGCGAGGCTCGGAAAGGCGCGGTCGGCGCGCGTGCGCTCAGCGGACGCGCACGAAGTCGATGTGGCCGCGCTCGACGTCGGTGCGCACGAGCTGCACGCGCACCGGATCGCCGACGTCCAGGGCTTCGAAGCCCCTCACCAGGCGTCCCTCCGCGAGGGGGTGCAGGATGCGCACCCAGACTCCCTTGTCCGAGGCACCCGTGACCATGGCGTCGAACTGCGCACCCGTGCGAGATTCGAGCAGCATGGCCGCGGCGGACTTGTGCACCTGCCGCTCCACCTTCGCGGCATTGCCTTCCTGCTCCGTGCAGTGTGCCGCGAGCTCCCGCAGCTCCTCCTCGCCGTACGGCGAGGGGCGGCCCGCGAGCGCGGCCTTCACGAGCCGTTGCGTGACGAGATCCGGGAAGCGGCGGTTGGGCGCGGTCGCGTGCGTGTAGTCATCGACTGCGAGCCCGAAATGCCCCTGGACGGCTTCACCGGGGCGCTTGCGCACATACTCCGCGGAGCCGAGGAGCTTCACGATCGACAGCGACAGGTCCGGGAAACGCTCCGGGGCCGCGCGCTCTCGCCCGGCGAGAAAGTCGCTGAGCGCACGCGCGTCGGGCGTCGCCGGCAGGCTCGCGCCGCACGCGCGCGCAAGCTCCACGATACGGCCCCAGCGCTCCGGCGCGCGCAGCACCCGGCGGAGCGAGGCGTAGCGGTGGCGCTCGAGGAACTGGGCCACCGCGGTGTTGGCCGCGATCATGAAGTATTCGATGAGCTCCTTGGCGCGGTTGTCCTCGTCGGGCCTGAGATCGGTAAGCGCGCTGCCGTGGTAGATCGCCCGGGCTTCGAGGATCGTGAGCCCGAGCGCCCCCTGCTCGCGCCTCACCCGCTTCAGTGCCTGCGCCACGCCGTCCTGGATGCGCAGCTGCTGATCCATGCCGCTGACGGAAGCCGCGCGGGCGGGCGGCGGCCCCCGGCCCTCGAGCCAGGCGGCGACGGCGTCATAGGCGAGCTTGGCGCGGTTCACGACCACCGCTCGATAGACGACGGAGGCGTCCACGGCGCCGGCGGCGGTGACACTCATGTCGACGACGAGGCTCAGGCGCTCCTGGTCCTCGGCGAGCGAGCTGAGATCGGTGGAGAGCCGCTCGGGAAGCATCGGGAAGACTTCAGCCGCGGTGTAGACGCTCGTCGTGTTGGTGCGCGCGTGCTCATCGAGCGGCGCGCTGACCTGCACCACGGCGTCGACGTCCGCAATCGCGACGAGAATCTTCACCCCCCCGCCGCCCTGCGGCTGCGCCACCGACAGCTGATCGAGATCGCGCGAGTCGTCGTTGTCGATCGAGCACCACGGCAGGTGGCGCAGGTCACGGATCCCGGGGCCGCGCGCGAGGGGCGCGGCCCCGATCGTGCGCAGCTGCTCAAGGGCCGCGGTGGAGAGATCCGGCTCGAGGCCGTGCTCGCGCATCAGGCGGCGCGCGATGTTCTTCAGCTGGCTCGTCCGGTCTTCCATGCCGGCATGATACCCGTGCGGGTGCGGCCGCGAGCCCTCGCGGGCGGCTCGCCAAAGCTCGAGGGCACTGCGGATTTCTCCGCGGCGCGCTCGAGCCTTCAGGCGCTCGGCAAGGTGCCCGTGAAGTACGCGAGCACGTAGGCCTTGAGCGTGCCGTCGGGCTGCGGCACGCCATAGACCTTGACCGGCGTTCCGGCCACCAGCTCCGCGCTCACTGTCGCCAGGCCGCTCGCGGTCGTGATGTCGACCCGGGTAATGCTGATCACACCGTTCGATCGGTCGATCTGGTAGACGAGCGTGGCCGACTGCGCCGTGGCGCTCACGTCGACCGTCACCGGCAGCGGGCTCCCGTTGGTCGCGGAGACGCCACCCGCGGTCATGGCGAAGGTCGTGCCCGCGAAGGGCGCCGTCACCACGCCGAGCGGCACGGGCACCGGCACGAGGACCGCGTTCTTGAGCGACCAGCCGCTGGGATTGGCCGTATCGCCCCAGGTCGCCGCGCTCGCGCCCGACGCCGTCAGCGTGCCCACCGTGCCGCCGAAGTTGACTCCGGCGTTGGTCGCGTCGACGAACTGCTGGACCGCGCCGCTCCCCTCGATCGCGAGGGTGGGATAGGTGAAGTCCCACCACAGGAACCCCATGACGGACGTGCCGCTCGGATCGACATTGGCGGAGCTCGCCGAGATGTAAGCGAGCGTCACCGTGTAGTCGTCCGTCGCCCGGGCAAACTGCCGCGTGTAGGTGAAGCCCGACGTGTTCGCCGCCGAGATCCGCCCGGAGTACCCCGCGGTCTCGATGTCGATGGTGTCCGCCACCATCGGCGTGGCGAGCGGGTCGACCGCGCTCACGTGCACCTTGAAGCCGCGAACCAGATCATGACTGGTGAGAAAGCCGGGGCCCGTGCCGATCGGCGTCGTATCCGTGAGCGCGTTGGCGGGCGTCCGGTAAAAGAACTCGGTGTTGGCGCCGATCATCACCGGGACGCCCACCCCGGATTCGTTGGCGACCGTGATGATGTCGGTCGCGGTGTCGACGTGCAGCACGTGTCCTTCGGGGCTCAGCCAGACGTTGGCGAAAATACTGCTCGCCCACACGCGCAGTGCAATGAGCGTGCCGTCGTTCTGGTAGCGCGCCGCGACCCGCACGTATTTGCCGGGCAGCGTCGCGGCTTCGGCCGAGAAGTCCTTGACGACCGTGCGGGTCTTGGCGTCCACGTCGTAGAAGATCGTGCCGTTGGTGGCGTCGGCGTAGATCTGCAGCGTCAGGCTGCTCCCTACCGCCGTCTCCGGATTGGTCACCGGCAGCACCGGGAAGTCCTTGGTGAGGGTAAGCGACTTGTCGTCGGAGGCCACCAGCTTCACCGTGCCGTAGGTGTGACGCAGCAGGAGCCCCGCGAGGGCGGGCACCGGGCGGTGGCGCACCGGCCCGTTGAAATTCACCGCCCAGAGCGTCGCGCCGGCCGCGACCGGAAGCGTGTGGGCGACGATGAAGGCGGGGTGAGCGAGATCGAACTCGAGGTCGAGGGCGTTGCTCTGGGTCGCGGTGACCGTGAGCGGGGAGTCGAAGCTCACAGTGACCGGCACCGTGAAGCTGCCCGTGCTCCCGGTCTTGCCCTGGATCTGGATCAGATCAGAAGCGACCGTGGTCCCCGGGGCGAGCGGGAAGCTGCTCGCGGGATTCTCGGATGCCGTCAGCAGCAGATCGCCCGGGTTAGCGCCGATGGTGAGCACCGCTCCCGTGTAGGTGCCGACCGGCACGCTCACGTTACCGAGAAGCTCCCCCAGCTGGTCGAGCTGCTCGAGATTCACGTACGGCGCCGGGGTCGGCGCCGTCCACACGGTCACCGCGCCGCCGCCGCCCTGGGGCAGGAGCGCGATGCCGAGCACCTTCACCCCGATCACCGCCCAGTCGTCGGACGAGGCATCGCTCATCACGAGCGGCATGCTCTGCGACGTCGGTCCGGTTACGAGGTTGCCGTTCGAGCCGGAGCCGCCGCAGGCGGCGAGAACGAGCGTGAGACCTGCAAGCAGCGCACCCAACAGTGCGCCTCTCGACATATTGCGCTGCATGGCCAACTCCCTCTGTCTGGTTCATCGCCGCTTCGGCTTGGGTGACCATAGCGACCGACGGCCAAATCGGTTGACGCGCCGATTACGAATCACCGCCGCGGTCGCCGTCAGGCGACAGTCGATTTCGGTCGCGGAAGCCCGGGGGGAGGCTGCGCCCTCCCACGGGCTTCCCCGGGATCAGGCTGGCTGCTGAAACAACTCCACCAGGTGTTGCTTCGCTCGGGCACAGGCGTCCTCGAGGCTCGAGCCCGCGGCGAGTCCGGCGGCGATCGCGGAGGCGAGCGCACATCCGGTCCCGCGCAGCGTCCGCGCGCTGCGGGGCGCGCTCAGGCGCCTTAGGGGCTCCCTCTCGAGGAGCAGCAGGTCGACGGCCTCACGGCCGCCTCCGTGGCCGCCCTTGACCAGCACCGAGCGAGGACCCAGCTCGAGCAGCGCCCGTCCCTGCTCAATCAGCTCCGCTTCGGTGCCCGCAGCCGCGACGCCCAGGAGCGAGGCGAGCTCCGCCACGTTGGGCGTCACGAGCGTCGCGCGCGGGAGCAGCTCCTCTCGCAGCGCCGTGCGCCCGGCATCATCGAGCAGCACTCCGCCCGAGGACGAGAGCAGCACCGGATCGAGCACCATCGGCACTTGCTCGCGCGGCGGGAGGCTCGCGGCGACCGCGAGCGCGACGGCTCCCGTGCCGAGCATGCCGATCTTGATCGCGCCCACCCGGCGGGTGGCCAACGCCGCGGCGATCTGGGCGCGGACGAGATCCGGCGGCATGGGGTGCACCGCGCGCACCTCGGAGTCCGACTGCGCGGTCACCGCGGTCACGGCGCACAGCGCGTGGCTCCCGAGGCGAGTGAGCGTGCGCACGTCACGCACGAGGCCCGCTCCGCCGCTCGAGTCCGAGCCGGCGATGACCAGGACCGCGGTCACTCGCCGAGCGCGATCAGCGCGAGGTTCGCGTGTCCCTGGCGCTCGAGCGCGCGCGCCGCGCGCCAGGCGCGCACCCCGGTGCGGCAACAGAGCACGATGCGGGGCTCCGTCGGGAAGCGCATCTCCCCTTTCTCGAGAGCCTCCACGCCGACGCGCAGCGCCGAGCCGAAGGGCGACCGCGGCGCCTCGAGGGGGCTGCGCAGGTCGATCACGATGTCGCTCTCCGACACCTCCTCCGGCGCAATAAAGCGGAGAGTCGGCCCCGCGGGCTCACTCGCGCCGGCAAAGGAGAAGCCGCCGGTACGAAGCGTGCGAAAGTCGATCGAGATCAGCCGGCCGAGGACCGTCGGCTCCCACTTCAAGAGCAGCGCGAGCGTCATGTGCGCCTCGAGCGTACCCATGACGCCCACCGCCGTGCCGAGGACACCGGTCTCGGCGCAGGAGCCGGCGGTGCGCGGCAGCTCGGGGAATACGGCCCGATAGCTCGGCGCGCCCCCGCAGAACGCTCCCACATACCCCGAGAGCCCGAGCACCGAGGCGCTCACGAGCGGCGTGCCGGCGCCCCGGCAGGCATCGCTCAGCCCGTAGGTGACGGCGAAGCTGTCGGCAGCGTCGACGACGATCTCGGCCATGCCGACCAGGCGGGCGGCGTTCGCGGCGGTCAGACGCTCTCTCACCGCCTCGATCCGCACGCCGGGGTTGGTCGCGAGGAGCGCGGCGCGCGCGGCCTCCACCTTCGGCGCTCCGAGATCGCTCATGCGATAGAGCGGCTGGCGGTGGAGGTTCGATTCCTCGACGAGGTCATGATCGACGATCACCAGGCGGCCGACGCCCGCGGCAGCGAGGTACTGCAACACCGCGCAGCCGAGGCCCCCCGCCCCCACGACGAGCGCCGTCGCGGAAGCGAGCCGCGCCTGCCCGGTGGGGCCGACCTCGGGAAGAACCGATTGCCGCGCGTACCGATCGCTCACGCCCGTCTCCTCACCTCAAGCCGCCGCCGCCGCGACGCTGAGCCATTCCCGTGTGCGCGCCTCGGGGTCGAGATGGCGCACGATGTCGGTGACCACCGCGGCGCTGTCCGCACCCGCCGCGAATACACCCGGAAGGCGCTCCACCGTGAGTCCTCCGATGGCGACGAGCGGGATAGCCTCGATCCGGCGCTTCCACTCGCTGATCCGCGCGAGACCCTGCGGAGCCCAGGGCATCGCCTTCAGCAGCGTCGGGTAGATCGGGCCGAGCGCCACATAATCCGGCTCGAAACCGAGCGCGCGCGCGAGCTCGGCCTCGTCGTGGGTGCTGATGCCGAGCCGCACCCCGGCGCGTCGCAGCCCCGGCACGTCCGCGCCCTCGAGATCCCCCTGCCCGAGATGCACGAAATCGCAACCCGCCGCGAGTGCGAGCTCCCAATAGTCGTTGATGACCAGCTGCATGCCGGACGAAGTGCAGCAGGCCTTCGCCTCTCGAATCTCCTCGAGCAGTCCCTCCCTCGGCTGCTCCTTGATGCGCAGCTGCACCAGGTGCACCCCGAGCGGCGCGAGGCGCCGCACCCAGGCGGCGCTGTCGACGATCGGATAGACGCGCGGCAGCCTCATCCGCGGAAGGCCGTACCGATGACGGGCGTCGAGGGCTCCGCGAGGTCGCGCGGCTCGATCGGCCCCGCGAGTCGCGCCGCCCTCCCCGCCTCCACCGCCTGCGCGAACGCCGCCGCCATGCCGACCGGATCGCGTGCCTGCGCGATCGCGGTGTTGATCAGCACCGCATCGAAGCCGAGCTCGAGGGCCCGCGCGGCGTGCGAGGGCACGCCGATACCCGCATCGATGATCAGGGGCACCGCGGGGAAGTGCGCGCGTAGCGCCGTGAGGCCAAAGAGGTTGTTCAAGCCGCGGCCGGAGCCGATGGGCGACCCCCACGGCATCAGCACGCGACAGCCGGCCGAGAGCAGCCGCTCCGCCACCACCAGGTCCTCGGTGGTGTACGGAAACACCTCGAAGCCTTCCGCGCACAGGAGGCGCGCCGCCTCCGCGAGCCCGAACGGATCCGGCTGCAGGGTGTCGTCCTCGCCGATCACCTCGAGCTTGATCCACGTCGTAGCGAACACCTCGCGCGCCATGTGCGCGGTGGTCACCGCTTCCTTCACCGAGTGGCAGCCCGCGGTGTTGGGCAGCACCCGCGCGTTGAGACCGCGGATGATCGACCAGAACCCCTCGCCGCGACGCTCGCCGCCCGACTCGCGTCGCAGCGCCACCGTCACCACCTCGGCGCGCGCCGCGCGCACCGCCTCGGTCAGCACCGCGGGCGAGGGATAGCGCGCCGTGCCGAGCAGCAGGCGCGACTCGAGCTTGGTGCCGTAGAGCTCGAGCATCAGCCCCCCTGCATCGGCGCGAGCACTTCCACGCGATCGCCCTCGGTGAGCGTGGCGTGCGCTCTCACCGCCGCCGCCACGAATTCGCCGTTGACCGCGGTCGCTACCACCGCTCCGGCGAGCCCCAGCTCCTCGAGGAGGGCGGAGAGCTCTCCCGCGGCGGTGTCACGCCAGGCGCCGTTGAGGAGGATCTTCATTCATCAGCTCCGGAAAATGTCTGCCCTCGAGGAGCACGGCCGCCGCGCGCCGGGCGAGCGCGGGAGCGATCAGGAAGCCGTGACGGTAGAGGCCGTTCACATAGAGCGTGCCGTCCCGGCGGCGCAGCCGCGGGAGATTATCGGGGAAAGCCGCGCGCACGCCGGTGCCGATCTCGGCGATCTCAGCCTCCCCGAAAGCCGGATGCAAGGCGTAGGCCGCCGACAGGAGCTCCAGCATCGAGCGCGCGCTGATGCGCGTGTCCTCATCGCTCTCGATCATGGTCGCGCCCACCATGAAGAGACCCTCGGCGCGCGGCACCACGTACACGGGGATTCGCGGGTGGAGGAGCCTCACCGGGCGCGCGAGCGACAGCTCGCCGAGGTGCAGCAGCAGCATCTCCCCCTTCACCCCGCGCAGATCCGCGAGCTCTCGCCGTGCGCCGAGCCCGGTGCAATCGATGACGTGGCGCCTGCCGACGAAGGCGCTCGACACCTCGACGCCGAAGCGGACAGGGGTCCCGAGCTCGTCGAGCCGCGCGGCGAGCGCCGCGAGCGCCGCGCGCGGGTCGAGGTGCGCCTCTTCCGCGAAGTAGAGCCCGTGACTGAAGCGCCCGGCGAGGTCGGGCTCGAGGGCCGCAATGGCCTCGGCACCGACGCGCTCGAAGTGGCCGGTGCGGCCGGCAAACTGGGCGACCTCGGGGGCGTCGCGGCCATGCGCCACGACCAGCGTGCCGTTCACCACGGCGCCCGGAAAGCGCTCCTGCCACCAGGGGATGCTTTCCGCGCCGAGCTGCGCAATGAGGGGCCCCGAGCTCTCGAGCTCGCACCAGGGCGCGAGCATCCCCCCGGCATACCACGAGCAGCCGGCGGCCCCGAGCCGCGCCCCGCGCTCGAGCACCTCGACCGAGACGCCCCGCTCGGCGAGCTCCAGCGCGCACGCCAGGCCCGCGACTCCGGCTCCGATGACGGTCACCCGCACGCGTCAGCCCTCCCGCGCTGCAGCCGCCACTCCTTCCTCAGGCACGTAGAGCTCACCGCCCCCGGCACGGAACTTCTCCGCCATCTCGCGCATTCCCTGGGCGCGGGCCTCCTCGCGCACCTCGTGCGAGATGCGCATGGAGCAGAACTTCGGCCCGCACATCGAACAGAAGTGCGCGAGCTTGTGGCCCTCCTTCGGCAGCGTCGCATCGTGGAAGGCGCAGGCGGTCTCGGGATCGAGCGCCAGATTGAACTGGTCCTGCCAGCGGAAATCGAAGCGCGCGCGGGAGAGCGCGTCGTCGCGCGAGCGCGCCCCGGGGTGTCCCTTGGCGAGATCCGCGGCGTGCGCCGCGATCTTGTAGGTGATGACTCCCGTCTTGACGTCGTTGCGGTCCGGAAGCCCGAGGTGCTCCTTGGGCGTGACGTAGCAGAGCATGGCGGTGCCGTACCAGCCGATCATGGCGGCGCCGATCGCGGAAGTGATGTGGTCGTAGCCGGGCGCGATGTCGGTCGCGAGGGGGCCAAGGGTGTAGAACGGGGCCTCGCCGCAGGTCGCGAGCTGCTTGTCCATGTTCTCCTTGATCTTGTGCATCGGCACGTGGCCCGGCCCCTCGATCATCACCTGACAGTCGTTGCGCCAGGCGATGCGGGTGAGCTCCCCGAGCGTCTCGAGCTCGGCGAACTGCGCGGCATCGTTGGCGTCGGCGATCGAGCCCGGCCTCAGGCCGTCGCCGAGCGAGAAGCTCACGTCGTAGGCGCGGCAGATCGAGCAGATCTCCTCGAAGTGCTCGTAGAGGAAGCTCTCGCGGTGATGTGCCAGGCACCACTTCGCCATGATCGAGCCGCCGCGCGACACGATGCCGGTGACGCGGCCGACCGTGAGCGGGATGTAGGGGAGCCGCACCCCCGCGTGGATGGTGAAGTAATCGACGCCCTGCTCGGCCTGCTCGATGAGCGTGTCGCGGAAGATCTCCCAGGTGAGCTCTTCCGCAACTCCGCCGACCTTCTCCAGCGCCTGGTAGATCGGCACGGTGCCGATCGGGACCGGCGAATTACGCAGGATCCACTCGCGGATGGTGTGGATGTTGCGCCCGGTGGACAGGTCCATGACCGTGTCCGCTCCCCAACGGATCGCCCACACGAGCTTGTCGACCTCTTCGGCGGTGCCCGAGGTCACCGCCGAGTTGCCGATGTTGGCGTTGATCTTCACGAGGAAGTTGCGCCCGATGATCATCGGCTCGGACTCCGGGTGATTCACGTTCGCCGGGATGATGGCGCGTCCTCGGGCGACCTCGGAGCGCACGAACTCGGGGGTCACGTAATCGGGAATGGAGGCGCCCCAGGCGTTGCCGTCGAGGGCCGCGCCCGCGGCGCGCCGCTCGCGCCCCAGGTTCTCGCGCACCGCAACGAACTCCATCTCCGGAGTGATGAGACCCGCGCGCGCATAGGCGAGCTGCGTCACCGCCGCGCCCCCGCGCCCGCGCAGCGGTATGCGCCGCCCCGGAAACTCCGGCGTGCCCCTCGCCCGGCCCGCGAGGCCGTTGTCGAGCGGCTGCACGCGCCGGCCGGTGTACGGCTCGACGTCGCCGCGGGCGCTGATCCAGGCCGCACGGGTGCGCGGCAGCCCGCGCGTGATGTCGATGGCGACAGCGGGATCGGTGTAGGGGCCGGAAGCGTCGTAGACCGTCAGCGGCAGCTCGCCAGAGGCCGGATGCAGGTCGATCTCCCGCATCGGAACGCGCAACCCCGCGTGGAGGCTGCCGGACTGGTAGACCTTGCGCGAGGCCGGCAAGGGCTCGGAAACGACCTGCATCAATTGGGCATTCATCGGAGGCTCCTCGCAGCACGGAAGATCCGGTGAATGCCTGGGCGTAGGAAGGGAGGCTGCGCCCGGTGGCAAGAGCGGCGCGCCCCAATCTCGAGGGAAACTTTCCTACGCCAGCATTAACTGGATCAGGTTCACAGGGTCGCCACGCCGCGCTTTCCTCTTTGAAGCGCCGTGCGGCCTCTCAGCCCCCTGCCGGGGCTCCCCTAGCTCGCGAGGAAAGTAGTCCTTTGGGCCGGCCGCGGTCAATGGCGGCGGCATTCGCCGGATGGGATGTACGAAACCCGCGGCCGAGCAAATCAGCGGACATCCGGCGCCGCGGGCGCGGTCGCCGGATGTCCGTTCAGTGTCGTACTCCGGTGAGGGATCGGTTTGTCAGGTCAAGCGTCCACTGCCGTGGCTCGCCTGTCCGCCCTTGCGTCCGGCTTCGGCGGCAAGCTCCGGATGCTGCGAGAAGCTGCGCTTCTCGTCGGGCACGCTTTGCCCACCCTTGCGGCCCGCCACCGCCGCCAGTTCGCGGTTCTGTGAAAAACTGCGCTTGGAACCCGGCACGCTCTGCCCGCCCTTGCGCCCGGCCTCCGCCGCAAGGCGTCGGTTCTGCGAAAAACTGCGCTTCTCGTCCGGCACCGCCTTGCCGCCCATGCTCGCGATCTGACGCTGCCGCTCCGCTTTCATGGAGGCGAACCCGCGGTGAGAAATGCGTCCTTCGTGCACTGTTCCTTGAGCCATCACTACTCTCCTTGATATGCGCGGAGCCCGACGTCTCGTGAGACCCGCGACTTGGGTTCTGACCTGCGACAATTTCTCGCGCAGCATACCTCTCACGGCCGGCGGGGAGAATCGGGGGAACCCGGATCCCTTGTTGAGGGACAGCGGTAGCTAAAACACTAGCTTAGGTCGATTTCCTACGGCATCACGTGATCGATGACCAGACTGACGAGCTCGTCGCGCCCTACCCGGTAGCTGACTTCCCCGAGTGGATCGCCGCTCGCCCCGACGGGGTTGCCCGATCGGGCAATTCGCGCCACGACCTCGACGCTCTGACCGCTCGTGAAGGCCCGGCCGGGAATCATCGCATCGCTCGCAGCGAGTGAGACCGTCTGCGGGAAGCGACTCTCGAGGCGCTTCACGGCGAGCGGCGGCCCCGGGTGCCCGGGATCGCGCACGAACACGAAGAGCGGCGACGAGCCTGCTGCGGCCGCCAGCGACGGCGCCAGGGTGACGTTGACCCGCACCAGCGCCTCTGCCCCACTCGGCGCAGCGGCCGGAGCTTCCGCGGGTGCACCCGGCGCCTTCGCGGGTGCGGCCGGCGTCTTCGCGGATGCCATTGAGGTGCCGGCGGCGCCCGCCGCAACGCCGGCGGCGAGTTGCGCGTCGATCGCGTTGATCTGCTGCTCGATCAGTGGCCGGACGTTCGGCGGCGGATCCATCCCGAGGAGTCTCGCGAAGCGCGCGCGCGCAAGCGGCAGGTCCCCGCGGCGCGCCGCCACCGCTCCCCCGAAGAAGAGCGCCTTGCCGGAGTCCGGCGCGAGGGCGAGCGCCCGCTCGATCAGCCGCCCGGCGCGTCCGTTCAGCTCGCTCTCGTCGGTGAGCGCGAGCACCTCGGCCTCCCCGGTGAGCGCCTCCGCATTCTTGCCGTCGCTCAGGCGATCGGCACGCTCGTAGGCGCGCAGCGCCAGCGGGTATTCCTGCAGCGCAATGTAGGAGTGCCCGAGCATCAGCCAGCCCTCGAGGTTCTGTGGATCGTGCTCGAGCTCGCGCGCGAGGCGCGCCACCATGCTCTGCGGGGAGTCCGCGGGTGCGCTGTCGCTGCGCCACGGCCAGTTGCTCCAGGTGACATAGAGCACCGCGGAGCCGATCACGAGCAGCGCGGTGGTGGCGAGCGCAGCCCAGGGTGCCGGGGCCGCCGCTTCCGCGGCCGCGCCGCTCTTGAGGAGCGGGAGGGCGACCGCGATGGCACCGGCCACGGTCAAAGCCGCCGCCAGCAGGACGAAGGTGAGCATCAGCGGCGAAAGTCCTCTTCCAGCGGCTCGTTGTCCAGCGGCACGAGCGCGGTGCGCGCGCGCACGATGCGCCACGCCACGAACGCGCCGATCACCAGCAGAATCCCCGGCGTCAGCCACACCCACGCGGTCTTCGGCGCAAAGCGCGGACGGAAGAGGACGAAGTCCCCGTAACGCGCCAGCATGAAGTTGCGCACGTCGTCGTCGGACTTCCCGGCCAGCAGCATGTCCCGGACTTCGCGCCGCAGGTCCGATGCGATGCCGGCGGGCGAGTCGGCGATGGCTTCATTCTGACATTGCACGCAGCGCAGCTCGTGCGTGAGCGCGAGATAGCGCTGCTGCAGCACCGGGTCGGGGAGCTCCGTGGGGTCGATCGCGTAGGCGGCCGCGCCGAGCAGGATTGCCCCCAGCGGGATGAGACACGCGACGAGGCCCTTGCGGCGCGCGCGTCGTCGCACGGTCGCCGCGGGAATGACCCTGCACGTCATGACTTCGCCGTCTGCTGCTTCGGCAATCGCGGCAGAATTTCCCTCTCCCAGATCTCGTGCGTCAGCTCGCCCATGCACTTGTAGACGACGATCCCCTGAGGATTGACCAGGAAGCTCTCCGGAGCGGCGTAAACGCCCCAGTCGATCGCGGTGCGGCCCTCGCGATCGACCGCGACGACCTCGTACGGATTCCCAAGCTGCTGCAGCCAGGAGAGCGCCTGGGCGTCGTCATCCTTCCAGTCGAGGCCGATGAGCGGGACGATCCCCGACTGGCGCACCTCGAGAAGCATGTTGTGCTCCTCCCGACAGGTGCCGCACCAGCTCCCCCAGACGTTCAGCAGGTACCACCGTCCGCGCAGTGAAGTCGTGCTGACGGTGCGAGCCCCGTCCGTGAGGCTCGGGAGCGAAAACTGCGGCGCGGGCTTGCCGATCAGGGGCGATGCGATGATGCCTTTCTCCGGCGAGTGCTTGATGCCGATGGCGAGCACAACCACCAGCAGCGCGAAGAGCGCGATGGGCAACGCGAAACGGTTCATGTCGTCGCATCCCCGGTCGCGACGCCCGCCGGGACGGTCCCCGCCGCGCGGGCTGTGCGATAGCGGCGGTCGGAGGCGGCCACGGCGCCGCCGATCGCCATGATGAGCGCGGCGAGCCAGATGAAGCTCACCAGCGGGCGGATCTGGATGCGCACGCTCCAGCGTCCGGCCCCGAGATCCTCGCCGAGGGCCACCAGGATGTTAGCCCCGTGGTGCATCTTGATCGAGGTTTCCGTTTTTTCCGTACCTTTCACCCAGTAGTGGCGCTTCTCGGGCTTGAGCACCATGAGCGGCGCACCGTTGCGCGTGACGGTGATCGTGCCGCCGACCGCATCGTAGTTGGGTCCCTGTATCGGACGTACCCCATCGAAGCGGAATACGTAGCCGCCGGTGCTCACGCTCCCGCCCGGGGCGAGCGCCACGTCCTTCTCGATGGTGAAGGACTGCACGGTCGTCAGCGCCAGCACCGCGAGCGCGAGCCCGAGATGCGCAACGGTCATGCCAATCACCGCGCGCGGCAGCGTGAGGCCGCGGCGCCAGCGATCGATCGGGTCCACGAGCGAGGCGAGCACGATCCAGAAGGCGAGCGTCGCGCCGACCGGAGTCAGCACGCGTCCGTGTGAGTAGATGCCGAACACCACTCCGCACGCGAGCACCGCGCCGGCGATGAGCGTATAGAGAAGCGTGCGCTGCTTGTCCTGGAGCCGCCCGCGCTTCCAGTTCGCATGCACGCCGACCGACAGCAGCGCCAGCAGCGGCAGCATCGACAGCATGAAGGTGGGGTTGAAGTACGGCGGCCCCACCGACACCGTACCGAGCTTCAACGCGTCCGAGATGAGGGGCGCCAGCGTGCCGGCGAACACGGTGGCCGCGGCGATGACCAGCAGCACGTTGTTGAACAGCAGGAACGATTCGCGCGCCCCGAGCTCGAAGCCGGCGGGCGACTTGAGGAGCGGCGCCCGCCAGGTGTAAAGGGCGAGCGCCCCGCCGATCATGAGAACGAGAAACGCGAGAATGAAGATGCCGCGGGTCGGATCGGCCGCGAACGAGTGCACCGACACCAGCACTCCCGAGCGCACCAGGAAGGTGCCGAGCATGCTGAGCGAAAAGGCCAGGATCGCGAGCAACAGCGTCCAGCTCTTGAAGAGGCCGCGCTTGTCCGTCACCGCCAGCGAATGAATGAGCGCGGTGCCGACCAGCCACGGCATGAAGGAGGCGTTCTCGACCGGATCCCAGAACCAGAAGCCGCCCCAGCCGAGCTCGTAGTAGGCCCAGAAGCTCCCGAGCGCGATGCCGCAGGTGAGGAATCCCCAGGCGGTGGTGGTCCAGGGCCGCGTCCAGCGGGCCCAGGCCTGGTCGAGCTTTCCTTCGAGCATCGCCGCGCACGCGAACGCGAACGCGACCGCGAAGCCCACATAGCCCGTATAAAGGATGGGAGGATGCACCGCCAGCGCCGGGTCCTGGAGGATCGGATTCAGGTCACGGCCGTCCGGAGCCGCCGGATCGAGCCGCAGGAAGGGGTTGGAGGTCGCGAGCGTGAAGAGCAGAAAGCCGAAGCTGACGACGCCCAGCACGCCGAGCACGCGCGCCCCGAAGCGCCGGGGCAGGCGCGCCGCGCCGATGCTCACCGCCACGGTCCAAGCCGCGAGCAGCAGGATCCACAGCAGGAGCGAGCCTTCGTGCGCGCCCCACAGCGCCGTCACGCGATAGAAGAGCGGCAGCGCCGAGTTGGAATTCTCGGCGACGTATACGACCGAGAACTCATTCCCCACGAAGGAAGCGATCAGGCACCCGACCGCGGTCGAGACCATCACGAACTGCCCGGCGACCGCGGGCGTCACGGCCGCCATCCACCGCTCCCGACCCAGCATGGGACCGGCGATGCCGAAGAAGGCCTGCAGCCCCGCGAGCAGCAGCGCGAGAATCAGAGCGAAATGACCGAGCTCGGGAAGCATGTCAGGTTCCTGCTGAGGAGGGTGTCGAATGGGGTGGGGGCGCGCCCGCTTCCGCGGGGGCGGAGGGGGCCGAGGGCACCGAGGGCGCCGCCGTCGCGTTCGCACGCGACTCCCCGTGGCGCCTCTTCAAAGAGCGGGCGACCTCGGGGGGCATGTACTTCTCGTCGTGCTTGGCGAGGACCTCGTCGGCCACGAACGTACCGTCGACGCGCATGCGCCCGTGGGCGACGACTCCGGCTCCCTCGCGGAAGAGGTCCGGAAGCACGCCGGTATAGCTGACCGGCACGTCGTGGCTGAAGTCGGTCACCACGAAGCGCACCTCGAGGCTTCCGGGCGCGCGCTGCAGGCTCCCCTGCGTCACCATGCCGCCGAGCCGGAAGCGCTCGCCCGCCGGCACCTTGCCCGCGGCGACCTGGGTGGGATCGAAGAAGAAGGTGACATTCTGGCGGAACGCGCTGAGCGCGAGCGCGCCGGCGATAGCGACGCCCGCGACGATCCCGAGCACGAGCGCCATGCGGCGGCGTCGCGGCGTCATGCTCCCTCCCCCCTCGCCGCCAGGCGCCGCCGCGCCTCCTCGCGCGAGCGCGCGAGCGAGCGCCGCGCCCACAGGATGTTCAGCACGATCGCGGCGAAGGTGATCGCGTAGGCGGGCCAAACGAAGGCGGCATAGCCGCCCATCTCGAAGAACCGACTCATGCTATTCATCTCAGGCGCTCACGACTTCACGAATCCAGCTGGCCGAGCGCTCGCGGCTCAGCACCTCGCCGCGCAGCCGCACCAGCAGTATCGCCACGAAAAACAGCGTAAAGCCGAGCAGCATCATCAGCAGCGGCACCAGCATCGACGCGGCTATCTCGGGCTTGGCGAGACGCATCACGGTCGGCGCCTGGTGGAGCGAATTCCACCACGTCACCGAATAATGAATGATGGGCACGTTCACGACGCCCACCACCGCCAGCACCCCGCTGGCGCGATCCGCGCGCTGCGTGTCCTCGAGCGCGGCACGCAATCCCATGTACCCCAGATAGAGGAAAAGGAGAATGAGTTCCGAGGTCAGGCGCGGATCCCATTCCCAGTATGTTCCCCACATCGGCTGGCCCCACAGGGCCCCGGTCACGAGCGCCGCGAAGGTGAACGAGGCGCCGATCGGGGCACAGCTGGCCGCTACCGCGTGCGCCACCTTGATGCGCCAGATCAGTCCGACCGCGGCGGCGATTGCCATCGTCGTATACACCATGAGCGACATCCATGCACTGGGCGCGTGCACATAAATGATGCGAAAGCCGTCGCCCTGCTGATAGTCCGGGGGCGCGAGCACCAGTCCGCCCCAGAGACCCGCGACAATCAGCAGCCCCGCCGGCCAGGCAAACCAGGGCGTAAGCCGCGCCGCCAGTGTGTAGATGTAAGGGGGCGAGGCGAGGCGGTGAAACCAGGTCCAGGTCATGATGCCCACCGTACCCCTACTCCAGGCTGATGCGCACCGCGGCCGCGGCCGCGAGAGGGGCCAGCGTCAGCCCGAGCACCGCCAGCGCCGCGAGCAGCTCGATCGGCGCGAGCAGCGGCCCGCCGCTGATCGCCAGCTGCGTCGCCCGCGCTCCGAAGATCAGGACCGGAAGCGACAGCGGCAAGGTGAGCAGCGCGAGCAGTGCGCTGCTGCGCTTCACCCCGAGCGTGAGCGCCGCGCCGATCGAGCCGATGAGGCTCAAGGCAATGCTCCCCACCGCCACCGAGACGACGATCCCCGGAAGCGCCGCCGCCGGCACCCCGAGCGACAGGCCCGCGAGCGGCGCCATGAGCGCGAGCGGCAACCCGGTCAGGAGCCAGTGTGCCGCGGTCTTCGCGAACATCAGCCATGTCAGCGACTGCCCCGACAACGCGTACTGCTCGAGCGTGCCGTCGTAGGCGTCGTCGCGAAAGAGGAACTCGAGCGCGAGGAGCGATGCCAGCAGCGCCCCGGCCCAAAGCACCCCCGGGGCCACCTCGCGCAAGCGCGACAGCTCCGGCGAAATCGACAACGGGAACAGCATCGTGACCATCGCATAGAACGCGAGCGGCTGCACCAGCTGGTCGCGCTTGCGGAAGGCGAGCCGCAGATCGCGTGCGAGCGCGAGGCGCGCCGCCTCGAGCACCGAGGCCTGGGCGGTGTCCGGCCCCGCCGGCGTCTGAGTCGAAGGAGCGGTGTCGGTCTGCACGAGCGAGTCTGCGATCCGTGTGACCACACGGCTCACGCGCGCAGCTCCAGGCGCCGCAGGTCGCGAAGGCTCGCCGGCAGCTCGTGGTGCACGGCGGTCACGACCATGCCGCCGCGGGCCCGTTGCTCGGCGATGAGGTCGGCGACCAGCTGCTGCCCTTCCCTGTCGAGATTGGTCGTCGGCTCGTCCAGGAGCCACAGAGGCACCATGAGAAGCGCCAGCCCGGCGAGCGCCACGCGCCGGCGCTGTCCGGCGGAGAGCGTGCGCACGAGGCGGTCGCACCAGGCGCCCGCGCCCACGAGCTCGAGAGCCGCCTCGAGCGCCCGCGAGCCGATGCGGCGTCGGACACCGATCCAGTAGCGCAGGTTCTCGCGCGCACTCAACTCGCCCTTGAGGGGCGGCTCGTGCCCGAGGTAGGCGAGCGCGCCGTGAAAGGCCGCAAGATCGGCGCGCACGTCCTGCCCTCTCCACAACACCCTCCCCTCCTCCGGATACATCAGCGCCGAGAGGGTCCGCAGCAGACTCGTCTTGCCCGAGCCGTTGGGACCGGTCACCTGCAGACACTCGCCGCGGCTAAGCGAGAAGCTCACGCCCCTGAGCACGTGGCGGTCCCCCCGCCAGAGGTGCAGGTTCTCAACGTCGAGGCGCTCATCGTGCATGAAGTGCGGTGCGGCTAGAGTCACGCCCGGGCCTTCGCCCAAGCACGGCGCGCGAGTCTCGCAAATTCATCGGCTTAGCGCCACACCCCATGCCTCTACATCCGAGTCACCCGTCGGGAGCGCCTTCGTCCTCCGGGCTGCCCCGCACGAGAGTCTCCGCCATGGACGCCAATCCGCGGAATCCGCGCTATTGCGCGGGCCAGAGCACCGTGCGCCTGACGCACGCGCCTGTCGCGGCTGTCCCGTGCGTCGGATCACTCGCAACTCACGGTCGAATCACTTCCAACAGGGGCTTGCGTGCCTACTCACTCGTACCCGCGTTGGTTATGTCAATGCTCCGGGCGGCGCTCGGCGAGTGAACGGGTTAACAAAACGACCCGAAACATGACGGCAGTTGGAGACAGCTTGTCGGCATGTCGAGACAAGCCTGTCGGTGGCTCCAGACATGGGGATCTCCGCGTTCGCGGTGTGTATGGTGTGCCCCGCATGTGATCGCCACAGGTGCGCGATCGCGTGATGGGGGGTCCCGACTTTTGAGTGTGTTTAATCGCGGCAGCATCGCTTCGGACGCTTCGAGCTGCTGCGGTGATTCATGCGATGTCAGCTCGCGCAGGTTGATTTCGGTCGTGTTGGAAACGACAGGAACCGGGACAACATCGGGCGCAGCTGACACCGGGACTGTTGTTTGGTATCGAGCCGTGCGCGCTCGCCGATCTGAAGTCAGGCGAGGTGCGTAGGGCGCAAGTGTGGGGGGAACCAGTGCGGGTGTCGACCGACATGACGCAGGACTTTGTCTTGCGGCAGCGCATTCGGGCTGGCGTGCGCGCGCTTGCGGCGTTGCTGCTCGGGCTCGCGTTCGCGCCATCGGCCTTCGCGGCGCCCGCCCACGCGAATTTCGACCATCTGACCACCGGCTTTGAGCTCACGGGTCAGCACCGCGACCTCCCCTGCGAGTCCTGTCACGTCAACGCCATGTTCCAGGGCACGCCGAAGGACTGTGGCGCCTGCCATGGCATCGGCAGCCTGGTACGCGGGACGTCGAAGCCGGCCAGCCACATTCTCTCGACCGATCAGTGCGGCGCCTGCCACACCCCGATCGCCTGGAATCCGGCCGTCAACTTCGACCACACCCAGGCGCGCGGCAGCTGCTCGACCTGCCACAACGGGACGATGGCGCAGGGCAAGGGGCCGACGCACATCGTCACCGACCTCGAATGCGACGCCTGCCATACGACGCTCAGCTGGGCGGGGGCGATGTTCACCCACGTGGGCGTGACTACCGGTTGCGCCACCTGTCACGACGGCGTGCACGCCGACGGCCTCGCGGCCAACCACTTCCCGATCGGCACCGGCGGCGCCGCGGTGCCGTGCGAGGCCTGCCACTCGACGACCGAGTTCACGACCTGGGCGGTCGCGACCATGAACCATTCCGCGGCGGTGGCGCTCAGCTGCGCGAGCTGCCACGAGACCGCCAACTTCGTCGGCATGCACCCGAGCACCGATACCGCGGCCGGGGACTCGCGGCCCTCGGCGAAGCTCGACTCGCTGCACCCGACGACGGGCGATTGCGCTCAGTGTCACGATACGACGACTTTCTCCCAAAGCGCCTCGCGCCCGGCCAACCACATCCCGACCAGTGCACCGTGCCTCCAGTGCCACACGACGGCCGGTAACTACGCGCTCTACTCGGTCACCGCCACTCACCAGGGAATCACCGGGTGTCTGAGCTGCCACGGCCCGAGCACCGGACCCTTCGCCGGACCGCCGCCGGGCAACACGATCACGATCACCGGCTGGCCGGGCAGCAGCCACTTCCCGATCGGCACGGCCGACTGCAGCGCCTCGGGCTGCCACACGACGGGCAACGTCAATGCGGGCGGGTTCAAGCTCGGCACGGCAAGCCTCACGACCCCGATCCTCACGGTCGCCGGTCACGCCACGATCGCCGCAGCCGGCGTCGCCGGCTGCCAGGGTTGCCACGAGACCGCTCCCTACACGGGCATGATCGCGAGCAGCGCGACCGCCTGGGGAGATGCCCGTCCGCAGGCTTTCGATAAGGCGCACCCCGCCACCGGAGACTGCAACGGCTGTCACACGACCTCACCGACCTTCGCCACCAATCAGAGCGGCGGCACCGCGGCCAAGCCCGCCAACCACATTCCGACGAGCGCGCCGTGCGCGCAGTGCCACACCACCGCGGGCAACTACACGCTCTACTCCGTCACCGGCACCCACCAGGGCGTGACGGGGTGCCTCTCCTGCCACGGCTCGACGGTGAACACCACGTTCGCCAACATCACGATCGTCACGAATCCGGGCAATCACATTCCCTTCGGCAACCTCGACTGCAACGGCTCGGGCTGCCACACGACGGGCAGCGTCAATCCGGGCGGCTTCAACCTCGGCAGCGCGAACACCTCGAGCCCGACCCTCACGATCGCAGGACATACCACCGTGGCCGCGACCGTGAGCAGCTGCGCCACCTGTCACGAGACGGCCGCGTACCTCGGGATGATGGCGAGCAGCGCGACCGCCTGGGGCGACTCGCGTCCGCAGGCCTTCGACAAGGCGCATCCGGCGACCGGCGAGTGCAGCGGATGTCACACCACGACGCCGACCTTCGCTACGGATATCGCTCAGTCGGCCAAGCCCGCGAATCACATTCCGACCACCGCGCCGTGCACGCAGTGCCACACAACGGCCGGCAACTACGCGCAGTACTCCTCGCCGGGCACGCACCAGGGTGTGACGGACTGCCTGAGCTGCCACGGTCCCAACGCCGGGACATTCAGCATTACCGCCAATCCCGTATTCTCGATCCTCACCAATCCGGGCAATCACATCCCGTTCGCCAGCCTCGACTGCAACGGCTCGGGCTGCCACGCGACGGGCAACGTGACTCCGGGCGGCGGCGGCTTCAAGCTCGGTACGGCGACCATCTCGAGTCCCACGCTCAACGCGGCCGGTCACACAACGGTCACCGGCGGTGGCATCGTCTGCGCGATGTGCCATGAGACTGCGCCCTATCTGGGGATGGTCGCCAGCACCAATACCGCAGCTGGAGACTCGCGGCCCAATATCACGCTCGATGCGAAGCATCCCGCCACCGGCGACTGCGGCAACTGCCACGTCCCAACGCCCACGTTCGCCGTGAACCTGCTGCCGACGGCGACCAAGCCGAGCAATCACATTCCAACCAGCGCCGCGTGCGCGCAGTGCCACACGACGGCGGGCAACTTCGCCCTCTATTCAGTCACCGGAGTCCACCAGGGGATCACTGGGTGCCTGAGCTGCCATGGCTCCAACGTCGCCGGGACATTCAGCATTGCCGCCAATCCCGTGTTCTCGATCGTCACCAACCCGAGCAACCACTTTCCGTTCGGCAGCCTCGACTGCAACGGCTCGGGCTGTCATACGACGGGCAATGTCAATACGGGCGGCTTCAAGCTCGGCAGCGCGAGCCTCAGCGCTCCGACTCTTTCGGTAGCCGGCCACACCACGGTGGCGGCCGCGGTCACCGCCTGCCAGACCTGCCACGAGAGCGCGCCTTACCTAGGCATGATCGCGAGCAGCGCGACCGCCTGGGGAGATTCCCGTCCGCAGGCCTTCGACAAAGCACACCCGGCGACCGGCGACTGCAACGGCTGCCATACCACGACACCGACCTTCATGACTGATCAGACCGGTAACGCGAAGCCCGCGAATCACATCCCAACCACCGC
>MNCZ01000032.1 GCA_001914695.1 Gammaproteobacteria bacterium 13_2_20CM_66_19 | reverse complement strand
CTCGATTCAGTTCGAGGACGCCCAGAACGACATCGGCCGGCAGCTGAACCAGATCCAGAACTTCATCGCGCAGAAGGTCGACGCCATCGTCGTCAACCCGGTCGATACCGACGCGACTCCGAGAATGACGCGGCTCGTGGCGCGCGCCGGCATTCCGCTCGTGTACGTGAACCGCATGCCCGCCGACAAGCAGCTGCCCCCCAGGGTGTCCTTCGTCGGCTCGGACGAAACTCAATCGGGCACGCTCGAGATGGCCGAGGTGTGCCGGCTCCTGAAGGGCAAGGGAGAGATTGTCGTCCTGATCGGCGAGCTCACCAATCAGGCCGCCCGTCAGCGCACGCAGGACGTCCAAGACGTGATTGCAAGACCCGAGTGCCGCGGCATACGGGTCCTGGACAAGCAGGCGGCCGACTGGAAGCGCACTCAGGCGGCCGATCTCATGACGAACTGGCTGAGCGCCGGGTTGCGGCCTCAGGCGGTCGTCGCCAACGACGACGAGATGGCGATCGGCGCCATTCAATCCCTCAGGCAGGCAAGACTGCTCTCGAAGACCGTCGTCGCGGGCATCGACGCCACCCCCGACGGGCTAGCCGCGATGAAGGCGGGAGAGCTCCAGGCGACCGTATTCCAGAACGCCCCCGCCCAGGGCAGAGGGGCCGTCGATACGGCGCTGAAGCTCGTCAGGGGCGAAAGCGTCCCAGGCTTCGTCTGGGTACCCTTCGAGCTGGTGACGCCGGGCAATCTGGCGAGCTATCTCGGCAGGCACTGAGCGATGCGCGACGGCGCGGGAGACGGCTGCCTTCTCGAAGTCAGGAATGTCTGCAAGGCGTTTCCCGGAGTCGTGGCCCTGGACGATGTGTCGGTGCGACTCGGGCGCGGCACGGTGCACGCTCTGAGCGGCGAGAACGGCGCCGGCAAGTCGACGCTCATGAAGATCATCGCGGGTGTCTACGCTCCGGATGCCGGCAAGCTGCTCCTCAACGGCCGCGATCTGCGCCTCGGCTCGCCGCGCCATGCGCTTAACTTTGGCATCGCCATGATCCATCAGGAGCTGAACCTGATGCCTTACATGAGCGTCGCGGAGAACATCTGGATCCGGCGCGAGCCCATCAACGCTCTGGGACTCATCAGCCATCGCGAGCTGAAGCGCAGGACCCGCGCCCTGCTCGAGCGGCTGCGGATCGACATCGATCCCGAGGCCGAGGTGCGCACACTCCCGGTAGCCGCCCGCCAGATGGTCGAGATCGCGAGAGCGCTCTCCTATGAGTCGCAGCTGCTCATCATGGACGAGCCCACCTCGGCGCTCGGCGAGCGGGACGCGGACCACCTGTTCGCGATCATTCGCGAGCTCAAGGCCCAGGGCAAAGGCATCCTCTACATCACCCATAGGCTGGAGGAGCTGTTCGAGATCGCCGACGAGCTGTCCGTGCTGCGCGACGGCCGCTACGTCGGCGGCGGGACTCCCGCGACCCTCACGCGCGAGGCGATCGTGCGCATGATGGTCGGACGCGAGCTGCCGCCGGCGGCGCCCGTCGGCGAGGCGCAGCGGGGCGCAGTGCTGCTGGCCGCCCGCCATCTGACGCTCGAGCGGCACTTCCGAGACGTCAGCTTCGAGCTGCACGCGGGTGAGATTCTCGGCATAGCGGGCCTCGTGGGCTCCGGCCGCACCAGGCTCGCCGAAGCCCTGTTCGGTCTCACTGGGGTGAGCTCGGGGCGGCTCTCGATCGGGGACCGCGAGGTGAAGGTCGACTCACCGCAGTCCGCGATCTCGCACGGCCTCGCGTTCGTCACCGAAGACCGCAAGGAGAGCGGCTGTTTCCTCACGCTCAGCGTGCTCGAGAACCTCGAGATCTCGGTGCTGCATGGCGACTTCGTCCGCTTCGGGTTCGTCCGCACGCGCGCGGTGAGCGAGGCCTGCACGGCGATGTGCGCGCTGCTGCGGGTCAAGACGCCCGATCTGCACGAGCCGATCGGAAATCTCTCGGGCGGCAATCAGCAGAAGGTCCTGATCGGCCGCTGTCTGCTCACCCGGCCGAAGATCCTCATTCTCGACGAGCCGACGCGCGGGGTCGACGTCGCCGCCAAGGCCGAGATCCATCAGCTCATCTCGCGCCTCGTCGGTGAGGGCACGGCCGTCCTGCTGATCTCCTCCGAGCTGCCCGAGATTCTGGGCATGAGCCACCGCATCATGGTGATGCGCGAGGGGCGCGTCACCGGAATTCTCGAGCGCGCCGAGGCCGACCAGGTGAAGATCATGGATCTGGCGGCGGCCTAGGCTCAGATGGCGAGCACGCGGACCGGCGCCGGCGGGCGCCCGCGAAGATTTCCTCCCGAGGCGAGCATCCTCATGGTGCTCATCGGGCTGGCCCTGGCCTTCGAGCTGCTCGGGTGGATCTTCGTCGGGCAGAGCTTCCTGCTCAACGAGCAGCGCCTGGTGGTGATGATCCTGCAGGTCTCGGTCATCGGCATCATTGCCGTCGGCGTGACCCAGGTCATCATCACCGGAGGCATCGACCTCTCCTCAGGCTCGGTGGTCGCGCTGACCGCGATGGTGGCGGCGAGCCTGGCTCAATCTTCCGACGCGGCACGCGCCGTGTATCCCTCGCTCACCGACATGCCGGTGCTCGTGCCGGTACTGGCAGGCCTGGCGGGGGGAGCCGCGGCCGGTCTCCTCAACGGCACGCTGATCGCCTGGACTTCCATTCCCCCGTTCATCGCGACGCTCGGCGTCATGGTCACCGCGCGCGGGTTGGCCAAGTGGTACACGCACGGCGAGCCGGTGAGCATGCTCACCGATCGGTATGCCGACATCGGCGGCGGTGCGCTGCCGGTGATGATCTTTCTCGCAACCGCGCTGATATTCCATATCGCGCTCCGTTACACGCGCTACGGGAAGCTCACCTATGCGATCGGCGCCAATCCGCAGGCCGCCCGGGTGGCCGGAATCCCCGTGACCAGGCACCTGATCGCGGTCTACACCATCGCCGGAACGCTCTCGGGACTGGCCGGCATCGTGACCTCGGCGCGCGCGGTCTCGGGGCAGGCCGGCATGGGGACCATGTACGAGCTCGATGCCATTGCCGCCGCGGTGATCGGCGGCGCATCGCTCGCGGGAGGGGTCGGGCGGATCACCGGCACGGTCATCGGCACGATGATCCTCGGAGTCGTGACCTCGGGATTCACCTTCCTGAGGATCGACGCTTATTATCAGGAGATCGTGAAGGGCGCGATCATCGTCGTCGCCGTGATCGCGGACCAGTACCGGCAGCGCGCCTGAGGCGCCTCAACCGAGATCGACGACCCGGCCGGTCCTGAAACTCCGCTCGGCAGCTTCGGCCAGCAGCAGCGCCTCCACTCCGTCGGAGAAGTCGGGGCTCATCGCCCGCCCCTCCTCCACGCACGAGATGAACGCGTCGAGCTCCGCTTCGTAAGCCTCCCGGTAGCGCTCGATGAAGAAGTTGAGTACGCCATCGCGTGCGCCGGTGCGTGCGGCGCCCCAGGACTCGACGGAAGTCGGGTACTGGTTCCCCGCCTGCAGCATGCCCCCCGCCCCGAACGCCTCGATGCGCTGGTCGTAACCGTACACGCAGCGGCGGCTGTTGTTGATCTGAATGAGCGCGCCGGAGGCGGCGCGCAGCGACACCACGCAGGTGTCGACGTCACCGAGCGCAGCCGTCGAGGGATCGACGAGATTCGCGGCGAACGCGTGCACCTGCGCGATATCGCCCGCCAGGTAGCGCGCCATGTCGAAATCGTGAATGGTCATGTCGCGCATCAGGCCGCCCGAGGACTTGATGTACGCGGCAGGCGGCGGCGCCGGATCCCGGCTGGTGATGATCGCCAGCTCCAGCGGTCCGACCTCGCCGCCCTCGAGTCGCTCGCGCAGGCTCTTGAAGGACGGGTCGAATCGCCGGTTGAAGCCGACCATCACCCTCGGGTTGCCGCCAGCAATCCCGCTCCAGCACTCGCGCGCACGCTGCGGATCGAGGTCGACCGGCTTCTCGCACAGCACCGCCTTGCCGGCCTTGACCGCCGCGGTGATCAGTGGCACGTGGGTGTCCGTCGGCGTTGCGACGAGAACCGCGTCTACGCTGTCGTCCGCGAGCACCTCCTCGAGACTGCGCGCGGCCTTCACGCCCAACTCGGTCGCCGTCTGCTCGGCGGCCGTGCCGGCGACGTCGAACACCATGACGAGGCTCGCGCGGGAATTTCCCGCCGCGTTTCGTGCATGCACCCGACCAATGCGCCCGCAGCCGACCACCGCCACGCCAACCATCGGCATCTCCGTTCAGCGCCGTCGCGTGATGAATTCGTAACCGGGGGCGTTGGTGACCTGCCAGCGCCTCACCGGCCCCGCCATGACGTTCAGGTAATAGAGCTCGAAGCCGTGCGGAGCGCTGACCGGGTGGTAGCCGCGCGGCACCAGAACGACGTCGCGATCCTCGACGCTGAGGGTCTCGTCCAGCGTCCGATCGTCCGTGTAGACGCGCTGGAAAGCGAAGCCCGCCGGGGGCGACAGGCGGTGATAGTAGATCTCCTCGAGCTGGGTCTCCCCGACCTGCTCGCTGTCGTGCTTGTGCGGCGGGTAGCTCGACCAGTGGCCTCCGGGTGTCAGCACCTCGACGACCAGGAGTCGCTCGGCCGCCGCGCTCGCCGGCAGTACGTCGCGAATGTAGCGGGTGTTGGTGCCCGTGCCCCGCACCTCATCGCCGACATCCTCCGGGCGGATCAGCCGCGGCGGTACCCGCCCTTCGGCCGGCGCGGAGCCCACCGCGAGCTCGCAGTTGGCCTCCGCTGCGACAGTCAGCCGCGACCGCGCTGGCGCGTAGACCGCGAACGGCTTGCCATCGAACGGACTGCGCCGTCCGCCAATCGCGCCGAAATCGCGGCCGTCGACGCTCACTGAGGCGCGCCCGGAGAGGAGCACCAGGCACTGTTCGCGGTCGGACGACTCGCGCACGAGTCCCTGTCCGGCCAGCAGATCGAAGACTTCGAATCCGACGTAACGCCAGCCCGCGCTCTCAGGGGTGATGCGGTGCACCTGACCGCCGGCGGCTGGGAGCGCGGGCTTGACGAGGAGCGACGGGCTCATAGCCTGCGCTCCGTCACGAGTCGCCGGAGATTCCCAAACCCAAGCGACGCGTAAGTCATCGGATCCGCCTTCTTCGGGTCCTGCTCGGCTTCGAGAACCACCCAACCCGAGTAGTCGCGCAGCTCACCTAACACCTCATCGAAATCGACGCTGCCGTCGCCCGGAACGGTGAACACGCCCTCGAGCACCGCGCGCAGGAAGCTCCAGTCCCCGGCCCGCGCCCGCTCGCACACGCCGGCGCGCAGGTCTTTCGCATGCACGTGCGCGATCCGCGGAGCATAGCGGCGCGCCAGCGCGACGGGGTCGGCTCCCGCAAACACCGCGTGTCCCGTGTCCAGCAACAGCCCCACGTCGGCCCCGGTGGCGTCCATCAGGGTGTCGATGTCTACCTGGCTCTGCACCACCGTGCCCATGTGATGGTGATACGCAAGACGCACGCCCTCGGCCGCCGTCCATGCAGCGAGCTGCGTCAAGCGGCGGCCGAATTCGCGCCAGTGGCCGGCTTTGAGAAGCGGCCGCGCCGACAGCGGAGTCCGGAAGTCGCCGTGGACGGCGCCGCTCACCTCGGCGAAGACGAGCACCGGGCTTGCCGCGGCCTTGAGGAGATCGAGGTGGGGACGAAGGCTCGCGAGCTCGGCGGCGGCGTCTCGGTCGAGAAGCCGCGCCGAGTACCATCCCGAAACGCATGCGAGCCCGAACCGGCCGAGTGTCGTCGTGAGCTGAAGGGGGTCCCGCGGGAACTTGTGTCCCAGCTCGATGCCCTCGAAGCCGATCTGACGCGCCTGGGCGAGACAGGTCTCGAGCGGAACTTCCGCGCCGAGCTCGCGCATATCGTCGTTGGACCACATGATCGGGTTGACGCCGAGACGAATGCTCATGGACTACTCATCGTCCGAGCGCAGTTGACGTGCGACCGCGTAGCGCACCCGGGCGGATTCGACTGCGGCGCGATCCGAGACCTCGGGCACCGGAACGTCCCACCAGTGCCCTCCGGCGGTGGTGCTGGAGGCCGGATCGGTCTCGATGACGAGCACGGAGGTGCGGTCCGCCCCGCGCGCTTCGGCGAGTGCGCTCCCGAGCTCGGCGCAACCCTTCACCTTCCTGGCCGCCGCCCCGAGGCTGCGCGCATGCGCCACGAAGTCGAGCGCATCGAAGGCGCCGCCGGGGGAGCGGCGCAGGTTGTTGAAGCTCGCGTTGCCGGTGGACCTCTGCAGGCGCTCGATGCAGCCGAAGCCCCCGTTGTCGAGCAACACGACGATCAGCTTGAGTCCCATCGCGACGGAGGTGGCGATCTCGCTGTTCAGCATGAGATAGGAGCCGTCACCGACCATGACGATGACTTCGCGCTCAGGCTGCGCGAGTTTCACGCCGAGCCCTCCGGCGATCTCGTAGCCCATACAGGAAAATCCATACTCGAGGTGATAGCCGAGGCGCTGCTCGGCCTGCCAGTGCCGGTGCAGCTCCCCGGGCAGGCCGCCCGCGGAGCAGACCACGATGTCAGATGCCCGCGCGGCTCGCTGTACCGCACCGATGACCTCGGCATCCGACGGTAACGGCCGGTCGCTCGCTGCCGTGAACGACTCCGCTGTCTTCAGCCACTCGCCGCGCTCCCGGCGGGCCCGCTCGGTCCAGGCATCCGGCGCCCGCCAGTCGCCGAGGGCCTCACTGAGCGCGCGCAGCCCCTCGCGCGCGTCCGCGATCAGCGGAATCGCGCCGTGCTTGCCCGCATCCAGAGGTTGCACGTTGAGGGCCAGTATCCGGCAGCCCTTCGTGTCAAACAGCGTCGCCGAGCCGGTCGTGAAGTCCTGAAGGCGCGTGCCGACCGCGAGCACCACGTCCGCATCCGCGCCGAGCGAATTGGCGGCGGCGGTCCCGGTCACCCCGATGCCGCCGAGGTTGAGCGGATGGCTGCCCGGCAGCGCGGACTTCCCGGCCTGGGTCTCGCCGCTCGGAACGCCATGGCGCTCGCAGAACTCGCGCAATGTGCCGCCCGCCTCGGAATACAAGACGCCTCCGCCGCAGACGATCAGCGGCCGGCGCGCCGAGCGGAGCACCTGCGCGGCCCGCGCGAGCTCCTCGCGGGCCGGCGGCGGGCGCCGTGGTGTCCATACCCGCTCCTCGAAGAGACTCTGCGGCCACGCGTACCCTTCGGCCTGCACGTCCTGACACAAGGCGAGCGTCACGGGGCCGCACGTGGCCGGGTCGGTCAAGGTCTGCATCGCTCGATTGAAAGCGACCACGAGCTGCTCGGGGCGTGTGATCCGGTCGAAGTAGCGCGACAGCGGCCGCAGGCAGTCGTTCGCCGTAACCAGGCCGTCGCCGAAGTCCTCGACCTGCTGCAGGACCGGATCGGGAGCTCGGGTCGCAAACACGTCTCCGGGCAACAGCAGCACCGGAAGCCGATTGACGTGGGCCACCGCCGCCGCCGTGGCGAGGTTCGTCGCGCCCGGTCCGATCGACGTCGTGCACGCCATCATGCGGCGCCGGTTCGAAGCCTTCGCAAAGGCTACAGCGGCGTGGCCCATGGCCTGCTCGTTGTGAGCCCGCAGCGTCGGCAGCACGTCGCGGGCGGCGTACAGCGCTTCGCCGAGCGCGGCCACGTTGCCGTGCCCGAATATCGCCCAGACTCCGGCGAACAGCCTCCGGCGCTCGCCTTCCACCTCGGCCCACTGCGCCGCCATCGCGCGGACCAGCGCCTGCGCCACGGTGAGCCGATGTGCCGTCAATTCGCGCTCCTTTCCGCACGATCGAGCCGAGGATCGCGGACGGTCGACCACACCTCGACCAGCGCGGCGAAACGCGCGGCGATCTCCACGGTAGCCGTCTCGTCGGACTTTTCGCCCGCGAGCCACGCCTGCGCACCGCCCGTGAGTATGCTACCCCCGGCGACGAGGCCGCGCACGAGCGGCACCGCCGCCGCGAGTGCGAGCGCGCGCGCGATTCGCTCCGGCGGCTCATCGAGACCACAGACGAGAACCCCGCGGCAATACTCATCATTCGCGGCGATCACGGCCGCGCAACGTTCCCAGGCACTCGCGCCCGGCTGCGGCTCGAGGGCCCACCAGTCGGGACGGATCCCGAGCTCATAGAGACGCGACAGGACCCGCGCGGTGGTGCTTTCCTCGAGCTCACCATGCCCGCCGGCGGCGATCTCGAGCAGCAGCTCGCGTTGCAGTGCCCGACAGGCCGCCGCAAGACGCAGGAGATTGCGCTCCTGAGCCGCGCGGAGCTCGGCCCGGTCGTCGGGGTGGTACAGACACAGGCACTTGACGGTGAGCGCGGCGGGCCACGGCTCGAGGTGCGCGGCGAGGCTCGCGGCCTCGAACTCGAGCGGCCTCGAGGCTGGCCGCTCGACCGGCTGCGCGAGCCAAAGCTTCGCGCGCTCGGCATCGCGCAGAGCCGCAGCTCCGTGGGTGCCATCCAGCAGCACGCCAAAGCCGCCGCGACCTGCGGCGACGCGTGCCACGGCATCGACCGCGAGCGCTTCGAGCCTCGCGAGGCGCTCGACGGGGACACTCCGGCGAAGCGCGAGCTGCCGCAGCTCCGACCGCCCCTCCATCGCGAGCACCCGCAATGTCTTCGGGATATCCCTCCGGGTCGTCGCCCAATGCAGGTGATTCAGCCGCGAGTCCTCGCGCAGTGCGCGATGTGAGCTGCCGTAAGCGAGGTAATGATCGAGCTCGGCGCGGGTCGGAAACTCGGGCGAGCAGAGCAGCCGCGAGACCGCCAGCGCGCCGCAGGCATTCGCAAGCCGCGCGCTGACCTCGTGGGGCTCGTCCCGCAGATAGCCCGACAGAAAGCCGGCCAGAAACGCATCCCCGGCGCCGAGCACGTTGTAAACCTCGACGTCCAATCCCGCCGCGACCAGCCCGTCCTCGAGAGCGTCGGGAATGCGATCCGGAAACACGATGCAACCCCGTGGGCCGCGCTTGCACACGATGACCGCACTCGACAGCGCGCGGATCCGGCAAATGGCGCCGAGCGTCGCCTCGATCCCGGCCGCGACGTGCAGCTCCTCCTCGGTCCCGACGATCAGATCGCAATCGGGGAGCACCGAGGAGAGGACGTCGGTCACTCTCGCCGAGCGGGCGTAGCGGCTTTCGCCGGCGCCGTGCCCGCCGATGCCCCAGAGATTGGGCCGGTAATCGATGTCGAGGATCACCCGGGCTCCGTGCGCCTTCGCCGTATCGATCGCCTTGCGCTGCGCGCTCGCGGCATTCGGGAGCGAGAAATGAGTGCCCGTGATGAGGATCGATCGTGACGAGGCGACGAAGCCCTCGTCGATGTCGTCCTCGCACAAGGCGCTGTCGGCGCAGTTCTCGCGATAGAAGATGAGTGGAAAGGTCTGCTCGTCGCGCACGCCGAGGAGCACCAGCGAGGTGAGGCGCTGCGGATCGACCCGCACGCCGCGCGTCTCCACGCCCTCCCGCGCGAGCTGCTCCCGCACGAAGCGCCCCATGGGCTCGTCCCCGACGCGGCTGATCAGCGCCGGCTTCAACCCGAGCCGCGCGACGCCGATGGCCACATTCGCCGGACATCCGCCGAGCGCTTTGGCGAACGTCGAGACATCCTCCAGGCGGCTGCCGATCTGCTGTCCGTAGAGGTCGACGCTGACGCGACCGATCGCGATGAGGTCGAGAGCCGTACTCATGGCCGGTGCCGGTTGCGTGCGCATGCGGGCTCCATCCTCAGCCCGCGCGGCTCACTCTTTCAATGGCCGGCCAGGCCAGTGGCCGTGAGTATACTTAGGCTTATATCTTCCGTGTTATATCAATCTGTTACAACTCCTTTCTCGACTCTGTGGAACATCTGATCTCGCGCATTCCGAATCGAGCCCGCCTGAAATGCGCGGCTTGACAAGTCCAACGCCCCGGCGATAACTGCTGCCTTCCGCTAGGGTCCGAACACGGGAGAGCCCCACGTGTTAAGGGAGCTGACGGTCGTGGCGGCGCTATGCGCCGCACCGTCGCTGTTTGCGCAGGAGGTCAGGTCATTCGACCCGCCGGCGGCGTTCGGGGCGCGCCAGAGCGTGTCCGACCTGCGTCTCTCTCCGGACGGGCAGCGTGTCTCGTACATTGCACCCACCGACGGTCAGGGGTCGGTGGTGTATACGCTGAGTCTCGACAAGGGCGCACGCCCGAGAGCGGCGCTGCGGGCAGCCGGCAAGCCGGATCGACTCACGTACTGCAACTGGGTCTCCAACGAGCGCCTGGCCTGTGAGGTATACGCTCTCGTCAAAGACCCCACATACGGGTTTCTCTCGTTCAGTCGACTCGTGGCGGTGAACGCCGATGGCAGCAACGTTCAGGTCCTGAGCCGGCGTGACAGCCAGTACAGCCGCGGATTGCAGCTCGGGGGTGGCGAGATCATCGACTCGCTGCCCGAGCAGGACGGTGCCGTGCTGATGACTCGCGTCTACGTGCCCGACGATAGAATCGGAACCCGCTTCGGCTCCAGCACAAAAGGGCTCGGAGTCGACTGGGTCGACACGCGCGACCTCACCGTCAAACAGGTCGAGAGGCCTCGTGAGGATGCCACAGAGTACATCACCGACGGGCACGGCACGATCCGCATCGTCGGCCTCAGACAGAAAGTCCGCGAATCCCAGGACAACGGCATCATCGACTACCTGTACCACCCGCCGGGGTCCCGGGAATGGCGGAAGCTGAGCGATTACAACTACACCGATCACACCGGGTTTAATCCCCACGCGGTCGATCCCGATCTCAATGTGGCTTATGGTTTCAAGCAGAAGGACGGGCGGCAGGCCCTGTACACCGTGACCCTCGATGCTTCGCTGCGGGAGCAGCTCGTGTACGCGAATCCCGAGGTCGACGTGGATGAGCTGATCAGGATCGGACGGCACCGGCACGTGGTGGGCGCCTCATACGCAACCGATACCCGCAAGCCGGTGTTCTTCGCTCCGCAAATCCAACAGCTGCTCGCGTCGTTTCAAAAGGCGCTGCCGAACCAGTTGCTGCGGATAGTGGATGCCAGCGGCGACGAGAACCGCATGCTGCTGTTTGCAGGCAGCGACGCGGATCCGGGCGTGTACTACATCTTCGATCGCAAAGCGCACCAGCTGCAGACGTTCCTGGTGGTCAGAGCCGCGCTCGAAGGAGTGAAGCTCGCCACCATGAAGAGCATCCGCTACCCCTCAGTAGACGGAGTCATGGTGCCCGGATACTTGACGCTGCCCCCCGGTGCCGAGAGCGCCAGGGGCCTGCCCGCGATTGTCATGCCCCACGGCGGCCCGAGCGCTCGGGACGAATGGGGCTTCGACTGGTTGTCGCAGTTCTTTGCCTCGCGCGGCTTCGCAGTGCTGCAACCGAATTTCCGCGGATCGAGCGGCTACGGCGATGCCTGGTTCCGTGACCAGGGCTTCAAGTCCTGGCAGCTCGCCATCGGCGACGTACTGTCGGCCGGGCGCTGGTTGGTTAGCCAGGGCGTGGCGGATCCCGCAAAGCTCGGAATCGTCGGGTGGTCGTATGGCGGCTACGCCGCGTTGCAGTCCGCGGTCGTCGACCCTTCCGTGTTCAAGGCCGTGGTCGCGATTGCGCCGGTGACTGACCTCGCGGCGCTCAAGGAGCAGTACCGCCACTGGAGCAATTTCGAGCTCGAAAGCGCCTTCATCGGCCAAGGCGCACACATCCACGAGGGCTCGCCTGCCGAGCACGCGGACAAGATCAAAGTGCCGGTCTTGCTATTCCACGGCGGATTCGACCGGAACGTGCACATCGAGCAATCGAAGCGTATGTGTGAGCGCCTCAGGGCTGCCGGTGGCAAGTGCGAGCTCGTGACCTGGGAGGACCTCGATCACTACCTCGACGACTCGAGCGCCAGAACCCAGATGCTGCGCAAGAGCGACGAATTTCTTCGCGTTGCTTCGGGAATGTAAGCTGTAGCGTGCATCTCTCGGTGCTGCCATGGGTCGATGCAAGCGGCTCGATCGTAGAGCGGCGTGAGCTGCACCCGGCTCACTGGCGCACCGGTCCCTCGTACAGCGCAAAGGCGCCGTAGCCAACGACGCGCGAGCGATCGGGCTGCGTATCGCCGGAATTGCGCAGGTCGAGCAAGCGGACGTTGAGGTGGCGCTGTCGCGCCGCGTACAGCAATCCGTTGATTGCGACGTGACCGCAGGCCTGGTCCGCGTCGAGCTCGGCCGCGCAGGCGAGAATCGACTTCGCCG
>MNCZ01000063.1 GCA_001914695.1 Gammaproteobacteria bacterium 13_2_20CM_66_19 | reverse complement strand
AAGTCGACAAGTACGTCGTGAGCTACTGGCTGCTGCGCCGGCAGCTTCCGCAGCGCTTCCCGGCGGAGCTGCGCCGCGTGCTGTTCGAGCGCACGCGGATCGATCCGCGCCTGGCGCGCGGGCGGGCGGGGCTGTATCGCGAGGCGAGTCGCTATGCGGAAAAATTCTGCCGGCGACTCGAGAAGTCGCTCTCGCGCACCGCGGGCGGTGCGGCGGCGGCGGGAGAGAGCGGGGTGCTCGCGGAGCTGAGGAGATTCTATCGGCTGACGCATGCGCGCAAGCGCGCGCACATCGAGCGTCAGTCCTCGTCCTGATCGTCCGCGTTGCGCTTGCGCTCCTCGAGCTCGCGCATCTTCTTGATCCAGTCGGAGAGCTTGCGCAGGTCGGTGCGCGTGGTGGCGCCGGTGCTGTCGCGAGCGCGCGGCACGCGCTGCGCGTAGGGGTTGAAGTCCTCCGCCCGCCCCGCGCGGCCGTCGTTGATCACCTCGAGCACGACCCGCTCGTAATCGGCGGGCGCATCTTCCCACTGGACCGAGCCGTTGCCGCGCTCATCGTGCACGACCTTACCGACACGCCGGCGCTTGGTTTCGGCGCGCGTCTGCGCCGGCGCGGGAGGGATTTTTGATGTTTTGCCCACGGATTATGACACCTGCTGCTGCAGCCTCTTTTCCGGGTAACAGCCTAGCGGGGGGTGGCAAGGGGCGCCGCGAGATCGGTCACGGAATCCCCGCCACCTCTGTGCCACGGACAGGCGGCGCGCCGTAGCGGGCCCGCAGCAGGCCGATGACGGTCTTGGCATCCGTGATCGTGCCATCGAGTGCCCACCGACAGGCCTCCTCGAGCGGCACCCGGTGGACCTCGATCACCTCGGCGCGCTCGTGCGCGCTCGAGACCCGCTCGATCCCGGTCGCGAGGTAGAGGTGCAGCCTCTCGGTGAATACGCCTGGCGAGCTCAGGCAGGCGCCGAGACCCAGCCACTCGCGCGCCTTGAGGCCCGCTTCCTCGGCGAGCTCGCGCTGTGCGGTGAGGAGCGGCGCCTCGTCGGGCTCGAGCTTGCCGGCGGGCAGCTCCCACAGCCAGCCGCCGGCGACATAGCGATACTGCCGCAGGAGGCACACGCATCCCTCCTCGTCCAGGGCGACCGTGGCGGCACCACCCGGATGATGCACGACCTCGAGGAGCGTGCGGTGGCCGTTCGGGAGCAGCACCTCGTCGGTGGTGACGCGGATGACCCGTCCGCTGAAGTGCAGGGTCTCATTGTCCGGCTTCATGCGGCTATCGTAACCGCTGTCCCGAGGCGGCGGGCGGGTCGCCAGCGGATGTTGGCGGCGGGTATAGTCGGCGCTTCGCACTGATGAGCACTACGACCCACCTCGACAAACTCAACGCCGCGCAGCGCAAGGCGGTGACTCATGGGGAGGCGCTCCCCGAGAAGGGCTATCGCGCGGGACCGCTGCTGATAGTCGCGGGCGCGGGCACCGGCAAGACCGACACCCTGGCGCATCGCGTGGCGCACCTGGTCATCCACGGGGTCGACCCGGCGCGCATCCTGATGCTGACCTTCACCCGCCGCGCGGCCCTCGAGATGCGCCGTCGCGCGCACGAGATCACGCGCCGGGCGCTCGACCAGCCGCTCGGCGGCCCCGGCCAGAGCATCGCCCAACGCCTCGGCTGGGCCGGCACCTTCCACTCGATCGGCAACCGGCTGCTGCGCCACTACGCGCCGCACCTCAAGCTCGATCCGCACTTCAGCGTCGTCGATCGCGGCGATGCCGCGGACCTCATGGACAGTGTGCGCGAGGAGCTGGGACTTGCGGGCAAGGAGCAGCGCTTCCCGCGCAAGGAGACCTGCCTGCAGATCTATTCCAACCGGGTCAACACCCACGCCACGCTCCGCGAGACGCTCGAGCAGCACTACGGCTGGTGCGCGCAATGGGAGGAGGAGCTCACGCGGCTGTACCGCGCCTACGTCGAGCAGAAGCAGCACGCGAGCCTGCTCGATTACGACGATCTGCTGCTGTACTGGCACGCGATGATGTCCGAGCCGCGCCTGGCGCAGCACATCGGCGCGCACTTCGATCACGTGCTGGTGGATGAGTACCAGGACACCAACCGGCTCCAGGCCGAGATCCTCCACGCTCTCAAGCCCGACGGGGCAGGCGTCGCGGTGGTCGGCGACGACGCCCAGGCGATCTACTCCTTTCGGGCCGCCGCGGTGGAGAACATTCTCGGCTTCCCGGAGCGCTTCCAGCCGCCGGCGAACGTGGTCACGCTGGCACAGAACTACCGCTCGACCCAGCAGGTGCTCGATGTCGCCAACGCCCTCTTGACCGAGGCGCCCCGCCAGCACCGCAAGTACCTGCTGTCGATCCGCGGCGCCGGGGCGAGGCCGCGCCTGGTTACGGTGGAGGAGCTGCAGACGCAGGCCGAGTACGTCGTGGCCGAGGTGCTGCGCCGGCGCGAGGCGAACGTGCCGCTCAAGCGGCAGGCGGTGCTGTTCAGGAGCGCGAGCCACAGCGACCTGCTGGAAGTGGAGCTCGCCAAGCGCAACGTGCCGTTCGTGAAGTACGGCGGGCTGCGCTTTCTCGAGGCGGCGCACGTGAAGGACCTTATGGCGGTGCTGCGGTGGGCGGACAACCCCCGCAACATGCTCGCCGCGTTTCGCACCCTGCAGCTGCTGCCGGGCGTAGGTCCGGTCAATGCCCGCCTCGCGATCGAGCATCTCGAGACGGCCGGCCACACCTTCGAGGCGCTCGAGGGTTTCAGGCCACCGGAGACGGGAGAGGGCGACTGGGCGCGGCTGATCGAGCTCATGCGCTCGCTCGCCGTCCCCGAGCGGCCCTGGGCGGGGCAGGTGCAACTCGTGCGCGAGTGGTACCGGCCGCACTTCGAGCGGATTTACGAGCAGCGTCACACCCGCCTCGGGGATCTGGAGCAGCTCGAGCTGCTCTCGGGCCAGTATCCCTCCCGCGAGCGCTTCCTCACCGAGCTGACGCTCGATCCGCCGCACGCCACCGGCGACCTCGCCGGGCGGGCGAACCTCGACGAGGACTACCTCGTGCTGTCCACGGTCCACTCGGCGAAAGGCATGGAGTGGGACACCGTCTACGTGCTGAACGTGGTAGACGGCAGCTTTCCGTCCGAGTTCTCTACCGGCAAACCCGAGCTCATCGAGGAGGAGCGTCGGCTGCTGTATGTGGCGCTCACGCGCGCCGAGAACGATCTGATGCTCATCATGCCGCTCAAGTTCCATCTCACGCAGCAGCCGCGCACGGGAGACGCGCACGTCTACGGCGGCCGCAGCCGCTTCCTGACGGAGAAGGTGGTGAAGACGCTGGAGGCGGTGAGCTTCCATGGCTCGGCGCCCGGCGCCGCCGACACGCTGCGCGGTTCGAGCGCGCCGGTGACGCTCGACGTCGGCGCGCGCTTGCGCGAGATGTGGTGAGGGCTATTTCTTCGGCTTCACGAAGCGCAGCGTGAAGCGATCACTCTCGCCGATGCCGGCGTACTTTTCCCGATCCTTGTCCCCGAGTCGGTACGTCGGGGGCAGCGTCCACACACCCTGCTCGTAGTCCTTGGTGTCCTTGGCGTTCGCATTCACCTCGGACTTCGCGACCAGCCTGAAGCCCTGCGCCTCGATGAGCTTGATCGCGTAGTCCTCGATCACGTAGCCGCTCTTCGCGGACACATCCTGGGGGAGCGCGGGATTGCCGCGGTGCTCGACCACACCGAGGACGCCGCCCGGCCGCAGCGCCCGGTACATGGTGGTGAAGGCCTGCGCGGCCCTGTCCCGCGACATCCAGTTATGGATGTTGCGAAAGGTCACGACCATGTCGACTGACCCCGGCGGCACCGCATCCCCGCCATCCGTCGGGAAGGTGACCACCGAGACGCGGTCGTAGAGGTCCGCACGCTCGGCGAGCTTCCTGCGGTAGGCCTCGAGTCGCTCGGTGATGTACTTGCTCGTGGGATCCGCCGCGATGACGGCCGCGTAGTACTTGCCCTTCTCGCGCACGAGCGGCGCGATCACCTCCGTGTACCACCCCGGTTCCGGCCACACTTCGAGCACCCGCATCTCCGGGCGAATGCCGAAGAACAGCAGCGTCTCCTTCGGATGGCGGTAGCGGTCGCGCGCGCGATTCTCCGCCGAGCGGTGGTCGGCGGCCAGGATCGCGGTCAGAGCCTCGGCGGTGGTTTGGCGCGAGCTGCCGCCGGTCGCGCACGCGGCTACCGCCAGCACCGCGCTGGCAAGGGCGGCTGCGCCGGATATGCGCTTCTCGAGCATCATCGGTCGTCCCCGTCGGTGCGCCTCGCTCGGGCAAGGCGCGATACGCACTGCGTGCCATAAAAAAACCCCGCGTGGAGCGGGGTTTTGTGTATCCCCTTGGGTTGCCCCGCAGGTGTCAGCGACGGAACGGGCCACCGCCCTGGCGCGGGCGCTGGGGGCGCTCCTGGGCTTCGTTCACGCGCAGCGGCCGGCCGTTCATCTGAAAGCCGTTCAGGGCCTGGATCGCGCCCTGCGCCTCGGCCTGCGGCATGTCGACGAAACCGAAACCACGCGGCTTACCGGTTTCCCGGTCGTTGATGAGCTTCACCGATTCCACCTTGCCGTGACGTTCAAACAGGGCTTTCACGTCCTGCTCGGTGGCGTTGAACGGGAGATTTCCCACGTAAATCGTCGTCATCCGGAAGTCTCTCTTGCAAAAGCGGACAGCGGCGGCGGGCGAGCCTCGTCGCATGTACCGCGTGAACACTCAAACAGGTCAAGGCTTCAAGGCACACGATCGGCAGTTTCAGTCAATGCGCAGCGCTTGGGCCAGCGGCCTGCACCTGCGTTCGCGCGCGGATGAGAAGCGCGGGGCGGGATATGGAGTCAACACATTCAACAAAGCGCACTCATCCACTACGGAACGAACGCACGGCGGATGCTACTCCCGGGCCCTGCGGGACGCAAACCAGCGCCGCGTGCCGAAAAAACAACAGCACCCGCTCACGCGCCCGCGGGCTCGAGATACGCGTAGCCGTCGAGCTCGCTCTCGTAGAAGCGCTTCAGCGTCTGGCTCTCGGCGAGCGTCATGCGCCCGTCGCGGATGGCGCGTTCGCAGTCGCGCGCCAGGGCCGGGTAGAGCTCCGCGACGTCGTACTCCATGTACTCGAGCACCTTGTTGGCGGTGTCACCCTTGACGATCTCCTCGATCCACCAGCCGCCTTCATCGTGCAGCCGCACGTGCACCACGTGGGTGTCGCCGAAGAGATTGTGCAGATCGCCGAGGGTCTCCTGGTAGGCGCCGACCAGGAACGCCGCCAGGTAGTACTTTTCCTCGCCCCTGAGCTCGTGCAGCTCGAGCGTGCGCTTCACGTCGCGCAGCGACACGAAGTGATCGATCTTGCCGTCCGAATCACAGGTGATGTCGGCGAGCACCGCGGTACGGGTCGGGCGCTCGTCCAGGCGGTGGATGGGCAGGATCGGGAACAGCTGGTCGATCGCCCAGCTGTCCGGGAGCGACTGGAACACCGAGAAGTTGCAGAAGTAGGTGTCGGAGAGGATCGATTCGAGGTCCTCGAGCTCCTCCGGCAGCCGCTCGAGCTTGCGGCAGGAGTCGCGGATCTTGGCGCAGGTCGCCCAGTAGAGCCGCTCGGCGAGCCCGCGGAACTCGAGCGACAGCAGCCCCAGATTGAACATCTGCAGCACCTGCTCGCGCGCCGTGAGCGCATCGTGATAGCACTCGACCAGACGCCGGTCGCTCACCGCGCGGAAGGCCTCGAAGAGATCCTGAACCGGCTGCGGCAGCTCCTCCTCGCCGCCGTAGTCCTCGGCGCGATCCCCGGTAACGCGGAACTTATCGAGGGCCGAGGAGCCGAGGGCATCGAATATGAGCACGCTGTGGTAGGCCGCCACCGCGCGGCCGGACTCGCTCACGATCATCGGGTGCGGAATGTCGCGGGCGTTGCACACGCTCGCCACGCGGTAGACGACGTCGCTCGCGTATTCGTTGAGGGTGTAGTTGATCGAAGAGGGGAAGTTGGTGCCGCTGCCGTCGTAATCGACCCCGAGGCCCCCGCCCACGTCGATGTACTGCAGGCCCGCCCCCATGAGCTTGAGCTCGGCATACACGTGCGCCAGCTCGTTGATCGCGTCCTTGACGCGGCGGATGTCCTGCAACTGGCTGCCCGGGTGGCAGTGCACCAGCTGCAGGCAGTCGAGCATGTCGTGTTGCTTCAGCACGTTGAACAGCTCGAGGATCTCGGTGATGAACAGGCCGAACTTGGACTTCTCGCCGGCCGAGGAGCTCCAGCGCCCCGAGCCCTCGCTGAAGAGCTTGACGCGCACGCCGATCCGCGGCCGCACCTGGTAGAGGCGGGCGTGCTCGAGGATGAGCCCGAGCTCCTCGAAGTTCTCCACCACCGGGATGATGGTGCGGCCGAGCTTGGTGGCGAGCGTGACCGCCTCGATGTAGCTGTCGTCCTTGAAGCCGTTGCAGATGATGAGCCGCTCAGGCGCATTCTCGGTCATCGCCATCACCGCGAGCAGCTCGGGCTTCGACCCCACCTCGAGGCCGAAGCCGAACTCCTGGCCGTAGCGGTAGACCTCCTCGACCACGAGGCGCTGCTGGTTCACCTTGATCGGGTACACCGCCGCGTAGCGGTTCTTGTAGTCGTTTTCGGCGATCGCCTGCGCGAACGCGTCGTGGAGCCGGCGCAGGCGATGCGCCAGGATGTCGGAGAAGCGCACCACCACCGGCGTCGTCAGGTCACGGGCCAGCAGGCCCTCGACGACCTCGTACAGATCGATCTCGTGCTGCTCGGTCGTGTCCGGCCGCACCACCACGTGACCGCTCTGATTGACGCTGAAGTAACCCTGACCCCAGGCGCGCAGGTGGTAGAGCTCGAGCGAGTCCTCGACCCGCCAGGGCTGCGCGGGATTGAACTTGCGATTGCCGTTGACGGCGCTCTTGGGATCGGCGGCCACGGGCGCCTTATATCAAAATTACGTGTCCAGTAAGAGTGCTGGCTCACGAAGTTCGAGTGTTTGGTGGCGCCGCCGCGGCTTGCGCCGCGGCCCCGGCACCGGCGGGAGCCTCGGGGCCGCGAGCCACCGGACGCGCCGGATCGCGGATCCACTCGCTCCAGGACCCCGCGTAGAGCCGCGCGCCGGGAAGTCCCGCGACCTCGAGCGCGAGCAGATTGTGACAGGCCGTGACGCCCGAGCCGCACATCGCGATCACTTCCGCCGCACCCCGCCCGCGCAGCCGCTCCGCCCAGCGTCGCTCGAGCGCCGCCGCGTCGAGAAATCGACCCCGCGCGTCGAGGTTTATGGCGAAGGGATGGTTGCGGGCGCCCGGGACGTGGCCCGCGACCGGGTCGAGCGTCTCGTTCTCGCCCGCGAAGCGATCCGCGCCACGCGCGTCCACCAGGAGCTGCTCGCCGCGCTCGAGTGCGCCGGAGGCCACGAGGCGCTCGAGCGCGGCGCTCGTCACCACCGCGTCCGCGGCGGGCGCGGCGCGAAAGCGCCGCGGCGCGCGGGCCGTGGTCACGCTGTCGAGCGGCAACCCGGCGCGCTCCCAGGCCGCGAGGCCCCCGTCGAGCACCGCCACCTTCCCGTGGCCCAGCCAGCGCAGCAGCCACCACAGGCGCGCCGCAAAGGCGACGGCCCCTCCCTGGTCATAGGCCACGACCTGCACCCTGTCATCTATTCCCCAGCGCGCGAAGGTCGCCACGAGCGCACCGACCTCGGGCAGCGGGTGCCGGCCGGTCAGCGCCGTGCGTGGACCCGAGAGGTCCCGATCCAGATGAGCGTAGAGCGCGTTCGGGATATGAGCGGCGGCGAAGGCCTGCTCGCCCCAATCGGGGCGCGCGAGCTCGAAGCGGCAGTCGATGATAGCCCAGTCGGGATCGGCGCGATGCCTGCCGAGCTCGCCGGGTTCGATGAGGTTCGTCGTCACGGCGCATCCCTCGCGAGGGTCCGCCGCGCATTTTCGGCGCTGTGCGGTTGTCGTTACAATCCCGTCACCACCTCCAGCGGGGCGCACCATGGCCATCGACGTTTACTGGGGCAGTGGCAGTCCCTACGCGTGGCGCGTGCTGTTGGCGCTCGAGTACAAGCGGCTGCCCTACCTGAGCCACCTGCTGCAGTTCTCGAAGCAGGAGCACAAATCCCCGCAGATGCTCGCACTCAATCCGCGCGGCCGCGTGCCGGTCCTGAAGGACGGGGACTACGTCTGCTTCGAGTCGCTCGCGATCCTGTACTACCTGGACCTCAAGTACCCGCAGCCGCCGATCTTCGGCCGCACGCCCGAGGAGGCCGGCACCATCATGCGGGTCATCTGCGAGTATCAGGCGTATATCGAGCCGCGTCTGAGGCGCATCACCTCGGCGATCTTCGACGGCGACGTGGACCTCTCCGGCGACGAGATCACGGAGGCGATGCACTCGGTCGCGAGCGACGCGCGCACCATCGAGGGACGGCTCTCGAAGTCCGACTGGATCGTGGGGGATGCGTACTCGGCCGTCGACATGGTGATCTTTCCGGGCATCCAGCTCTTGAAGCGCGCGCTCGAGCGGCCGGTGGCGCGCGAGCTGTCATCGCGCTTCATGCCCGTCGAGGTGAACTACCCGGCGCTCGGGCGCTGGCTCGCGCGCGTCGCGGCGCTGCCGGGGTACGAGCGCACCTATCCGCCTCACTGGCGCTGAGCGCAGCGCCGCGCGCGCGGAAATTGAGTCGCGCGAGTCCGGTTGCTAACCTTCGCCCGCGCGTGCCATCGTGCCGCGAGGAGCGAAGATCACGAAGACTTGAGCATCATGAGCAGCGATCACAAAATTTACATCGAATTTCCCGGACGCATCCTGTTCGTCGGTTTCGGCAGCATCGGCCAGGGGGTTCTGCCACTGCTCCTCAGGCACGTCGGCATTACGCCCGATCGGCTCACCATCGTGACGGCCGAGGACAAAGGGAGCGAGGAGGCGGCGAAGTACGGCATCAAGTTCATCAAGGAGCGTCTGACGCGCGAGAACTTCCGGCGCGTCCTCGGCCCGCTGCTCGGGCGAGGGGATTTCCTCGTCAACGTCTCGCTCGAGGTCTCGAGCGTCGCGCTCATCAAGCTGTGCTGGGAGAAGGGCGCGATGTATCTCGATACCTGTATCGAGCCCTGGCCGGGCGGCTATACGGACCCGACAGTGCCGGCCGCCCGCCGCACCAATTACGCGCTGCGCGAGGAGGCCCTTGCGCTGCGCGCGGGCAACGCGCGCGCCCCGACCGCCGTGCTCACCCACGGCGCCAACCCCGGCCTCGTGTCGCACTTCGTCAAGCAGGCGCTGCTGAACATCGCCGCCGAAACGCGCGTGGATGCCGGCAAGCCCGCCTCGCGCGCCGAGTGGGGCGATCTGGCGCGCCGCTTGGGGTTGAGAGTGGTGCACATCGCCGAGCGCGACACCCAGATCTCGAGCAGCCCGAAGCAGCCGGGCGAATTCGTGAATACCTGGTCGATCGACGGCTTCGTGAGCGAGGGCTCGCAGCCGAGCGAGATGGGCTGGGGGACCCACGAGCGCAACTTCCCGCGCGACGGCAAGCGCCACGACTCCGGGAGCCTCGCCTCGATCTACCTCATGCAGCCCGGCGCCGGTACCCGCGTGCGCACCTGGACGCCGCGCGCCGGGCATTTTCACGGCTTCTGCATCACGCACGCCGAGTCGATCTCCATCGCCGATTACTTCACGGTGCGCGAGGGCTCGCAGGTGGCATATCGGCCGACGGTGCACTACGCCTACCACCCGTGCGCCGCCGCGGTCATGTCGATTCACGAGCTTGCCGGACGCAACTACGTGCAGCAGGAGCGCCAGCGCATCCTCATGGACGACATCGTGAGCGGCATCGACGAGCTCGGGGTGCTGCTCGCCGGCCACAAGAAAAACGCCTATTGGTACGGCTCGCAGCTCTCGATCGGCGAGGCGCGTCAGCTCGCCCCTTACAACAACGCCACGAGCCTGCAGGTGTGCGTGGCCGTGCTCTCGGGGGTGGTGTGGGCGATGGAGAATCCGAATCTCGGGGTCGTCGAGCCGGACGAGATGGACTTCCGGCGCAACCTCGAGATCTGCACGCCGTACCTCGGTCCGATGGTCGGGGAGTACACCGACTGGACGCCGCTGCACGAGCGCGAGCGGCTGTTCCCCGAGGACATCGACCGGAACGACCCCTGGCAGTTCAAGAACGTCCGGGTGATCTGGTAAGCGACTCGTACTCGATGGCCACGATGAGCAAGTTCCGGCTGCCCCCGGGCGCCTCGACGGTCACCTCGTCGTCGACGCTCTTGCGCATCAGGGCCTTGCCGAGCGGTGAGTCCATGCTGATGTAGCCCGGCGACAGGTCGAACTCGTCGGGACCCACGATGCGGTGGCGCGTGCGGGATCCGTCCGCGGACTCGAGCACCACCCAGGCGCCGAAGAACACGCGCGCCGGATCGGCCGGAGGCCCATCCACGATCACCATACCGTCGAGCCGCCGGCGCAGGAACCGCACCCGCCGATCGATCTCGCGGAGGCGCCGCTTGCCGTAGGTGTACTCGGCGTTCTCGGAGCGATCGCCCTGGGCGGCCGCCGCGGTCACGGCCCGGCACACGCTTGGGCGCTCTTCGCGCCACAGCCGCTCGAGCTCCTCGCGCAGCCGCCGCGCACCCTCGGGAGTGATGTACTTCGAGCCGGGAGGGGCGCTGACGGGCGGCACACGTGCCATCTGCAGGGCGCTCCTGTGAATTATGTCGCACTCGCTTTAACAGAAAGCGAAGTTTCTGTGGAGCATCTCACGGACGGGAACGCCGCTGCGCTACTAACCTCCAACCGTGGCTACCAAGTACTACACGCACTTTGTCACCGGCGACAGCAAGGCGCAAAGCTCGAGCTTCAGCAATGAATGGAGCGGCGTAGTGGAGCTTCGTCAGCCCCTCAGCAACACGCGCGCCAGCCGTGAGCTGCGCGCGCTGCTGGCACAGAGTTTCGATCTGGACTCGGACGACATTCGGATCCTGCACTGGGCACGATTGCACTGATCCCCTGGCGGACTTCCTTCCCTTCATCGAAGGTCCGCCTTTTATAAACCCCAGGCCTCAAAACCTGGGGTTTTTTTTGGCTCCGACGCCCTAAATCGACGCGCCTTTCCCCGCCGTGTGACAATCCCGCCCCCCGCTTAGGTGCGGCGGGCCGTTTGCATAAGGAGAATCTCGATGCGTGCGTGGATGGGCGCCTTGCTGGCGGCTGCGGTGGTGGCACTGTCGGGGTGCGGTTACAACGCCCTGCAGCAACAGGACGAGGCGGTGAAGGCCGCCTGGTCCGAGGTCGTCAATCAGTATCAGCGACGGGCCGACCTGATCCCGAACCTGGTCAACACCGTCAAGGGCTACGCGGCGCAGGAGCAGAAGGTTCTGATCGGCGTGACCGAGGCGCGCGCCAAGGCCAACTCCATCCAGGTGACGCCCGAGCTGCTCAACGATCCGCAACGCTTCCAGCAGTACCAGGCCGCACAGGGCGAGCTGACGCAAGCGCTCGGCCGGCTGATGGTGGTCGTCGAGAACTATCCGCAGCTGAAGTCGGATCAGAACTTCCGCGATCTGCAGTCGCAGCTCGAAGGCACCGAGAACCGCATCGCCGTGTCCCGCAATCGCTACATCCAGGCGGTGCAGGGCTATAACGTGCAGGTGCGCAGCTTCCCGTCGAACCTCACGGCGAAGCTGTTCGGCTTCCAGGTGAAGCCGAACTTCACCGTCGCCAACGAGCAGCAGATCGCAATCGCGCCCACCGTGAGCTTCGACACCTCGACGCCCGGCGCACCGGCGGTGCCGCCCGCCGCGGGAGGCGCGCCCGCGGACGCTCGTCAAGGGCAACCCGCGACGAAATGACTCCGCGCTCGAGGGGCGCGCGCCCGGGCGCCGGATGCGCCCTGTCGTTGCTGCTGCTCGCGGTGCTCGGCACCGCGCCCGCGGCGCCGAGCACCGCGCAGTCGATGCCGGCCGCGGGGCCGGGCCAGCAGCCCATTCCGAAGCTGACGGCGCGGGTGACCGATCTGACCGGCACGCTCACCGCGGAGCAGCAAACGCAGCTCGAGCAGAAGCTCGCCGCGTTCGAGTCCGCCAAGGGCTCGCAGCTCGCCGTCCTCATCGTGCCCACGACTCAGCCGGAGGACATCGCTCAGTACTCGATCCGCGTCTTCGATGAGTGGAAGCTCGGCCGAAAGAGCGTGGACGATGGAGCTCTGCTGCTCATCGCCAAGAACGATCGGCGCGTACGCATCGAGCCTGCGCGCGGCCTGGAAGGCGTGCTCACCGACGCCATGTGCAACCGCATCATCGAGGAGACGATCAGACCGGCGTTCCGCCAGGGTAACTTCTACGGCGGCATCGACGCAGCCCTGGAGCAGATGATGCGCCTCATCCAGGGCGAGCCGCTGCCGCCTCCCGACCGCGGCTGGCATCCGGGCGAACGCTCTCACGGCGGAGGCCCACTGCCGTTCGTCCTGTTCGCCGTGCTCGCCGGCTCGGTAGTGTTGCGGGGCATATTCGGCCGCACGCTGGGCTCGGCGCTCACGGGCGCCGGAGCGGGGCTGCTGGTTTCCCTCGCCGGCTACGCGTTGGCTCTCGCGTTGCTCGCCGCGGTGGGGGCCTTCCTCTTCACGCTGCTCGCCGGGCTCTCGCGCGGCAGCGGCTGGTCGAGCTATCCGCGCGGTGGAGGTTTGGGCGGGGGTTGGGGCGGGTTCGGTGGCGGGGGATTTGGCGGTGGCGGTCTCGGCGGTGGTGGTTTCAGCGGCGGCGGGGGCGTGTCCTCCGGCGGCGGCGCTTCCGGAAGCTGGTAGTGGAGGGCCGCCGCATGAAATTCCTGCGCCTGCTGCGCCACCTCGCTACGACCCGCTGGAGCACCCGGCGGCACTTCACGCCTCAGGTTCGCCAGGCCATCGGGCAGGCTGTTCAGGAGTGTGAGTCCCGGCATGAGGGTGAGATTCGCTTCGTGGTCGAGACGGCGCTCGATCTGCCCGAGCTGTGGCACGACCTGCCGTCACGGCAGCGCGCGCTGCAGCTGTTCGGACTGCTCGGGGTCTGGGACACGGAGCACAACAACGGCGTGCTGATCTACGTGCTGCTGGCGGATCGGGTGGTCGAGATCGTCGCCGACCGCGGCATCGCCGCGCGCATCGCGCCGGCTGAGTGGCAGGCGGTGTGCCGCCAGATGGAGCACCACTACCGCGAAGGTCGCTTTAGCGAGGGCTCGGTCGTAGGTGTCCTGGGAGTCGGGGCGCTCCTCGGGCGGCATTTCCCAGGGTCCCGAGGCGGCGGCCAGGAGCTGCCGGACCAGCCGGTGCTGCTGTAGCGCATCCCCGACGTTCGGTACACGGCGACATCGGTCATAATTCCGCCATGAGGTTCGCCGGGGTCCGTACTGCAACGGCAGCGCTCAGCTGCCTGATCGCAGGGTGCTCGCTCCTCGGAGCGCTGCGCCACCCCGCCGCCGCGCCCGCGGCGCCGGTCTCCCCCGGCGCCCCGCAGGAACCGCTGCCGCTCGCCAACGAGCGCTTCGAGCTCGAGGCCGCTCAGGACGTCGTCGGGGTGGTGCAGGTGGTGAGAGCCACGAAGGACGATACGCTGACCGACATCGCGCGGCGCTTCAACGTCGGCTACGAGGAGCTCCTGCGCGCCAATCCGAAGGTCGACCCATGGCTCCCCGGGGAAGGCCGCGAGATCGTGGTTCCGACGCAGTTCATCCTGCCGGATGCGCCGCGTGCCGGGCTCGTCATCAACATCGCCGCGATGCGCATCTTCTACTATCCGCCGGTCAAGCGCGGCGAGCGGGCGATCGTCATCACTCATCCCATCGGCATCGGCAAGGTGGGTTGGCGCACTCCGGAGGGCGTCACGAAGATCGTGCGCCGGCAGAAGGATCCCACCTGGCGCGTACCCGAGTCGGTGCGCAAGGAGCACCACGACAACGGCGAGGATCTCGATCCGGTCATCGGCCCCGGCCCCGAGAACCCCCTCGGCAAGTACGCTTTCTATCTGCAGTGGCCGAGTTACCTGATCCACGGCACCAACAAGCCGGCCGGAGTCGGGCTGCGCTCGAGCCACGGTTGCATCCGGTTGTACCCGGAAGACATCGAGCAGTTCTACGACCTGGTGCCCATCGGCACGCAGGTGCGCGTGGTCAATCAGCCCTTCGTGTTCGGCTGGCGCGACGCGCAGCTGTATATGCAGCCCTTCGACGTTCTGGAGGACGACACGCGCGACTGGGCGAAAGCGCAGCGCAAGCTCCTCAGCAGCTCACTCGCGGCGCGGCTGCAGCGCGAGCTCCAGGCGCAAAAGGAGAGAGTCGACTGGTCGCTCATCGCGAGCCTCGCGAGCAACCCGCGCGGAGTGCCAGTGCCGATCACGGATTCGGCCGCCACGATGGAGCAGGTGCTGGCCGCGGCGCCGCGGGTGCGGAACGTGCTTCCGGAGGGCTCGACCTGGGACGGCAAGTCGGATCTGCCGATGGACGAGGCTTCGTTTAAACAAATGCTGTCGGAAACCGAGCCAGCAGCGCCGGGGGAGGAGGGCGGAGCGGCGGGTGCGGACGCGCCCGGAGCGGCCGCGAAGACGCAGCCGCTTCGTCCGAAGAACGGCGGCTGAGGGGTCTGCCGCGTGACCGCGATGTCCGACTGGCTGCAGCTGATGCTGGCCGAGATCGCGCGCAAGCGGGAGGAGCTGGAACGCGCGCGCGCCGAGGAGGCGCAGCGCCTCAAGGAAAGCGAAGCCGCGCGGCGGCACGGCGAGCCGGGAGCGGCGCGAGCATCGGACTGACCGCTGAGCTTGTGTTAGAGTCTGGCGTGCAGATGCCAAGAGAGGCCTGAGTGGCCGTTAGCCAGTCGTCCGGCGTAGAACTCATACAAGAAAGCCGCGACAGTCACGCCATCGAGCGCGTGACCACCGGAGTCGCCGCCTTTGTCGGCCGCACTCTCAAGGGGCCGGTCAACCAGGTGCTCTCCGTCGGCGGCTTCGGCGAGTTCCAGCGGCACTTCGGCGGGCTGTGGCAGCCGTCGACGGTCTCCTACGCGGTCGAGCAGTTCTTCGAGAACGGCGGCCGCCAGGCGCTCATCGTGCGCATCGCCAACGGCGCCCGCCCGCCGACCGTCACCCTTCCCGCCGGAGGAGCGCAGCTGCGGCTCGTGGCGCTGAATCCCGGCTCGCGCGAGTACCTGCGCGCCTCGGTGGACTATGACGGCCTGAACGGCGCCGAGCGCGACCGCTTCAACCTGGTGGTACAGCGGGTGCGCACGGCGGGCTCGGAGCTGATAGAGGACCAGGAGATCTACCGCCGGGTTTCGGTGCTGCCGGCTTGCCCGCGCTACGTGACCGACGTGCTGCTGCAGTCGCGCCTGGTGCGCGTGGCGGAGGAGGTTCCGGGGCAGCGCCCGGATCGTACCGCCGGCGGACCCGGTGGTGTAGCGGTCGGGTACACGCTCTCCAATCCCGACGGTGACGACGGGGCGCCGCTCACCGACTACGACGTCATCGGGGCGGCGGGCGCCGCCACCGGGCTGTTCGCGCTGCAGGGGGTCCCGCGCTTCAACATGCTGTGCATTCCGCCACTGACGCGTGAGCGGGATGTCGGCCTCTCGACGCTGCTGGTCGCGGCGCGCTTGTGCCGCGACCGCCAGGCCCTGGTGCTGCTCGATCCGCCGGCCGCCTGGACCACGGCGCGCGCCGCCCTCGATGCGCTCCGGAGCTGGCCCTTCCGCAGCGACAGCGCCGTCATGTACTACCCGCGCGTGCAGGCTTTCGACCGATTGCGCGGCCGCATCGAGATCTTCGGCTCGTGCGGCGCCGCCGCGGGCATGATCGCTCGGGCCGACGAGACCCGGCCGGTCTGGTCGGCGGCCGAGAGCGAGGAGGCGGTCCTGCGTCCGGGGCTGCGTCCTGCGGTCGCCGTGAGCGAGGCAGAGCGTGCGCGCCTCGCGCAGGTGGGCGTGAATACGCTCCTGGCCGTGCGCGGCGGGTCGCGCAACGGCGTGAGCCCGCGCGTCCTCACCGCGGGAGGGAGCGGTGCTTCGCACTGGAAGTACCTCTCGGCGCGGCGACTCGCGCTCTTCGTCGCGGCCAGCATCGAGCAGGGCACGCGCTGGGCGCTGCTCGAGCACAACGGGCCGGCGACCTGGGAGCGCGCGCGGGCCCAGGTTGCAGGCTTTCTCGACGCCCTGGCCGCACAGGGGGCGTTTGCCGAGGCCGCCGCCGACGAGAGCCACTTCGTGATCGCCGATGAGCGCGTCAACCGGCCGCAGACTCTCGCGGAGGGCAAATTCAACCTGTTGTTCGGATTCGCCACGAGCAAGCCGGGCACGTTCGACACCTGGCTCGTGACCCATCGCCCCGGCGCAAGCCGCGTGCGACCGGTGACGGTGAATCGCTCCGCGACCGCGAAGCATCAGGTGGAGTGGGAGATCGAAACCTCAATACTTCGTTGATAGGCCGAAGGCGCCTGCGGCGCCTTCGGCAGGCCAGCCGACCCGCGGCGCTTAGGCACGCCGGCAAAATGCGTGGATTTTGCCGGCGAGAAGATGGCGTGCGGCAGCGGCGCCTTCGGCAGGCCAGCCGACCCGCGGCGCTCGGGCGAAAAGATCGCTTAGGGCGGTGGCGCTCGGTCGGGTGAGCCGAAGCCGCCGCCACCCGGTGTCAGGATGGTGAGCTCATCGCCGGGGCCCACCTCGAAGCGCGCGGTGGCGCCGAGCGGCTCCACCGTACCGTCGGCGCGCCGGATGAACGCCTCGCCGCGCTCGCCCGGCTCTCCCCCGAAGAGCCCGAAGGGGGCGACGCGGCGGTGATTCGCGAGCAGCGCTCCCGAGAATCGCGCCCGGAACTCGAGCCGCCGCACGATGCCATCGCCGCCGCGGTGCCGGCCGGCGCCGCCCGAGCCGCGGCGGATCGCGAACTCGCGCACCAGCACCGGGAACGTGCTCTCCAGGATCTCCGGATCGGTCAGCCTCGAGTTGGTCATGTGGGTCTGCACGGCGTCGCAGCCGTCGAAGTCCGCGCCCGCGCCCGCGCCGCCCGCGATGGTCTCGTAGTACTGCAGCCGCTCGTCGCCGAAGGTCAGGTTGTTCATGGTTCCCTGGGAGGCGGCGAGAATCCCGAGCGCGCCGTAGAGGGCATCCACGATGCACTGCGAGGTCTCGACGTTCCCGGCAGCCACCGCGGCCGGCGGCCGGGGGTCGAGGAGCGACCCCGGGGGAATCACGAGCTCGAGGGGCTCGAGGCAGCCCTCGTTCAGCGGAATCGGCCGCTCGATGAGCGTGCGGAACACATACAGCACCGCCGCCGTGCACACCGCGCGCGGCGCGTTGAAGTTGTGTGCGCCCTCGGGCGAGGTGCCGGTGAAGTCGACGCGCGCGCGGCGCCGCTCGCGATCGATGTCGACGCGCACCGCGATGAGCTGACCGTCATCCATCGGGTAGCGAAAGCTCCCGGGCTGCAATCGCCCGATGGCGTTGCGCACCGAGTGCGCGGCGTTGTCCTGCACCAGGCGCATGTAGGCGCACATCGCATCCAGCCCGTGGCGCCGCACCGCGCGCTCGATCTCGGCAATGCCGCGCGCGTTGGCCGCGAGCTGCGCCCGCAGGTCCGCGACGTTCTGGCCCGGCTTGCGGGCCGGCCACGGACCCGCCGCGAGCGCCGCGCGCAGTCCGCTCTCGCGCAGCTTCCCGCCCCTCACCAGCGCAAAGCACTCGAACAGCGCGCCTTCCTCCTCGATGGTGCGGCTGAAGGGCGGCATCGAGCCGGGGGTCATGCCGCCGATGTCGGCGTGATGCGCTCGTGAGGCGACGAAGAAGCGCGGACTCGCACGTGCGCCCACGAAGACCGGCGTGACCACCGTCATGTCGGGCAGATGCGTGCCGCCGTGGTAGGGGCTGTTGAGGAGCCAGGAGTCCCCGGGCTCGAGCCTCCCGCGCCGTGCGGCGATCACGGCCCGCACGCTCGCGCCCATCGAGCCGAGGTGCACCGGCATGTGCGGCGCGTTGGCCACCAGGCCGCCGTCGGCGTCGAAGAGCGCGCAGGAGTAATCGAGGCGCTCGCGGATGTTGACCGACTGCGCGGTCGACTTGAGCACCTCGCCCATCTGCTCGGCGATGTGCATGAAGAGGTTGTTGAATATCTCGATGCGGGCGGGGTCGGCCGCCGCCGCCACCCGCGGCCGTCGCAGCGCCCCGCTCTCCTCGAGCAGCAGCTCGCCGCCGGGAAGACGCCGGGCACGCCAGCCCTCCTCCAGCACCACGGTGCTGTGCGCTTCGACGATCAGCGCCGGTCCCTCGAGCTCGGCGCGCAGCGCGCCCATCGGCACGAGCGGCACCTCGCGCCAGCCGCCGAACCAGGCGCGCACCCGCTGCGGCAGCTCGCCCGCGGCCGCCGGTTCGGGCATCACGAGGGTGGCGGCATCGACCGAGGCGAGGCGCGCCTCGACCCGGAGCGACTCGATCACCGCCTCGAGCGCACGAGCGGTGAACCCGAAGCGCCGCAGATGCTCGGCGTGGAACGCCTCGCGAAGCTCCCCGAGGCGCCCGAGCGGCACCGAGAGGGCGACGTCGCTGTCACCGGCGCGCACCTCGAGGAGGCGCGCGATGCGCACCTGGGCGCGGTCGGCTCCGCCCGGGGTGAGCTCGGCGCGCGCCTCGCTCTCGAGCTCATCGAGCGCCGTGCGGGCTGCCGCCAGCCCCGCCTCATCCAGCGGGCGGCGCAGGCTCGCGCGGCGCACGGCGAGCCGATCCGCCACGCCGATGCCGAACGCCGAGAGCACGCTCGCCAGCGGATGCACCAGGATGCGGCGCACGCCGGCGGCGCGCGCCACCCGGCAGGCGTGCTGGCCGGCGGCGCCGCCGAAGCAGAACAGCGTGAACTCGCCCGCATCGCGTCCCTGGCGTGTGGCGACCTGGCGGATGGCGTTCGCCATCGCTTCGACTCCGACCTCGAGGAAAGACTCGGCGAGCATCTCGAGCGGGCAGGGGTGCGCGCCTGGCTCGCGGAGCTCCCGGGCGAGCGTGGCGAAGGCGGCGTTCACCTTCTGCGCATCGATGGGCGAGCGGCCCTCGGGCCCGAACACCGCCGGCAGGGTGTCGGTGCGGAGATGACCGAGCAGCACCTGCACGTCGGTAAGGGTCAGCGGCCCGCCCCGCCCGTAACAGACCGGCCCCGGCTCCGCCCCCGCGGAGGCGGGTCCCACCGCGAAGCGCCCGTCGTGGTAGCTGAGGATGGAGCCGCCGCCGGCCGCAATGCTGTGCACGTCCAGCATCGGCTGGTTGAGACGCGCGCCCGCAATGAGGTGCTCGAAACGCTGCGGCAGCTCGCCGTCGACCAGCGACACGTCGGTCGAGGTGCCACCCATGTCGAAGCCGATGAGGCGCCGCTCGCCGAGGCGCTCGCCCACCCAATGCATGCCGATCAGTCCGCCCGCGGGCCCCGACAGGACGCTCGACATGGCGTGAAAGCTCTCGGCCGCCGCCAGCCCGCCGTTGCTCTGCATCAGTGACAGCTCGGCGCGCGCATCGAGAGTCCGCAGCTCCCGCGTGAGTGCGGCGACGAAGCTCCGCAGCACCGGGGCGAGGTAGGCGTTGAGAACGGTGGTGTCGCCGCGCGGGACGTAGCGAACGAGCGGCGACAGCTCGTGCGATACGGAGACTTCGTCGAAGCCGAGCCGCCGCGCGCACTCCGCCGCCGCACGCTCGTGCTGCGGATGGGCCCACCCGTGCAGCAGCACAATGGCCACCGCGCGCAGTCCCGCGCTCCGCGCGCGTGTCAGTTCCGCCTCGAGTCGCGCGGTGTCGAGAGGTCTCAAAACCACGCCATGCACATCGATGCGCTCGTGCGCCTCGATCACCATCGCGTGCAGCGGCGAGGGCAGCGCGATCTCGAGCGCGAAGATGTTGGGACGATTCTGATACCCGATGCGCAGCGCATCGGCGAAGCCCGCCGTGGTGACGAGCGCCACGGGCTCCCCGCTGCGCGTGAGCAGCGCATTGGTCGCGACGGTGGTGCCGACCTTCACCGCCGCGACCGCCCCGGCCCGGCCCCCCGCGCTCTCGAGAATCCGGCGGGCCGCGGCGAGCTCGCCGGACTCGCCGGTCGCGCCCCCGCCCGGCCTCGATGGCACCTTGCGCACGTGCAGCTCGCCCTGGGGCGAGAGTCCGATGACATCCGTGAACGTGCCGCCCCGGTCGACCCAGAACTGCCAGGCCGGATCCGGCGCTGCCTCACCCGCGGGCGGTTGGCTTAAGGTTTGCGTTGCCTGCATTATGCGTGCCCATGAGCGATCCCGCCCCTCCCGATGCCGAGCCGACGATCGAGACACCCATGGCTTTCCGCCATGTGGTCTTCTCTCACGGCCAGGAGAGCGGGCCGTGGGGGCGCAAGATCAGCGCGCTCGCGGAGGTCGCGCGCAGCGAGGGATACGACACGCACTCGGTCGACTATCGCGGCATCGACGAGCCGCGCGCACGCGTCGCGCGGCTGGTGGATTTCTGCAAGGAGTTGACCGGGGATCTCGTGCTCGTCGGCTCGAGCCTCGGCGGTTACGTCGCCGTGACTTCGGCCTCGCTGCTGCATGCGCGGGGGGTGTTCCTGTTGGCTCCGGCGCTCTACCTCGAGGGGCTGCCCGAGCTGCGCGCGAGCGTGCTCGACTGCCCGGCGGCCGTGGTGCACGGCTGGCGCGACGAGGTCGTGCCCTTCGAGCACAGCATGCGCTTCGCGCAGGCCTATCGGGCGACCCTGCACCTGGTCGAGAGTGATCATCGGCTGCACAACCAGATCAGGGTCATCAAGTACCTGTTCGAGTATTTCCTGGTCGCGCTCGATCTGCCGGCGATCGCCTTCGAGTAGCGCCATCATAACGGCGCAGCGATGCGATGTTGCGCGGCAAGCGATCGGGAGCCGGCAGCAGCTCCGCCGCGTGCGGGCCCCGGGCGCCCCGCTCCTTCAACGGCTTGCCGCACCGCGTAGCCGAGTAATAGACTCCGCGCACGCGTACTTTTGTGTGGGCGCAACAAACAAGAATGCGACCTACCTTCGACGCAGGCAGCTGACTTTCAACCGCACCGGGGCGTGAGCTCCGCGACCCAAGGAACGTGTGGAGAGAACACATGAGGAGAGTTCGCACGCCGGGCCGTCCGCGGCTGGCCGTCGCAGCGGGCGCCGCCTTGCTGGCCGCCGGCGTCGCGCCGCTGGCTCACGCCGTCAGTTTCCAGGGCGAGTCCGGCAACTGGACCCTCAGCTGGGACACCACCGTCGGCTACGGCCAGGGCTGGCGGCTCTCGCGTCCAGATTGCCGCCTGATCGCCATCGCCAACGGTGGCTGTGGCTACTCCCCCAACATCGATGACGGCGATCTGAACTATCTGCAGAAGGCCACGTTCACCGAGGCGCTGACAGGCGTCACGGAGCTCTCTCTCAACTACCGCGACAAGGCCGGCGTCTTCGTGCGCGGCTCCGGACTCTATGACTTCAAGGTCATGGATAACAACACCGCGCACGTTCCGCTCACGCACGACGCGAAGGGCGTGATCGGCAGCTATACGCGCCTGCTGGACGCGTTTGGGTACTACCGCTTCACACTCGGCGGGATGCCATCCGAGCTGCGCCTGGGCCGGCAAGTCGTCGACTGGGGCGAGAGCACCTTCATCCCCGGCGGGCTGAACGCGGTCGACTACTTCGACGTGACGGCGCTGCAGGTACCGGGGGCGGAGCTCCGCCAAGCGCTGCTCCCCGACGAGATGGCGGTGCTCAACCTGCAGCTATCGAAGAACCTGAGCAGCCAGCTGCTGTACCTCTTCGATTGGCACAAGGACATCATCGAGCCGGACGGAGCGTACTTCGGCACGAGCGACGTAGCCGGGCCCGGCGGCAACCGCGTGATCCTCGGCTTTGGCGCCATTTCCGACTTCGGCGTGGACTTCAGCTCCCTTGGCGGCCCGCTGATCGGCGACTTCCAGACCATCCCGCGCCTCGGCGATCACAAGCCGCTTCAGTCCGGCCAGTTCGGTGTCAATTTCAAGCTCTACCTGCCGAACTTCGGCCAGGGCACACAGCTCGGCTTGTACTTCCTCAACTACACGAGCCGCCTTCCCGTGGTCTCCCTCGCCACCGGTACGCGGGCGGGCCTCGGCAACGCCTGGGGAGCGGCCAGCGCCGTGGGTGCGGCCGCGCAGGCGCTCGCGGCGGGCCTGCCGTTCGCGGCGGCGGTCGCGACCGGCGCGGCGGTCGGCCAGCAACGTGCCGCCGCGCAGGGCGGGAACCTGAGCGCGGCGACGGCCCAGCAGTACGCCACCATCGGCGCCAACACCTCGCGTGCGGGCGGCAATGTTGCCAACCAGGCTGCCAATATCGCGACGACCGAGTACAGCAGGACCGAGGGGATCTACGAGGAATTCCCGCGCGACATCAAGATGCTGGGCTTGTCCTTCAACACCCAGATCCAGAAGACTGGCACGGCACTGCAGGGTGAGGTTGCATTCCGCCACGACGTGCCGCTGCAACTCGACGATGTCGAGCTCATCTACGCCTCGCTGACGCCCTTCGAGTCGGGGCTGCAATGCCTGCAGCTCGGCCGTCCGATCAACGCCGCGGGCAGCTGTACGCCCGCGCCGCCCGCGGCCTTGACGCCGATCACGAGAAACAATCAGTTCGGCGGTTTCGCTGTCGGACAAGCCATCCGCGGCTGGGAGCTGAAGAACACCTGGCATCTCGATGTCACGGCCACGCAGGTCTTCGCCAATGTTCTCAAGGCTTCCCAGGCGGTGCTGCTCGTCGAAGCCGGCGGGGACTACGTGCCGGGTCTCGAGGACAGGTTGAGCGGCGGCCCCGTGGGCCTTGGTCTGCGCTACGATGGGCCGGGTACGAACCTCAGCGGCAATCCGCAGCTCGGCGGCTACCCCGAGTTTCCCAGCCGGGTCGAGCCAGGTTCCGCGTTCGCCACCAAGTTCGCCTGGGGTTACGTGATCTCCGGGCGGCTCGAGTACGACGGCGTGATCGGCGACTGGAACCTGCTCCCGCACTTCACCTGGACCCAGGACGCGAGCGGAAACTCCCCCGGTCCCGGCGGAGCTTTTGTCAGCGGCCGGTACGCGAGCACCGTGGGACTCACGGCCAGCGTCCGCCACAGGTGGGATCTGGACGTCTCGTACACCAACTACGGGGGTGCGGGCCAGTACAACCTGCTCAACGATCGTAGCTTCGTTGCAGCCAGCATCAAGTTCTCGTTCTGAGGCTCGCGCGCGGACAGGCGAATAATGAAGGGGCCGCCATGAAGACGCTGATCCGCTTGACCGCAGCGGTGCTGCTGCTCGCACCGGCACTGCTCCGGGCGGCGGTGAGTCCGGAAGAGGCTGCGCGGCTGGGTGCGGAGCTCACGCCGCTCGGCGGCGAGAGGGCCGGCAACGCCGATGGCAGCATTCCCGCTTGGACCGGGGGCCTCAAGTCCGCCGCCGAAGCCGGCTTCCCCAACTACCATCCCGGCGATCACTACCCTGATCCGTACGCGAACGACAAGCCACTCCTCACCATCAACTCGGCCAACCTGACCCAGTACGCCTCGAAGCTCACCGAGGGTCACAAGGCCCTGTTCAGGAAGTACGCGGACTACAAGATGCTGGTCTATCCGACCCACCGCAGCGCCGCCGCCCCCCAGAGCGTCTACGACGCTACCAAGCGCAACGCCACCACCGGCAAGCTGGTTCCGGACGGCAACGGCGTGACGGGCGCGATCGGCGGCGTGCCCTTTCCGATCCCGAAGGTCGGAGTGGAGGTGTTCTGGAACCATGTGACGCGCTATCGGGGCCTCGCCGCGGGGCTGCAGGTCGGGCAGGCGCCGCTCACGGCCGGCGGCGGCTATACGCTGGTGAACTTCAAGGAGGAGTTCTACTTCCAGTACTACCAGCCGGGCATGACGGAAGCGGCGCTCAACAACATCCTGCTGTTCTTCACCCAGGAGACCACCGGGCCTGCGCGCCTGGCGGGCGAGGTGCTGCTGGTGCAGGAGACGCTCGATCAGGCGAAAGAAGCGCGGCGCGCCTGGGTCTACAATCCCGGTCAGCGTCGCGTGCGGCGCGCTCCGAACGTCGCCTTCGACAATCCCGGCACGAACTCGGACAACCTGCGCACCTCGGATCAGTTCGACATGTACAACGGCAGCCCCGAGCGCTACGAGTGGAAGCTCGTCGGCAAGAAGGAGATGTACGTTCCCTACAATGCGTACCGCCTCCAGGACGGGAAGCTCAAGTACGGCGAGCTGCTGCAGAAGAATCACATCAACCAGGATCTGGCGCGCTACGAGTTGCACCGCGTCTGGGTGGTGGACTCGACGCTCAAGTCCGGCGTGAGCCATCTCTACAGCCGCCGCACGCTGTACGTGGACGAGGACTCGTGGCAGATCCTGGCGGTGGACTGCTATGACACCCGCGGGCAGCTCTACCGCGTGCAGGAAGGGCACGCGATGAACTACTACAACCTCCCGACCCTGTGGACGGCCCTCGAGCTGGTCATGGATCTGTCCAACGGGCGCTATCTCGCGCTCGGCCTGCAGAGCGAGGAGCCGAAGTCCTACGACTTCAACATCAAGCGCACGCCCGCCGACTATCAGCCGAGCGTGCTGGAGCGGCGCGGAATCCGTTAGCCTCCTGAGGATGGATGCACGGCGGCCCCGCAAGCCCTTCCTTGCGCTCGGGTGTGCGCTCGCGCTCGTAGCGGGCGCAGCGGCTGCACAGCCACCCGAGCCGTCCGCCGAGCATGCCCGGCTCGCCGCGCGGTCGCTGCTGATCGCGGTGGCGGCGGCCGGCCCGCGGCTGGTCGCGGTGGGCGACCGTGGCGTCATCGTGCTCTCCGACGATCGCGGCAGAACCTGGGCGCAGGCGCTTGATGTGCCGACCCAGGCGCTGCTCACGGGTGTCTGCTTTCTCGATGAGGCACACGGGGTGGCCGTCGGCCACGACGAGGTCATCCTGATCACCGCCGACGCCGGACGCTCCTGGAAGCGCACCCACTTCGCACCCGAGGCGCAGCGTCCGCTGCTCGATGTGTGGTGCGGGGGCGGGGGGCGCGCGATCGCCGTCGGCGCCTACAGCGCCTACTTCGTGAGCCAGGACCGCGGCGAGAGCTGGGCCACCCGCAAATTCACGCCGGCGCCGCCGCCCGCGACGCGCGCGCGCGGCGAGTCCGTCGGGACGCAAGCCGCGGGCGGCTATCACCTGAACCGCATCGTCTCCTCGGGCGACTCGCGACTCTATATCGCGGCCGAAGCGGGGCACCTTTACCGCTCGGAGGATGGCGGCGCGAGCTGGGCGGGGCTCACCTCGCCCTACGGGGGCTCGTTCTTCGGGATGCTGCCGCTTGCTGACGGCGCGCTGCTGGCCTTCGGTCTCCGCGGCAATCTCTACCGGTCCGCGGACGCGGGCGCGACCTGGGCGAAGATTCCGACCGGCACCGTGGCGCTGCTCGATGGCGCGGCGCGCTTGGCCGGGCAGGGCGTCGCGATCGTCGGCCTCGCGGGCGTCGTGCTCGCGAGCGACGACGGCGGGCGCACGTTCAGGCTGCTCCAGCAGGCCGACCGCGGCGGCCTTTCGGCCGTGCTGGCCGTGAGCGACGCTGAGCTGGCGGCGGTCGGTGAGGACGGGGCGAACCTCATCAGCCTCGAGGGCGCGCCGCACGGCGCGGCCACCGCGCCGTGACGACGGGCGCAGCCGGCGGCGGCGTTCTCGTGCCGGGCGCCCTGGTCGCGCGGCTCGAGCGGCTGATCTTCGGCCACCGTACCCTGATTCTTTCGCTGTTCGCGCTCGGAACGGCGCTCTTTGCCGGACTCTGCGGCTGGGGCCTGCGCATCGACTGCTCGTTCAACAAGACACTGCCGGTGCGCCATGAGTACATGCGCACCTACCTCGACCCGAAGGCCGCGGAGTTCCGCGGCGCCAACCGCGTGCTGATCGCGCTCATTGCGCGCGACGGCAACATGTTCACGCCCGAGTTCTTCGCCGCGCTGCGCAAGGCGACCGACGAAGTGATCGTCATGGACGGCATCGATCGCACTCAGGTGCAGTCGATCTTCACGCCGAACGTGCGCTATCTCGAGGTGGTCGAGGAGGGCATCGAGGCCGGCAACGTGGTGCCGGCGGACTTCACGCCCACGCCCGCCAACATGGCGCGCGTGCGGGACAACATCCGCAAAGCGGGCATCATCGGGCGCCTGGTCGCGAACGATCTCTCCGGCGCCCTGGTGAGCGCCATCGTGCTCGACCAGGATGCGCAGGGTACGGCGGTCGATCCGATCCAGGTCGCGCGCGAGCTCGAGCTGAAGGTCCGACAGGCAATCGAGGAGCCAGCGGCCGCAGCGCCCCCGGGCGCTCGCATCGGCGTGCGCAGCGCCGCGAGCAGCGGTCTCGACACGCTCGCATTTCCGCGCCATGGGATCGACGTGCGCATGATCGGCTTCGCCAAGGTGATGGGCGATATCGCCGACGGCGTGGCCCCGGTGCTGCTGTTCGCGGTCATCACGGTGCTCCTGACTCTGCTGGCGGTGCGCGTCTACTGTCAGTCGTGGCGGGTCGCTTTCGTGCCGGTGCTGTGCTCGAGCGTGGCGGTGATCTGGCAGCTGGGAGCGCTGGTGCTGCTGCGCTACGGCGTCGACCCCATCGGGCTGCTGGTGCCGTTCCTCGTGTTTGCGATCGGCGTGAGCCACGGGGTGCAGAAGATCAGCGCCGTGAGCGATGCGGCCGTCACAGGTCTCGACAGCATGGAGGCCGCGCGCCGCACGTTCCGCCAGCTCCTGGCGCCGGCGGTGGTCGCGCTGCTCGCGGATCTCGTGGGCTTCGTCACGATTCTCGTGATCCCGGTGCCGGTGATACGCGAGATGGCGATCACCGCGAGCATCGGCGTCGCCATCGTGATCCTGACCGACCTGGTGCTTCTGCCGGTGCTCGTGTCCTACGTGCATTTCGATGCCGGCTATCACGGGCGGGTGGAACGGCGCAGCGCTTACCTCGCGGCGCGCTGGCGGCAGCTCTCCGCCATCACCGCACCGCGCCCCGCGCTCGCGATCATCGCGCTCGCCGCGTTGCTCGCGGTCCTCGGCTGGTGGAAGGGGCGCGAGACACCGATTGGCGACATCCACGCCGGGGTCCCGGAGCTGCGCCCCGACTCGCGCTACAACCGCGACAACGACGTCATCACCTCGAAGTTCGGCATCGGCGTGGACGTGCTCACGGCCATCGTCGAGTCGCAGGAGCCGGTGTGCGTCAGTCACGATCTGATGACCGCGATCGACCGCTTCGGCTGGCGCCTGCGGAACGTCGCCGGCGTGCAGGAGGTCATCACGCTGCCCTTCGTCGCCAAGGTCGCGATCGCCGGCTGGAACGAGGGGAGCCTCAAGTGGCGCAGCATCCCCCGCGAGCAGACCCAGCTCACGCAATCGACGCGCTACATCGAAACGAGCACCGGGCTGCTGAACGAGAACTGCGACGTGGTGCCGGTCATGATGTTCCTCGCCGACCACCGCGCCGGCACCATCGAGCGGGTGGTCGGCGAGGTGAAGCGCTGGCGCGCCGCGAACCCGCTCGAGGGCGCCGTGGTGCGCCTCGCCGCGGGCAACGTCGGGGTGATGGCCGCCACGAACGAGACCGTGAAGGCGAGGGAGCTGCTGATCCTCGCCGGCGTGTTTGCCGCGGTGCTCGTCATGTGCCTGGTGACTTTCCGCTCGGTGACCGGCACCGTGCTCGTGGTGTTGCCGCTCGCGCTGGTGTCGGTGCTGGTGTACGCCGTCATGGCCCTCGTCGGCATCGGCCTCAAGGTCTCGACGCTGCCGATGGTCGCGCTCGGCGCCGGCATCGGGGTCGACTACGGCATCTATCTATTCAGCCGCATGCAGGAGTTCCTGCGCCAGGGGCTCTCCGTGCGGGACTCCTACGAGCGCACGCTGCACGTCACCGGAGCGAGCATCATCTTTACCGGCATCACGCTCGCCATCGGGGTCTCGACCTGGGTGTTCTCGCCGCTCAAGTTCCAGGCCGACATCGGCATCATGCTCACCTTCATGTTCCTGGTGAACATGCTGGCCGCGATCATCCTGCTGCCGGCGCTGGCGGCGTGGCTGATCCGGCCTCCGCCGGTACGCGCACCGTCTGCTGCGTCGTGAGTTGCCGGTTACCGCTGGGCGGTCGGTGGCGCAGGGGGTTAGCGGTTATAACTCTTTGACTAGTAATACATTTTATCTGCGACGGGGAAACCTCACGAATTGCCCGGCGAAAATTGCCGGAGGACGACCCCAGGATCTGGCTGACGCGGCGGCGCCAAGTGCGGATCCTGACTCGTGACGGCTCAGCGCAGGTAACCGAAGCCGCGCGCCATGAGCGCCGCGCACCCGAGAATCACGAGGATCGCCGTGAGCTCGAGCATCATGCACATGCGCACCGAGCGGGTGCGCGCCTCGCCGACCTCGGGCGCCACGCCGGCCTTCAGGGCCTTGCTCCACGACAGGAACGTCACCGTGGGATAGATCGAGATCAGTGCCGCGAGAATGAAGGCCCCGAGCTTGATGAGAAAGAACGCGTCACGCCAGTAGTAGCCGGGCCCCTTCTCGAAGAACGCAACGCGCAGCATGCCGACCACGAGCACCACGACCGCGGCGACGCCGAAAATGAGGTCGGTGCGCTGCAGGCGGCGCGCCTGCACCACGGTGAGCGGCGGCTTGAACAGCGCGACCTCCACCGCCAGCGCCGCGACCAGGGTGAAGGCGGCGAGGTGGTGCAGGAAGGCCATTGCAGCGGATGCGTACATATCTTCGTGGCGGGGCGGTGTTGATAGTGGCGGCGTGGTTCTTTGCGTGTCGGCGAAGTGGCAGCTCAGGGGGTGGACATCACGGAGCAAAGACTTCCTGCAGCTTCGTCACAACCGTCCCCAGTGTTCTTCCGCTCACTGTACCGAGCCGCTTCGCGAGCCGCATCTTGTCGACCGCCCGCAGCTGTTCTTCCGCTCACTGTACCGAGCCGCTTCGCGAGCCGCATCTTGTCGACCGCCCGCAGCTGATCGAGCACGATCAATCCCTTCGTACCTGCGTGGGTGACCGGGACGCGGAAGGGCGCGGCGAAACCCTTGCTCGTCATCGGAGCCACGATGACCGTACGCAAGTAGCGGTTTAGTTCGGGCGGCGAGACGATGACGCACGGCCGCGACTTCCGGATTTCACTGCCGACGGTCGGATCGAGGTTGACGAGCCAGATCTCGCCCCGTTTCACCAGGCGAGCTCCGAATCCCCGGCGTTGCTGAACTCACCCATCAGCAACTCATCCTCGCCGACGTCGGCGCCTGCGATCGCCCGAGCCGCGGCGGCCCATCCCTCGCGGACCCGCTTGCGCGGCTTGCGCAGCACGATGGCGCCGCGCTCGACCGCCATCTCGGCCTCGCCGGCCAAGCCCGCCTGCAACAGGAAAGGCTTGGGGATGACGACCCCCTGAGAGTTGCCGATGCGACGCACGGTCACGTTGAGGGATTTCATCGTGATAACAATGTTATTCCCCTGAGCCGCAAGGCGTCAACGCGGCCCGCGGGGCCACGGCAACCTTGGCTCATTCCTCCCAGGCGGGCCTCGCGCGCAGTCGCTTGGTGGTCCGCACGCGGCGCTTGTGATCGAGCCGGCGCTCGCGCGCCCCCGGCGGGGGCCGGCTCGGCTTGCGCGGCTTGGGGGCGACGAGGGCGCGGCGGATGAGCTCGATCAGGCGCTCCTGCGCATCGCGGCGGTTCCCCTCCTGCGTGCGGTGGCTGCGCGCGACGATCAGGATCGCGCCCTGCGTGGTGAGCCGTCGACCGCTCAGGGCGCGCAGCCGTGCCTTGACGCCACTCGCGAGCGCCGTACTGCGCTCGAGATCGAAGCGCAGCTGCGCCGCGGTCGCCACCTTGTTGACGTTCTGGCCGCCGGGACCGGCGGAGCGCACGAACGAGAGCGACAACTCGCTGTCCGGAATCTCGACGCCGTCGGCGACGCGCAGCGACAAGAGCGGAGCTCTTCAGGGGCGGACTTTAGTCGGCCGCCCGGTCGAGACCCACCGATCCCTGCGTGACCGCCGGGGCCGCCGCCTGCACCGGGCGCGACCTGAAGATGCGGGTGTCCTGCTGAGCGACCGGAATCGTCACGCCGTGGGCGCGGAAGATGCGCCAGATCGCGCGGTTCACGTCCGAGCGCACGTTGTTGACCCCGTTCACGGGATCGGCGATCCAGAAGCGCACCTCGAGCAGCATGCCGTTCGGCTCGAAGCTGATGAGGCGCGAGACCGGCGGCGGGTCGCGCAGGATCCGCGGATGGTTCTCGGCCGCCTGCACCAGCAGCTTCAGGGCCATCTCCGGATCGTCCTCGTAGCTCACGGTCACCGGGAGCTTCAGCCGCACCCGCTGATCCGAGTAGCTCCAGTTGATGAAGGGGCTCGTGATCAGGTTCTGGTTCGGCACCAGGGTGTCGACGCCGTCGCGGTCGCGCACCACCACGTAGCGGCCGCGGAGCTCCTGAACCCAGCCGAAATTGCCGGTGCTGGCCGCGGTGTTGGCGCCGGCGGTGCCGGTGAAGCTGATGACGTCACCGGGCTTGATGGACTTGTCCATGAGCAGCACGAAGCCGCTGACGAAGTTGCTGGCGACCGACTGCAGACCGAAACCGAGCCCCAGGCCGATGGCGCCGGTGAGCACGTTGAGGGTGGTGACGTCGACCCCCGCCGCGTTGACCCCGAGCAGCACGCCGAGCCCGAGCAGCAGGAAGTAGGTGAACTTCGAGACGCCGACCCGGGTCGAGACCGCCAGCTGGTCGAGCTTCATGACGTGCCGCTCGATGGCGCGCGCGACCAGGCTGGCCACGATCACGAAGGCGGTCACCACCACCAGCCCCTTGAGCAGGCCCCATACGCTCAGGGTGGTTCTCCCGGGGAGCAGGCTGATGCGGTTGAGGGCGGCCTCGAGCGCGTCCAGCCAGCCGAGCATCGCCACCGCGGCTACGGCCCACAGGATGAGGGTGATGCGACTCTCGCGGGTGCCCACCCAGGACTCGGGTCCGAGCATCAGAGCCAGCGCGAACACGGCGAGGCGTACCAGCACCAGCGCGCCGACGATCCTCACGGCGCCGTCGATGACCTCGGTAGAGCCGCCGAGCGCGGCGAGCGCCACGTGCGAGCCCAACAGCACCGCGACTGCCGCCAGAAAAGGCGCGAGGATCACGGCGCCGCGCAGCGAGCGGTCGAGCCAGTGCACCGGCGGCGGGGGCGATCCCGCGGCGCGCGCCGCCCGGGTGCGCAGCGCCCGTGCTACCAGCAACGCGATCACGCCCGCGACAATCAACGCGAGCACGGCGAGCAGCACGGGCGGCGACGTCAGTCGCTGTAGGGCGCCGCTGACGGCGCTGTCGGCGCTGTCCATCAGGCGTTGAGATCCGGGATCAGCTCACTCTCGAGTCGCGCGATCTGATCCTTGAGCATGAGCTTGCGCTTCTTCAGGCGCTTCAGCTGCAACTCGTCGACGTGCAGATCGAGCGACAGCCGCGAGATGACCTCGTCGAGATCACGATGCTCGATGCGCAGCTGCCGCAGCTTTTCCATGTTCCGGAACAGCTCGCGGTCGACGTTGTCTTCGATTTCCGCCATGCGGGAACGGCCCACGGTGTGACGCTAGATGGGCTTGGGACGGCCTCAAGGCTGCTGGCGGCGGCCTCCAAAGAAAGAAGCTTAGCGCAAGCGGTGTCCCAAGTGCCACGGCTGTCTCATCGGACAGCTCAACTACCTCCGCCACGGTGCGCGCGGGGAGGGTGCCCGCCCCGGCGCCCGCGCGGCCCGCCGCCGTGACCGCGCCCACCACCCCCGTGACCGCGCCCGCCACCGTGAGGGCTCCCGCCTGCGTGCCGCGGCCGGTGCGAATACGCGGGGCCGGCCACCACCCCGGTGGCGAGGAGCTCCGGGGAGATCGGGGCGAAGGGAATCTTGTGGCCGACATAACTCTCGATCTCCGGGAGCGACACGGCGTACTCCTCGCAGGCGAAGCTGATGGCATCGCCCTCGGCGCCGGCGCGGGCGGTGCGACCGATGCGGTGCACGTAGTCGGGCGCGTCCTGCGGCAGGTCGAAGTTGAACACGTGACTGACATCCGGGATGTGCAGGCCGCGGGAGGCCACGTCGGTCGCGATCAGGACTGCGAGTTTGCCGTCGTGGAAATCGCGCAGGAAGCGCAGGCGCTTGTTCTGCGGCACATCGCCGGAGAGCGCCTGGGCGTTGAAACCGTTGGCCTTGAGCGTGCTCTCGAGCCGCTCGGCGGTGCGCTTGGTGTTCACGAATACCAGGGTGCGGACCGCCTCGCTCTGGTGCAGCAGCCCGATGAGCAGCGGCACCTTCTCCTCCATGGAGGGGTAGTACATGAGCTGGCGCACCTCATCGACGGTCATCTTGTCGGGCTCGATGCGCACCAGCTCGGGGTTGTTCAAGTGCTCGTAGGCGAGCTCGAGCACCCGGTGCGAGAGCGTGGCGGAGAACAGCATCGACTGGCGCCGCTCGGGATGCGGCAGGCGGCGCAGGATGTAGCGGATGTCGGCGATGAAGCCGAGATCGAACATGCGATCGGCCTCATCGAGCACCAGAACCTGCGCGTGGCGCAGATCGAACACGTGCTGCTTGAAGTAGTCGATCAGCCGGCCCGGTGTGCCGATCAGCACATCGCACCCCTGGCCGAGTTCCAGACGCTGTTTCTCGTAGTCGATGCCGCCGAACACGACGGTGTGCTTGAGGCCGGTATGGGCGCCGAGGGTGAGCGCGTCGCGATGGATCTGCACCGCGAGCTCGCGGGTCGGCGCCACGATCAGGGCGCGGATCGAGGTCGGGCTGCGGCTCGCTGCAGGGGCACGCGTGAGCAGCGCCTGATACAGCGCCACGAGGAACGCGGCCGTCTTGCCGGTTCCGGTCTGCGCCTGGCCGGCAACATCGCGGCCTGCGAGCGCGATCGGCAGCGTCTGAGCCTGGATCGGTGTGCATTGGGTAAAGCCCGCCTGCCGTATGCCATCCATGACCTTCGGGTGCAGCCCGAGCGAGGCAAATGCGACGGGACCTAAGTGTGCTTCAGTCATCAAATGGATCTGGAGTGTGTTGCAAAAGGGCGCTCGAGGCTTGCAAAAGGGGCTCGGAAGCGCTACAAAGTGTCCTAGTCAGGGGGCCAACTTGGGTCCCACTTGCCCCCCGCGGTTTCCTTAATTCCCGTAAGGTCATTACCTCTCGCGAGTTATTAGTTTAACCGTTTGGCGCGGCGTTCTGGGACCTCTTTTAGGCCCAGCTGCGGCCCGCGCGCGGATTCCCGGAAACTACCTGATCGATTTGACGCGCTCTGCAGTTTGACGGAGGTTGAAACCGCGTGAGTAGCCCGCACATAGTGCATACCACGGACGCCACTTTTTCCCAGGATGTCCTGAAGTCCGACAAGCCGGTGCTGCTGGACTTCTGGGCCGAGTGGTGCGGTCCGTGCAAGATGATCGCCCCGATCCTCGATGAGATCGCGAGCGAGTATCAGGACCGCATCAAGGTCGCCAAGATCAACATCGACGAGAACCCGCAGACACCGCCCAAGTTCGGTATCCGCGGCATCCCGACGCTGATTCTCTTCAAGAACGGCACGGTCGAGGCTCAGAAAGTCGGCGCCGTATCCAAATCCCAACTTTCGGCATTTCTGGACAGCAACCTGTGAGAGGCTATCTCGGCAATCAGGGCCGCAACCGGCCCAACAAGGGCCCGCGCCACGGCAATCGTGACGGCAATCGCGGCAACGGACGCCCCGACGAGCCGATGCAGGAGCCGGAGGTGTTCGAGGTCGACGACTCCGAAATCATCAGTCCGGCCGAGCTGACGCAGTCGCGCAGCTCGATGAACCTCACCGAGCTCAAGTCCAAGCCCATCCATGAGCTGGTCAAGCAGGCCGAATCGATGGGCCTGGAGAGTCTGGCCCGCTCGCGCAAGCAGGACATCATCTTCTCGATCCTCAAGGCGCACGCGCGCAACGGCGAGAACATCTACGGCGACGGCGTGCTCGAGATCCTGCAGGACGGCTTCGGCTTCCTGCGCTCGGCCGACGGCTCCTATCTCGCCGGTCCTGACGACATCTACGTGAGCCCGAGCCAGATCCGCCGCTTCAACCTGCGCACCGGCGACACCATCTCCGGCCTGATCCGCCCGCCGAAGGACGGCGAGCGCTATTTCGCGCTGCTCAAGGTGGGCGAAATCAACTTCGACTCGCCCGAGAGCTCGCGCAACAAGGTGCTGTTCGAGAACCTGACGCCCTTCCATCCGACCAAGCGCCTCAAGCTCGAGCGCGGCAACGGATCCACCGAGGATCTGACCGCGCGCACCATCGACCTGGTTGCTCCGATCGGCAAAGGCCAGCGCGGCCTGATCGTCTCGCCGCCGAAGGCCGGCAAGACGATGCTGCTGCAGAACATCGCCACCGCCATCACCTCCAACCATCCCGAGGTCTATCTCATCGTGCTGCTGATCGACGAGCGGCCCGAGGAAGTCACCGAGATGCAGCGCACGGTGAAGGGCGAAGTGGTCTCGAGCACCTTCGACGAGCCCGCGGCCCGGCACGTGCAGGTGGCGGAGATGGTGATCGAGAAGGCCAAGCGGCTGGTCGAGCACAAGAAGGATGTCGTGATCCTGCTCGATTCGATCACGCGTCTCGCGCGCGCCTATAACACCGTGGTGCCGTCCTCCGGCAAGGTGCTGACCGGCGGCGTGGACGCCAACGCGCTGCAGCGTCCCAAGCGCTTCTTCGGCGCCGCCCGCAACATCGAGGAGGGCGGGAGCCTCACGATTCTCGCCACCGCGCTCATCGACACGGGCTCGAAGATGGACGACGTCATCTACGAGGAGTTCAAGGGCACCGGCAACAGCGAGATCCACCTCGACCGGCGCATCTCCGAGAAGCGCGTGTTCCCCGCGGTCAACATCAACCGCTCCGGTACCCGCAAGGAAGAGCTCATCACCGACCAGGGCGAGCTCGCCAAGATGTGGATCCTGCGCAAGCTCCTGCACCCGATGGACGAGCTCGCGGCGATCGAGTTCCTGCTCGACAAGATGAAGGACACCAAGTCGAACGGGGACTTCTTCGAGGCGATGAAGCGCTGACGCTCGCACCCGCGGCGGTCCGCATGCGCTTCCCGTTCGCGCTCGCCGCGGCGATCATCGCGACAACCGCCGTCGTCCCGGCGTGGGCCCAGGCCGACCGGGATCCGTACTCGGGGGCGCCGCTGCCGCCGCGCGCTCGAGAGACCCCGAGCCCGATCCGGGATCGCTTCTACATCCGCGGCACCTTCTACGACCCGCAGCTGCGGACCAACCTGCGGATCGATCCGTCCTTCGCGTCCCCCGGGGTGACCGGCACGCCGGTGAGCGGCGAGCGGGACCTCGGGATGCCGGGGCGGCTACGCCAGGGGCGCGTCGACGTCATGTTCCGCCTGCGCGAGCGCAGCCGCCTGCGCGTCGATTACTTCGAGGCCGATCGCTCGGGGAGCGAGGTCCTGGCCCACGATGTCGTCTTCAACAACCAGACCTTCGCCGCCGGCCAGCTGACCCAGACTTCGCTCGACTGGCGCCAGTTCGACATCACCTACACCTACTCGCCCATTCGCAACGACCACCTCGAGTTGGGAACGGGTTTCGGCGTCTACTTCCTCCAGGTGGACGCGATCGCGCAGGCCCCGGCGCAGAATCAGCGCCAGGAGGTCACGACCGCAACCCCGTTTCCCGCGGTGCCGCTCGACCTCACGTGGCGCGTCTCCAGCCGCTGGGCCGCGAATGCGCGCGCCGCGTTTCTCCGGGTGAACCTGAGCCGCTTCCGCGGCTGGTACGCCGATCTCGAGGAGGACGTGCAGTACCGCTTCAACCCCAACCTGGCGCTCGGTCTGGGGTACACCTCGATGCGCACTTCGCTCGTACGCCGGGGCGGGTCCACTCCCGGGGTGTTCGGGATGAGTATCAGCGGCCCGGAGGCGTTCGTGCGCGTCAGCTTCTGATCTTCCGGGTCAGGTGCGGCGTCGGCACGTAGGCGCGCGCGAAGCTGTCGGGCATCCGCACGGCACGGCCCGAGTCGAGATTGATGCACACGTAGTCGATGCGGGCGCGGGCGAGAGTCTGTCCGTCGCCCTTGCGCCGCACCTGGAAGCGCCGCTCGGCGCGCAGCCGCCCGTCGCTGTCCGCGATCCAGGTAGCGGCCTGCACGACGTCGCCCCTCACCGCCGCGCGCAGGTACTCGATCTCGATGCGCTGCGCCGCCATGCCGCGACGCAGCGCGACACACTGCTCGAGCGGCACGCCGAGCGCCCCCGAGTGCGACCAGGCGGCGCGGTCGAGCCAGGTGAGGTAGACGGCGTTGTTGACGTGCTCGTAGGCGTCGATGTCCTCGGGCTGAACGGCGATCTCGACGACGTGAGGCGCGGGATGATCGAAGTCCATGGCCGTGCGTGGCTCGCGCCTATCCGAGGCGCTCGCGCTCCACGGCACGGTGACCGATGTCGCGCCGGTACTGCACCCCGGACCAGCGAACCGTATCGGCGAGCGCATAGGCCGCCCGCTGCGCCTCGCCGACGCTCGCGCCGAGCGCCGTCGCGGTGAGGACGCGGCCGCCGTTAGTGAGCACCCTGCCAGCCTCGAGCCGCGTGCCCGCGTGAAAGATCTTGCCCGGCAGCTGCGCGGCGCGCTCGAGGCCCTCGATCACATCGCCGTTGCGCACGCGCTCGGGATAGCCGGCCGCGGCCATCACCACCCCGAGAGCCGCACGCGGATCCCATTGCACGCTCAGCGCGTCGAGCCGGCCACCGAGCGCGGCTTCGCACAGCGTGGTCAGGTCGGACTCGAGCCGCAGGAGGATCGGCTGCGTCTCCGGATCGCCGAGGCGGCAGTTGAACTCGAGCACACGCGGTGTGCCATCGGGCGCGATCATGAGCCCGGCATACAGGAACCCCGTGTAAGGCGTGCCGTCGGCGGCGAGTCCGCGGACGGTGGGCACGATGACCTCGCGCAAGACGCGCGCGTGCATCGCCGGCGTGACCACCGGCGCCGGCGAGTAGGCGCCCATGCCGCCGGTGTTGGGTCCGCGATCGCCGTCGTGGAGGCGCTTGTGATCCTGCGAGCTCGCGAGCGGCAGCACGTGCGCGCCGTCCGCCATGACGATGAAGCTCGCTTCCTCGCCTTCGAGGAACTCCTCGATCACCACCTCGCGCCCGGCGTCGCCGAACCGGCCGCTAAACATCGCGCTCGCCGCCGCGAGCGCCTCCTCAGGTGTAGCGGCGACCACCACGCCCTTGCCTGCCGCGAGCCCGCTCGCCTTGACCACGAGCGGGGCACGCTGGCCGCGCACCCATGCCGCATCGAGGCTCTCGCGGGTGAAGGTGCGTGAGGCGGCCGTCGGAATGCCGTGGCGGCGCATGAACTCCTTGGCGAAGGCCTTCGAGCCCTCGAGCCGGGCGGCCGCGCGCCGAGGCCCGAAACAAGGCAGACCCGCCGCGGCGAAGGCGTCGACCACGCCCGCGACCAGGGGTGCTTCGGGACCGATCAGCGTCAGGTCGATGCGCTCCGAGCGCGCGAGCGCGAGGAGCTCTGCGACATCCTCGGCAGCCACGCTGACATTGCGAACCTTCGGCTCGCCGGCGGTGCCGGCGTTGCCGGGAGCGACCCACACCTCCGCGACCCGGTCCGAGGCGGCGCATTTACAGGCGAGGGCGTGCTCGCGACCGCCGCCGCCTGCGATTAGAACCTTCATCGAGGCCCACCCTAGTGTCGGAAGTGCCGCATGCGGGTGAACACCATGGCCATGCCGTGCTCATCGGCGGCGGCGATCACTTCGCCATCGCGCACGCTCCCTCCCGGCTGGATCACGGCGCGGATGCCGTAGGCGGCGGCGACATCCAGGTTGTCGCGGAACGGGAGGAACGCGTCCGAGGCCATGACGGCGCCGGCGATGGTGAGCTTCTCATCCGCGGCCTTCATCGCCGCGAGCCGAGTCGAGTACACGCGGCTCATCTGACCTGCGCCGATGCCGATGGTGGCCCCGGCGCGCGCGAAGACGATGGCGTTGGATTTCACGAACTTGCACACCCGCCAGGCGAAGATGAGATCCGCGAGCTCCGCCTCGCTCGGCTTGCGGCGCGTGGGCACCTCGAGCTCTGCGGGAGAGAGGTCCGCCACATCGCGCGACTGCATCAGGAGTCCCCCGCTGACGCTGCGCAGCTCGAACTCGCCGCCGCCGCGCGCGTTGAGGTCCCCGAGCTCCAGCAGGCGGACGTTGGGCTTGCCGGCGAGGGCCCGCGCGGCCTCCGTGCTCACCGCGGGCGCCGCCAGCACCTCGACGAACTGACGCTCGAGGATCGCCTCCGCCGCACTCGCATCGAGCTCGCGGTTGAACGCGATGATGCCGCCGAACGCCGAGGTGGGATCGGTCCGGTACGCGCTCTCGTAGGCCTCGCGCACCGTGGCGCCGAGCGCCGCTCCGCAGGGGTTCGCGTGCTTGACGATGACGCACGCGCAGTCTCCGAACTGGCGCACGCACTCGATGGCCGCGTCCGCGTCGGCAATGTTGTTGAAGGAGAGGTCCTTGCCCTGCAGGATGCTCGAGGCGGCCACCCCGGCGCCGCGCGCGGCGGGCTCGCGGTAGAGCGCCGCCCGCTGATGGGGGTTCTCCCCGTAACGCAGATCCTGCGCCTTCTCGAGCATCAGCTGCAGGGTCGCGGGCAGGCCCTGATCCGGCTCGGGGTGCTCTGCGCTCAGGTAGCCGGCGACCATGGCGTCGTAGCGGGCGGTATGGGCAAAGGCCTTCGCCGCGAGGCGCGCGCGAGTCTCGGCGGCGCTCCCGCCCTGATGCGCGTCGAGCTCCGCGAGGAGCCTCGGATAGTCCGCGGGGTCGACGACCACCAGCACCGACTCATGGTTCTTCGCTGCGGCGCGCAGCATCGCCGGCCCGCCCACGTCGATGTTCTCGATGGCCTCCGCGTAGCGTGAGCCGGGTCGGGCCACCGTGGCCGCGAACGGATAGAGGTTCACCACCAGCAGATCAATGGGCGCGATCCCGTGCTGCGCCATGACACCGTCGTCCATGCCGCGCCGCCCGAGGAGCCCGCCGTGAATCTTCGGATGCAGCGTCTTGAGACGCCCGCCCATGATCTCGGGAAAGCCGGTGTAGCTCGCGACCTCGCGCACCGCCACGCCGTTGGCGGCCAGCAGCTGCGCGGTGCCGCCCGTCGAGAGGATCTCGATGTTGCGCCGGGCGAGCTCGCGCGCCAGCTCGACGAGGCCGGTCTTGTCGGAAACCGAGAGGAGTGCGCGGCGTACCGGCGGGGGCATTCCGCTGTCAGGAGCCGGCTAGCCCGAACTGCTTCAGTTTCTTTCGCAGCGTGCCGCGATTGATGCCGAGGATCCCGGCGGCGCGGCTCTGGTTGCCCTGGGCGTAATCGAGCACGACGCGAAACAGCGGCTCTTCGACCTCGCGCAGCACCAGGTCGTAGAGCTGAGCCGGCCGGTGGCCGTTCAGGCTGGTGAAGTACTCGCTCAGGGCGCGCTCGGCATGATTGCGCAGCGGCAGCTCCCGTCCGTTCACCCTGGCGACGATGACTTCGCGAGCTCGCGTCTTTCTCTTTGCCGGCATTGCGGGTCCCCCTGGAAAACGGAAAAACGACTCGTCAGGCCGCCGCGGCAGCCGCGCCCACCCAGTGCTCGAAATGCTTAAGCGCCTGTGCGAACTGTACGGCCGTGTTCGCAGCCCCCATCAGCTCCCCGCGAATCTGCGCCGGCCCATCCAGCAGCTCGCAATACCAGCCGAGATGTTTGCGCGCGATCCGCACCCCACTCTCCTCGCCGTAAAAGGAATACAGGGAGTCAAGATGCGCCAGGATGATATCACGCAGGTCAGCGCGCTGAAGTGGCGGCGGCGCATTTCGCTGATTCAGATGGAAGTTCAGATGGGCGTTGACAGCGCGGAAAATCCATGGCGCACCATGACTCGCGCGGCCGATCATTACTCCGTCGGCACCCGTGAGATCAAGCACCTCGCGCGCTTTCTGCGGCGCGGCGATGTCGCCGTTCGCGAACACCGGAATGCGCAGCTGCGACTTGATGGCGCGGATCGTGTCGTACTCGGCGGACCCTGCGTAGAAATCCGCGCGTGTGCGCCCGTGGACCGCGAGCGCGGCGATGCCACAACTTTCCGCGATGCGCGCGATCTCGACGCCGTTCGTGTGCTCACGGTCCCAGCCAGTGCGGATCTTGAGCGTCACCGGCACGTCCACGGCGCTCACTACGGCGTGCAGTATCCGCGCCACCAGCGCTTCATCCCTGAGCAGCGCCGAGCCGCACAGCCGGCCGCACACTTTCTTGGCCGGACAGCCCATGTTCAGGTCGATGATCTGGGCGCCGAGGGCGACGTTGGCGCGCGCAGCCGCGGCGAGCCCTGCGGGGTCTGCGCCGGCGAGCTGCACCACACGCGGCTCGGGCTCGCCCTCGTGGTCCATGCGCTGGCGCGATTTGCTCGTGTGCCACAGCCGCATGTCCGAGGTGATCATCTCGGACGCCGCCAGGCCCGCGCCGAGGGCGCGGCACAGCAGTCGGAACGGGCGATCGGTTACCCCGGCCATCGGCGCGAGCACCACGGGCGAGGGCAGGACGTAAGGTCCGATCCGCAAGCGCGCCTCTTACGGGATCAGCGCGCCGCGGCGTCGTTGGCGCAGGTGACGGCGCCGTCTCGGATTGGCAGGCAGGCGTCGATCTCGAAGCCCACGGCATTGGCGCCCGGATCCACGAAACCCATCTCGGCGTCGATGCGCTCACCCGCCGACAAAAAGGCGGGCGCGCTGCGCGACAGGTAGAACCGCGGCGCCACATCGCGCGCGGCGATGCGGTTGCCGAAGCGATCCTGCAGCGTCACCCGCAGCAGTGGCAGCGGCTGCGGTTGCGCCGCCGCGTTCTTGACGCTGGCGCGCACCGTGATGAGACCCGAGGCCCCCGGCTCGACGGACGCGCCGAGCTGGCGCACGTCGTACGCCTTGACGTCCCAGCGCGGCACGAGATGCACCCCGAGGGCGGTGTAGAGCGCGGTGAGCGGACGGTTGAAGCGTGCGTTCGCGGCGAGCTCGTCCCGATGGTGGTCCACGATCTGCGCAAGCAGGGCGAGCGCCGCCACGATTGCGCCGGCGCCCCAGGCGACCGACACGAGCCATTCGCCCTTGGGAGGCCGCACGACACGCAACACCCGCCTGTACGGCGCGGGCGCGGGTGGCGCCTCCGATTCCGCAGGCGTCAGCGCGGTGGCAGCGGGCGGGGGCGTCGGGGGCGCGGATCGCGCCGACGGCGTCGGCGGCGCCTTGGGGCGGTCGCCCGGCCTCGAGCGCAGCGGCCTCACCGTCGCAGACGGTGCGCGTGGCGCGGGCGGCGCGGCGGGCGCCGGCTTCGGGCTCGCCGGCGCGCGCGGCTCGGCCGCCGTCTCGACGCGCAATATGGAAGCGAGCATCTCCGGACCGATTTCGACCTCGATGTCGGGATCAGGATCCGGCGCGGACGTCGCTTTCGGGCGCGGCGTGTCCTGCGCCCGCTGCGGGGCGCGCCCTTCCTCATGCGCGGAAACAAGCTCAAGTGGCGAGGCGATGGCGTCAGGCGGCGGCGGGTGCGTGGCCTGCGGTAGCGGCGGGTGCGCGGCCTCCGGCGGCCGCCCCGCGGGTGGTTGCTCCCGCTTTGCGGGGTGCGGTTCCTGTGGCTGCACCGCCTCCTGGTTCGCGGCCATCATGGCCTTGAAAGTGCCGGTCGCCGCCGACCACTCAGGGCTCGGCGGGGGCTCGACGAACACCGAGGACGCATCCGTCCTCGCAGGATCGAACTCGAGTGCATCGTCCGGGATGGCGTCCTCATCGCTCACCGCCGGTGGGGGTGGTGGCGGCGGCGCGTCGTTTTCCCGGGCCCGAGCCGGCACCGTCGCGGCAGACGTCAGGGCGCTCGCGGGGCTCTCTTCGACCGAGGGTTGCGTCGGCGCACTCTCCGGCGGGCCTTCCGGCTCCTGGCGCTCTTCGGTGAGCCGCGCGAGCGCGTTGAACACGCTCGAGCAGCGCCCGCAGCGCACGTAACCCTGCGCAACGCGCAGGTCCTCTGCCGTCACCAGCAGAGTCAGGGCACACTTCGGACAGATCGTAAGCATGGGCTTGAGCCGCGCCCCGTCCGGGGCATCAATGGCGGCGTCCCGCGAGGCCCACCCAGCCGTCGCTCTCGCCGAACGGAGCAACATCAAAGCACGGGGCATAAGCACCTGTCACGTCTTCGACCTCGTGCTGCATGAGCCCTGCCAGGACGATCTCCCCACCGGGACGCAGGAGCGACGCGAACCGCGGGGCCAGGGCGCACAGCGGTCCCGACAGGATGTTCGCGAGCACCACGTCGGCCGCGGGCGGCAGCGTGCCGGCGTGCTCGTGGACCTGCACCTCCCGAGTGACGCCGTTCGCTGCGGCATTCTCGCGCGCCGCGCAGAGCGCCTGGGGGTCGATATCGAAGCAGTGGACCTCGCCCGCCCCGAGCTTGGCGGCCGCCAGCGCCAGTACTCCCGAGCCGCAGCCATAGTCGATGACGCGCGCACCCACCGCGAGGTGCGCATCGAGCCACGTGAGGCACAGCGCGGTGCTCGGATGAGTGCCGGTGCCGAATGCGAGTCCCGGATCGAGCGCCACGACGACGGCACCGGGAGCGCTGACGCGCTCGTGACGCGGACATATCCAGAGCCGGTGACCGAAGCGCATCGCATGAAAGTGCTCGAGCCACTCGCGCTCCCAGACGCGGTCGGCCACCGCCCGCACCTCGATGCTCATCGGGTCGAGCCCGAGCGCGGCGCCGAGCGCGCGCGCGATGGCCGGCGCATCGCACTCGCGGGCGAACAGGCACCTCAAGCGCGTCCTCGGCCAGAGACGAAACTCCCCGGGGGCGGGCTCGAGCACCGGGGTCCCCACGAAATACGGCGTCTTGTCGAGTGGCGAGGAGTTCGCCTCGCACGTTGGGCCGGATTTCGTGGGGTGGTTTACGGCATCATCGCGCGCGTCGACGAAGGTCAGCGCGCTCGCGCCGCACGCCCAGCAGGCCCCTTCCGCAGCGTGGGTGTCCACCGCCCCGAGATCGAACGAGAGCTCGAGATACATGGGGGGATTATGCGCCGGCATCGGAATCGCACCCGGCGCGCGGGGTTGTTCGAGGCGCGGCGCTTAGCGCTTAGATCAGCGCAGTCCCAGACGCCGCTCGAGGTAGTGGATGTCCGTGCCGCCCTTCTGGAATGCCGCGTGGTTGCAGATCTCCTGATGCAGCGCCACGTTGGTCTTGATCCCCTCGATCACCATCTCGGCGAGCGCATTCTTCATGCGCGCGATGGCGGTCTCGCGCGTATCGCCGTGCGCAATGATCTTGCCAACCAGCGAATCGTAGTAGGGCGGCACGTTGTAGCCGGAGTAGACGTGACTGTCGACCCGGATGCCGGGGCCGCCCGGCGCGTGCCACAGCCGGATCGGCCCAGGCGAGGGCATGAAGGTCTTCGGGTCCTCGGCGTTGATGCGGCATTCCAAGGCGTGACCGCGGATCTGCACGTCGCTCTGGCTGTAGGGCAGCCGCTCACCCGCGGCGACCAGCAGCTGCGCCTTCACGAGATCGATGCCGGTGATGAGCTCGGTGACGGGATGCTCGACCTGGATGCGCGTGTTCATCTCGATGAAGTAGAACTCCCCGTCCTGGTAGAGGAACTCCATGGTGCCGGCGCTGCGGTAGCCGACCGCGCGGCACGCCTCCACGCACCGCTCGCCCATGAAGCGGCGCTGGCGCGGCGTGAGGCCGGGCGCCGGCGCCTCCTCGAGCACCTTCTGGTGGCGCCGCTGCATCGAGCAGTCGCGCTCGCCGAGGTGAATGACGTTGCCGTGCGCGTCGGCGAGCACCTGAAACTCGATGTGCCGCGGCCGCTCGAGGAATTTCTCCATGTAGACCTGGTCGTTGCCGAAGGCGGCGCGCGCCTCCGCGCGCGTGATGCCGATCGCATTGAGGAGCGAGGCCTCGGCGTGCACCACGCGCATGCCGCGCCCGCCGCCGCCGCCGGAGGCCTTGATGATCACCGGGTAGCCGAGGTCGCGCGCGATGCGCAGGTTCTCGTCGGAGTTGTCCCCGAGCGGCCCGTCCGAGCCCGGCACGCACGCTACCCCGTGGGACTTCATGACCTGGATCGCGGAGACCTTGTCGCCCAGGATGCGGATGGTCTCGGCCTTCGGGCCGACGAACACGAAGCCGCTCTTCTCCACGCGCTCGGCGAAGTCCGCGTTCTCGGCGAGGAAGCCGTAACCCGGATGGATCGCCACCGAGTCGGTGACCTC
>MNCZ01000008.1 GCA_001914695.1 Gammaproteobacteria bacterium 13_2_20CM_66_19 | reverse complement strand
GCCGGGGTTGGGAATCGCGCCCAACAGGTGCATGGTGCACAGCGTGACCAGCGAGAGGTTGGCGCTGTGCGGCGTACACGGCAGCCCCGCCGCCGCCGCCATCCGCACGACCCTGAGCGTGCGCGATATCCCGCCCATGTACATGACGTCGGGCTGAACGATGTCGACCGCGCGCATCTCGATCATCCGCGCCCAGGTGGCGAGATCGCAGTCCTGCTCGCCGCCGGCCACGTCGAGCTCGAGCGCATCGGTGACCCGTTTGGTCTCCTCGAGCTTCCAGTACGGGCACGGCTCCTCGTAGTGACCGACCCCCTCCGCCTCGAGCAGCTGCCCGACCTCGATGGCGCGGGCGGGGGAGAAACCGCTGTTCGCATCCACGAGCTTCGCGGCCCCGTCGCCGAGCGCGCGCGCCACCCGCGGCACGATCGCCTCGGTGCGGCCGGGCCATTCATCGACGTCGCGTCCGCACTCGGCGCCGACGCGCCACTTGAAAGCGTCGAAGCCCTTTTCGTCCCGCAAGCGCACGAGCCGCGCCGCCTCGTCGGCTGGCTGGATGTCTCGTCGCATCGAGGAGGCATAGGCGCGAAGCCGCCGCGGCCTGCCACCGAGCAGCTCGACCACGGGCCTGGCCTCGAGCTTGCCGCGCAGGTCCCACAGCGCGGTGTCGAGCCCCGCGAGCGCGCGGCAGCGGTAGCTGCCCGGGAACTTGTGCTCGCGCTCCTCGATGCGATCGATCAGGGCATCGATATCGAGCGCGTCGGCACCGAGCGCCCAGGGGGCGACCTGACGGTGGAAGATGGTGGCGGTGATGTCGGCGTTGTAGGTCGAGGTCTGACCCCAGCCGACTGCGCCGGTCTCGGTGGTCACCCGGACGAAGCACACGAACTCGCTGGCGAAGGTCTCGAGGCTCGAGATCTTCATCGCGCGGTCCCCGCCCACCCGCCCGCCGCGCGCAGTGCGCGCGTGCCCGAGGCGTCCGTTCCGCTCGCTGTCGACGCCGCTATGGCGCCCACGGGACCCTAGGCCGCCGCCCGGATCGCCGCGAGCACCTTTCCGACGGCTTCGACTGCGCCAGCGATGCCGCGCTCGCCGAGCTGTCCCATGCAGCCGACCCGGAACGTCTCCACGGTGGTGAGCTTGCCCGGATAGAGGATATAGCCGTGCGCCTTGACGGCGTTGTAGAAGTCCTTGAAGACGTAGCGGGGACTGTCGGGCGCGAAGAAGGTGACGATGATCGGTGCCTGAATGGCCGCGGGCAGAAAGCTCTTCAGTCCGAGCCTGGCCATGCCTTCGATCAGGGTGCGGCAGTTCTGGGCGTAGCGGGCGCCGCGCGCCACGAGCCCGCCCTCTTCGAGGTACTGCGCGATCGCCGAATCGAGCGCCGCCACAACGTGCGTCGGCGGCGTGTAACGCCATTGGGTGGTTTTCTGCATGTAGACCCACTGGTCATACAGGTCGAGCGCCAGCGAATGGCAGTTTCCCTCGCATCGCTCGAGCGCCTCGCGGCGCACGATGACAAAGCCCATGCCGGGCGGGCCTTCGAGACACTTGCCCGAAGCGGCTACCACGGCATCGAACGGCGTGGTCCGTGCGTCGATCTCGAGCGCGCCGAAGGAGCTCATCGCGTCGACGATCAGGCCCCGGTCATGGCGGGAGACGGCCTGGGCGATCTCCTCGAGCGGGTTGAGGATCCCGGTGCTGGTCTCGCAGTGCACCAGCGCCACGTGCGTGATCGAAGGATCCGCTCGAAGCGCGCGCTCGATGTCGGCGGCGGCAACCTGCGTGTTCTCCGCGTAATCGATGGTCGTGAGCTTGCGGCCGAGCACGCGGCATATTCGTGCGATGCGCTGACAGTAAGCCCCGTTTTGCGGCACCAGAACGTGTCCAGTGCGCGGCACCAGCGTGCCGATGGCCGCCTCGACCGAGAAGGTGCCGCTGCCCTGCATCGGAACGCACTCGTGCGTCCCCCTGCCGTGAACGATCTGCAACAGGCGTTCGCGGACCCGCCCGGTGATGCTGTTGAAGTCGGCATCCCAGGATCCCCAGTCGCGCAGCATGCTCTGTTTCGTGCGCAACGAGGTCGTCAGCGGGCCGGGAGTCAACAGATACGGTTCGGTGCTCATAGCCGCGTCTCAATCAGTCCGGGCTTTCGCCGTGCGCCAGCCGCTGATTGAGTTCGGCGATCACGGCCGGCAAGTCCCGCAGATCGTCGATCACGTAGTGCGCACCGCTTTCGACGATCAACTTCTCTTTCGAAGCTTGTTCCCGCTCCGCCAGCTGTTCGGCACTCAGCGACTTCGCCACGGCCCAGCTGTCGACGACGTAGTTGCTCCATTTCGATACGCCCACTCGCCAGCACAGCGGCGCGCCCTCGCCGGCGCCGAAGACGGTGTCGTCCACTTTGACGGTGCGGCGCATCGCGTTCTTGAGGTTGTACACGCCCAGACGCTCGAGGTTCTTCACGACCATGTACGCGGTCGGGCGAGGCAGTTCCACCTCGTCGCCGGCGCAGGAAGCATCGGGATTGAATCCTTGCTTAGCGGCGCCAGCGAGCAGGATATCGAGCATGTCGCGGGTGAATCCGGTGGTGACGCCGATCCTTATACCGTTCTTCTGCATCTTGTGGACAACCTCCGCCGTGCCAGGCAAGAGCTCGTGGTAGTTGCCGCTCTTCAAGAGGTCGATCTGAGTCGGAACAAACACCGCGAACATCTTGTCCACGTCCGCCTGCGTCGGCTCCCGGCCAAACTTGGCGGTAAAGCGCTGGCGAACTGACGGAATTTCAGTGAGCGCCTTGATGTGCAGGTCCTTGCGCAGACCCATGGGCTTGCGCGCCTCGTCCATGCTGATCTCGAGGCCGTATTTCTTGAATACCGCGACGAACACGATGGCCGGCGCATCGACGTAGCGGTCCATTGTGGTGCCGGAGCAGTCGAGCATCACGTAGCCGACGGTGTTTTCGGTATTGTCTTGATCGAACCGCTTCTGCTGCGCCGATGCCCGGCGGATTTCCTCAGGCACACGTCCGGTCGAAGAAAGCTTACTGATTGCGCTCATTCAAGGAATCTCCAAATGCCAGGCCATCAGAACATACACCAGCCTCGGGAACCCTGCCCACAGCGGCCGCGCCGCATCGCCTGTGACGGCTGGCGCTCATCGCAGCGCCGGCGCCTGCGTGCGCGCGAGGCGGCGAAGCGCGTACACGCCGAGCAGCACGAGCACGCTGAGGAGGCCAAATACGAGCGGAGCGCGCTGCTCGGGGATGACCGCCATCGCCGCCACGATCGCGAGCATCGCGAGGATCGCTAAACGCGTGAGCCACGGGTATCCCCACATGCGGATCCGCAGCCGCTCGGGCATCTCCCGCTCGAGGCGCGCGCGCAGCCGCAGCTCCGCCACCGCGATCAGAACGTAGACGAAGATCGCGACGGTGCCGTAGGAGTTGACGAGAAACGCGAAGATCCGGTCCGGCGACAGGTAGCTCATCGCCACGGTCAGGTAGCCGAAGGCCGTGCTGGCGAGGATCGCGGCCACCGGCACGCCGCGTGCATCGAGCCGGGCAACGCTTGCCGGGGCATCGCCGCGCCGGGCGAGCGCCATCAGCATGCGGGAGGCGGCGAACAGGCCCGAGTTCAACGCCGAGAGCACCGCCGTCAGAATGACGAGGCTCATCACGGTCGGGGCCGCTGGAATCCGCAGCACCTCCATGACGCTGACGTAGGGGCGCGTCATGCGGGCCGCATCGTTCCAGGGCACGAGGGCGACGACGAGAAAGATGGAGCCGATATAGAAGATCAGCACCCGCCAGATCACCGACTGGGTCGTCTCGGCGACCGCCTTGTCGGGTTCGGCGGATTCCGCGGCAGCGATCGTGACTATCTCAGCGCCGAAATAGAATCCGGTCGCGGCCACCGCTCCGGTGAGCACCGGCACGATGCCCCTCGGCAGGAAGCCGCCGTGGGCCGTGAGCTGCGGCAGGCCCGCCGACGCTCCGGGCCAGGCGCCGAGAGCGAACAGCGCGCCGGCGCAGAGAAAGGCGACGATGGCCGCTACCTTGATCGAGGCGAACCAGAACTCCGCCTCGCCGTAGGAGCGCACCGACAGCAGATTCACGATGGTGAAGACACCCACGAGCGCGAGTGTGAACTGCCAGGGGGCGATTCCCGGCCACCAGCCGCCGAGGATTCTCGCTCCGGCGACCGCTTCGAGCGCGACCACGATCACCCAGAAGTACCAGTACATCCATCCGGTGAGAAAGCCCGCCAGCTCGCCCAAAGCCAGACGGTTGTACTCGTAGAAGCCGCCGATGGCGGGGTAGGCGACCGCCATCTCACCGAGCATGCGCATCACCAGCACGACCAGCGCGCCGGTCAGGGCGAAGGAGATGACGGCCGCAGGGCCGGCCGCGCCGATGACCACCCCGCTGCCGACGAAGAGTCCCGCGCCGATCACGCCGCCGAGCGCGATCATGTGCATGTGCCGCCGCTGCAGCGTGCGGCGCAGCCCGCCGGCTGCCGGGCCCGGCGTGCTCATCGCCCGGAGCGCACGAGGCAGGTGAAGGCCGTGCGCCTCACATGAACTGCTGGTACTTCTTGAGGTGACGGACGGGCTTCGACAGGGCGTCACGGCGGAACGGATCGCCGAGCTCCTGCGTCACCATCATCTCGAGCACGGTCGTCCTGCCGTCCGCCTGCGCCGCGGTCGCCGCCTCGAGCGCCGGCGCGATGTCGGTCGGCCGCTCGACGGTCACGCCCTCGCAGCCGAAGGCGCGCGCCACCGCGGCCCAGCTCGGATTCTCGAGATTGACTCCCTGGTAGCGCCGCGAATAGAAGTCGACGTGGTTCTTCTTTTCGGCGCCCCACTGGTCGTTGTTGAAGAGAATCACCGTCACGCCGATCTTCTCGCGGGCGCAGGTGAGCAGCTCGTTGAAGCTGATGCCCCAGGCGCCGTCGCCCACATAGGCGAACGCCGGACGCTCGGGAGCGGCGACCTTGGCGCCGCAGATCACCGGGAATGCATAGCCGCAATTGCCGAAACTCATCGCCGCGAACATCGAGCGCGGCCGCTCGAAGCGCAGGTACGAGTTGGCCACCGAGCAGATGTTGCCGATATCGGTCGACACCATGGCATCGGGCGGCATGGCCCGCTCGAGGGAGCGCAGCATCTCGCGCGGGTGCATGCGTTTGGAGCTGGCCGCCACTTCGAGCGAGTACGGGTCGCGCTCATGGGTCCAGGCGGCGAGCTCGCTCTCCCAGGCGCTCTTCTCGGCGCCGATGCGCGCGAGGCGCTGCGCGCGGGTGGCGGCGCCCGCGAGGGCTCGGGCCTTGAGACGTGCGATCAGGGCTTGCGCCGCGGCGCGGGCATCGCCGTGAACACCGACGGAGATCGGCTTGACCAGCCCGAGCATCCGTGGGTCGCTGTCGATCTGGACGACCCTGGCTGCCTTGGGCCAGTAGTCGAGCCCGTGTTGCGGCAGCGTCCCGAAGGGTCCGAGGCGCGTCCCGAGCGCGAGCACGACGTCCGCCTGTGAGATGAGCTTCATGGCGGCCTTCGAGCCCTGATAGCCGAGCGGTCCGGCGGCGAGCGCGTGGGAGGCGGGGAACGAATCGTTGTGCAGGTAGCTGCTGCACACGGCCGCGCCGAGAAGCTCGGCGAGCTCGATCGCTTCCGTCCTCGCGCCCGCCATGATCACGCCGCCGCCGGCGACGATCACGGGGAAGCTCGCCCCGGCGAGGAGCTCGGCGGCGGCGTCGAGCGCCGCCGAATCGCCCGGGCCGTGACTGAAGCGCATGGGCCTCTGGATGCTGGTCTCGATCTCGCCGTAGAAGAAGTCGCGCGGAATGTTGAGCTGCGTCGGGCCCATCTCGAGCATGGCCCGGTCGAAGCAGCGCCCCGCGATCTCGGCCATGCGCTTGGGGTTGTTGACGTGCCCCTGGTACCGGGTGATCTTCGAGAAAATCGGCAGCTGCTCGGTCTCCTGGAAGCCGCCGAGCCCCGTCGTCATGGAGCCGGCCTCGGGCGTGATGAACACGACCGGCGAGTGCGCCCAGTAGGCTGCCGCGACTCCGGTGACGAAATTCGTGACGCCCGGTCCGTTCTGCGCAATGCAGACGCCATGGCGACCCGAGGCACGCGCATAACCGTCCGCCATGTGGATCGCGCCCTGCTCGTGAGCGACCGGCACGAACTGGATGCCGGCCGCCGGGAAGAGGTCGAGCGCGTCCATGAAGGCGGAGCCGACGATGCCGAAGACGTGCGTCACCTCATGGGCGACGAGTGTCTCCACGAGGGCTTCGGAGGGTCCCATCTTCTGCGGCTGGGTCATGGACGCACCCCTTCCACGAGTCTCTTCAGGCGAGACGGTTTGTCTCGCTGGGGAAGCGCATATTACAATACAGCCCTTCAGGAGCAACATAGATTTCTGAATGGGCGAGGCTGCGTCTTGTTTACCGGAATGGGCAAAGGGATGACCCGTCGTGCGTTGTCGCTCCCGCTCGAGACCGGTGAGGTCGCGAGCGAACCCTCCTCGACGCTCAAGGCCTTCCGTGTGCTCGAGGTCCTGGTGCGCGCCCGCCGCGCGGTGACGCTCTCCGAGCTCATGCAGGCGACGGAGCTCCCGAAGCCGACGCTGCACCGGACGCTGGCGCGCTTCGAGGAGGCGGGCTTTCTCAGCCGCGAGCCGGGCGGGCGCGCCTACGTCATCGGCGAGCGCCTGTCGCGCTTTGCCCTCGACGTGCTGCGCAGTGACAGCGCCGCGGCGGAGCGCCGCCTCATACTGCAACGCGTCGTCGGGGAGATCACCGAGACCTGCAATCTCGCCGTGCTGAAGAAGGGCGCGCTCATCTATCTCGACCGCGTCGAGGCGCCCTGGCCGCTGCGGCTGCACGTCCCGGAGGGCGGCGTCGCGCTGCCGCCGCACTGTTGTGCGAGCGGCAAGCTGCTGCTCGCGCATCTCGCCGCGGCCGAGCGGCAGCGGCTGCTCGAGCGGATGCCGCTGCAGCGCTTCACCGAGCGCACCCTCACCGACCACGCGGTGCTCGAGTCCGAGCTCGCCCGGATCGTCAGCGTCGGCTACGCGGTCGACAACGAAGAATACGTGCTCGGCGTCGCCTGCGTCGCCGTGCCGGTGCGCAACCGTCGCGATGAGGTGATCGCTGCGGTGGCGGTCCAGGGTGCCACCGCGCGGCTGCCGCTGATGCGCGCCATCGAGTTCGTTCCGCGGCTGCGCGTGGCGGCGGCGGAGATCGGGTCGACCTTCGGCTGACGGGACGACGGATGCCGGATCTTCCGTCCCACGCGCGCGTCGTCATCATCGGCGGCGGCATCGTCGGCTGCAGCGTCGCCTACCACCTCGCCAAGCGCGGCTGCAAGGACGTGCTGCTGCTCGAGCGGCGGCAGCTGACGTGCGGAACCACCTGGCACGCCGCGGGCCTCGTGGGTCAGCTGCGCGCGACGCGAAACCTCACGCGGCTCGCGCAGTACACCACGCAGCTCTACCAGAGGCTCGAGCGCGAGACCGGCCAGGCGACCGGGTTCAGGCAGGTCGGCTCCATCGCCGTGGCGGCGAGCGAGGCGCGCTTCCAGGAGCTCAAGCGCGGCGCATCCATGGCGCGATCTTTCGGGCTCGAGGTGCAGATCCTTTCACCCGACGCGGCGCGCGAGCGCTGGCCGCTGCTCTCGACCGATGGCCTGGTGGGCGCCGTCTTTCTCCCGAAGGACGGGCGCACGAACCCGGTCGACACGACCCAGGCGCTCGCCCGCGGTGCGCGCAGCGCCGGGGTGCGCATCGTCGAGAACCTCAAGGTCACGGGGATCCGCAGCGCACGCGGTCGGGTGAGCGGTGTCGCGACCGAAGCGGGCGAGGTGCGTGCCGACGCCGTGGTGAACTGCGCGGGCCTGTGGGCGCGCGAGGTCGGTGCCTGGGCGGGGGTCAGCGTGCCGCTGCATGCGGCCGAGCACTTCTACATCGTGACTGAGCCGATCGCGGGCCTCGCGCCCGACCTGCCGGTCCTGCGCGACGCCGATGCGCGCTCGTACTTCAAGGAGGACACCGGCAAGCTCCTCGTCGGCTGGTTCGAGCCCGAGGCGAAGCCCTGGGGCTGGCAAGGGATCCCCGAGAATTTCGCCTTCGAGCACTTGCCCGCGGACCTCGGCCACATCGAGCCGCTCTTCGCAGCCGCCATGAGGCGCGTGCCCGCGCTCGAGTCCGCCGGCGTGCAGGTGTTCTTCAATGGCCCGGAGAGCTTCACGCCGGACGATCGGTACCTCCTCGGCGAGGCGCCGGAGCTGCGTGGCCTGTACGTGGCGGCGGGCTTCAATTCGATCGGCATCCAGTCGGCCGGCGGGGCGGGCAAGGTGCTCGCGGACTGGATTCTCGACGGCCATCCGCCCTTCGACCTCTGGGACGTCGACATCCGCCGCTGCGCGCCGTTTCAACGCAACCGGCGCTACCTGCGCGAGCGTACGGTGGAGACGCTCGGCCTCCTGTACGCCATGCACTGGCCGTACCGTCAGGCCGAGTCGGCGCGCGGGGTGCGCAAGTCCGTCGTCCACGACCGGCTCGCGGCCGCCGGGGCGTGCTTCGGCGAGGTAGCGGGCTACGAGCGCGCCAACTGGTTTGCGACCGGAGGCGCCGAGCCCCGCTACGCCTACAGCTACGGCCGCCAGAACTGGTTCGAGCATTCCGCCGGCGAGCACCGGGCCGTCCGCGAGCGCGTCGGCCTGTTCGATCAGTCCTCGTTCGCCAAATTCGCCCTGTTGGGCCCCGACGCGGCCGCCGTGCTCGGACGGATCTGCGCCAACGAGGTCGACGTGCCCGTCGGGAGGATCGTCTATACGCAGTGGCTGAATGAGCGGGGCGGCATCGAGGCGGACCTCACCGTCACGCGCGAGGCCGAGGACGCCTATCTCGTCGTCACCTCGTGCGCCACGCAGACGCGCGATTTCAGCTGGCTCTGCCGCAGCATTCCCGCCGAGGCCCGCGCCGTCGCACTCGATGTGTCGCCCGCGTACGCGGTGCTCGGTCTCATGGGGCCGCAGAGCCGCGAGCTCCTGGCGACGCTCACCGACGCCGACCTGTCCAACGCGGCTTTTCCGTTCGCCACCTCCCAGGTCATCGATCTTGGATACGCGCGCGTGCGCGCGTGCCGCATCACCTACGTGGGGGAGCTGGGGTACGAGCTATACATTCCTACCGACTTCGCGCAGTCGGTGTACGACCTCATCGTCGGTGCGGGCGCAGCCTATGGACTCCGCCTGGCGGGCTACCACGCGCTCGACAGCCTGCGCATGGAGAGGGGCTACCGCCACTGGGGCCACGACATCTCCGACGAGGACACCCCTCTCGAGGCGGGCTTGCAGTTTGCCGTCGCCTGGGACAAGCCCGGCGGCTTCGTCGGCCGCGAGACACTCGTGCGCCAGCGCGAAGCGGGCGTACGGCGGCGGCTGGTGGCGCTCGCCCTCGAGCGCGCCGATCTTCTCCTCTACCACAGCGAGCCGATCTGGCGGAACGGCGAGCTCGTCGGCGCCATCTCGTCCGGGGCCTTCGGCCACACGCTCGGCCGTTCGCTCGGTCTCGGTTACGTCGCCAACGGCGGCGCCCCGGTCAGCGCCGAATGGATCACGGCCGGGGAATACCAGGTGGAGATCGCCTCGGAGCGCATCCCGGCGCGGGTTTCGTTGCAGCCGTTCTTTGACCCGGCGGGCGAGCGGGTGAGGCGCTGAAGCGAGGGCGGCGGCGAGCGTTCCGCGCTCGCCGGGAGCACGCGCGCCACGCCTCGCCCGCGCGGGTCCGAGATCGCGCTGACACCGTCGGAGCCGACGGCGATGGCCTGGATGTCCCCGCTCCAGCCCTGGTTCACGAACCGGTAGCCGCGCGCGGTGAGCTCGGCGCGCACCGCCGGTGCAAGCGTGGCGAAGGGCTCCTCGAAGAGGGTGTCGGGAGGCAGGAGCTGGTGATGCACGCGCGGCGCAGCGACGGCCTCCGCGAGCGGCAGATGGAAATCGTGCCAGTTGCTCAGCACCTGGAATATCCACGTCGCGATGCGGGACCCGCCGAGGGTGCCGATCGCGACGGCCACCCTCCCGTGCTCGGTCAGGATCGTCGGGGTCATGGTCGACAGCGGCCGCTTGCCCGGCGCGATCGCGTTGGCATCGCCGCCGACGACGCCGTAGATGTTCGGGGTTCCTGGCTTGGCGGAGAAGTCGTCCATCTCGTTGTTGAGCAGAAACCCCGCGCCGCCGACGACCGCGCCCGAGCCGAAGTCGTCGTTCAGGGTGTAGGTGTTCGAGACCGCGTTGCCCCAGCGGTCGATGATCGAGAAATGGGTGGTGTCGTGATGCTCGCCGAGCCCCGGCTTCACCTCACCGGTGGGTGTGGGACGGCGGAGGTCGACCTCGGCGGCGCGCCGCGCGAGATAGACGGGGTCGAGAAGCTGCGCCACCGGGGCGGGATAGAAGTCGGGATCGCCGAAGTAGCTCGCGCGATCCGCGAACACCCGCTTCTCGATCTCCGCCAGCAGGTGCACGTACTGCGGCGAGTTGAGCGGCACGCCCGCAAACGAGGCGGCGAGATCCGCCTTCATCGCCAGCATCGAGAGGAGCGCGATGCCACCGGAGCTCGGCAGCGGGGCGGTGATGACGTGGTAGCCGGCCCAGTCGCCCTCGAGCGGAGCGCGCCACAGCGGGCGATAGGCTGCGAGGTCGGCACGCGCGATGTGACCATGGGCGCGCGCCATCTCGGCCAGGATGAGATCCGCGGTGCGGCCGGAGTAGAACCCCCGCGGGCCCGCGGCCGCTATCCGCCGCAGTGTGGCCTCGAGCTCCGGCTGACGGAAGGTGGCATCGGCGGCGAGTGCGCCGAAGTAAGTGAGGAAGTTGGTGCGCCCGTGCAGTGCGGCAGCGAATGCATCGCGCCTCGCGACCAGCAGGGGACCCACCCGGAAGCCCTCGTGCGCGTAGCGGATCGCGGGGGCGAGATCGGCGCGCCACGCGAGCCGGCCGAAGCGGTGATGCAGCTCCCAGAGGCCCGCCACCGTCCCGGGCACCGCCGCGGCGCCGGCGCCGATCGTGCTCGCGTCGGGAACGAGCTCGCCGGCCGCATCGACGTACATGCCGGCGCTCGCGCTCCCGGGCGCACACTCCCGGTAGTCGAGGAAGTAGGGCCGGCCGTCGATGAGCACGGTGGCGAAGCCACCGCCGCCGAGATTACCCGCCTCCGGGTAGGTCACCGCGAGAGTGAAGCCGACCCCAACCGCGGCGTCGACCGCGTTCCCACCGGCGGCGAGTATCTCGGCCGCCGTGTCGGCGCCGTACCGATCGGGCGCGGCGACGGCGGCGCGCGCAGCATCGCCGCCGGTCGCGGGCGCAGGCGTAGCGTACGCCACGGCGACCGAAAGCAGCAGGGCAATGCGCTTCAGGGCGTGGTCGCGGTAACGATCCACAGCGCACCCGGCAGTGGCACGGTCTCACCGACCTGGCGGCGCGCGAGCGCCGCCCGGATCGACTCGGCCGCCGCGGCCCTGAGCGATGCCGGCTGGCCGTCGAGCGCCCGACTCGCAGGTCCCATGTTGAGGGCCGTATCGAGCGCCGCATCGAGTCCGCGGCCGAGGCTCAAGTCGAACGACAGGTGGAACGGCTCGAGTCCGATTGCGCCGAATCCTGCGCGTTCCAGAATGCCGCGCACGCGGTGCGGGTCGGCGAACGAGAACGGTCCGGGCTCTTCAGGCCCGACTTCGGGCAGGCGCGGGACGTGCCTATAGGCCTCCTGAAGCGGCAGCATGAGCCAGGGGTTCTCGCGCGGTGCGCGCCAGCAGGCGAACACGAGGCGCGCGCCGGCACGGAGGCCGGTTCGCATGTTGACGAAGGACCGCACCGGGTCGGCGAAGAACATCACCCCGAATCGCGAGAAGAGCAGATCGGCCCGCCCGGGCTCGAAGCGATGAACGGTTGCGTCGGCGAGGACGAAGCTGAGAGGCAGCGCCTGCGGCGCGAGCTGGCGCGCCCGATCGAGCAGCGGTGCCGACACATCCACGCCGAGCACGTGACCGCCCGGTGCCACACGCTGCGCCAACGCAATCGAGGTGCTGCCGCACCCGCAACCGATGTCCAGCACGATCTCGCCGGGGTGCGCCGCGGCTCGACCCAACAACACGTCCGCCACCGGCGCAAGCAACGCATCCTGTGCCTGCTGCCGATTCAACCAGCGTTCACCGCCCGGACCGTTCCAATACTCGATCTCGGCGGCATTGCGCTCATCGCCGGTGGGGCGCCTCATCGTCCGTAACTCTATCCGATTGACGGTCTGCGCGCGTAGCAGTAGGTTCGAGCCCGCTACGACGGCTCACACGACGCCCGAGTGCTCACCGCGAGGTTCCGGCACGGACCGCCGCATGAAGTTCCTGCCACTCATCTGGTCCGGCATCTGGCGCAAGCCCGGACGGACGATCCTGATCTTCCTCCAGGTCAGCGTCGCCTTTGCACTCTTCGGCGTGCTGCAGGGGCTGAAGACCGGTGTCGCACACGCGGTCGCGGCGGCGCGCGCCGATCTCCTGCTCGTCCACAGCCGCCAAAGCTATATCCTCCAACCGCTCCCCTTGGGCCTGCTCGATCAGATCCGCTCGGTGCCGGGAGTGAGGGTGGCCATCCCCGTG
>MNCZ01000059.1 GCA_001914695.1 Gammaproteobacteria bacterium 13_2_20CM_66_19 | reverse complement strand
CGGTCGTCGCTACGACAACGAGCACGGCGAATCTCGATTGGGTCAAAGCCCACGGTGCAGATATCGTCATCGATTACCGCAAGGACGATTTCGCAACCATCCTTCGGGACTACGATGTCGTTCTGAATAGTCTCGGGGAAGAGGTGCTCGAAAAATCGCTCCGAGTGCTGAAGCCGGGTGGGAAGCTCATCTCGATCTCCGGCCCACCGGATCCCGATTTCGCGAAAGACATGGGATCGTCCTGGATCTTGAGACAGTTCATGCGCCTGTTGAGCTATCGAATCAGGAAGAAAGCAAAACGTCATCGCGTGAGCTATTCATTTCTTTTCATGAGAGCCAACGGAGATCAGTTACGCGAGATCGGTCGCCTCATCGATTCTGGGATTATTCGGCCAGTTGTGGATCGGGTCTTTCCATTCGAGTCGACCAACGAGGCTATGGCTTACCTCGAAAGAGGACGTGCAAAAGGCAAGGTCGTCGTCAGGGTGAGATAAAAAATCGCCTTGCTTCAATCGAAGCCGAGGCCTCGCTGTGAGGATGTGTCCGCTTTGCGAGTGCGAAGGCTGCCTTACAGTGCAGCGGCTTGGCGCTGGCGGCAACAGATGACGTTGAAGAGCGGCTCACTTGCGCGATCCCCGGAAGCTGTGAAATATCAAGTGGCCGGATCTAGGCAAAACAGGGCTCTATCTGCGCGTAACTGGCCCAAATATTTCACATGTCTCACGAATAAACTTTCAACGGATCAACCACTTGTCGCCTTTTCCCGGCTGGACTGAAAATCCGCGTGTCGGCAGTTCGATTCTGTCCCTGGCCACCATTCAAATCAGCATCTTGCGTTTGATCACGGCGTGGTCCGGACCCCGATGTTTTCATTTTGTTTCCATTTCAGCCGGCTCGGCGCCCAACACCGCCCGAGTTGCGCAAAGGCGCCTGGCATGAGAGGGCCGGTGGTCTGTCTCTCAACGAAATACAATCTTCTTCGCACCAGACCAGAGAATTTCGCGTCCAGTTTCGGCCAGGCGGTCCAGCTTGTCAGTGATTGTCAGTAGTGGATTGCCGGCGAGCTGTCCGACTTTGCTGGCGAACCGGACAGATCCGTATGCAATCAGCACCTCCGTTTCGCTTATTCCACCGGGATAGACAATCACCTCTCCCGGTCGTGGATAGCTCGTCGCGTTCTCAAACCCGATATTCAGATCGAGGTTTCCTAAGGGAATCCAACAGCCCTCGCCGCTCCACCGAACGTGAATGAGCTGTTGCGTCCAGGGAAGTAGAGATGCAAACCGCGCACATGTCTGCGGTGCCTGCTCGTACTGGAAGCGCGCTTTAAATTCCTCCTCCCCAATTACGATCGTGACAAACTGCTTCATAAAGGCTGTTGGCTCCGGTTGAAATGTGGACTATTGAGCGCAGCGACAAGACAGATCAACGCCATGGGCGGCCCCCGGTGCGCTCAATCGAGCTGCGCATGTGATGGCAGGGGTTTTGACAACGGGTCACAACGGGTCTCGGGACAATGGAGACTAACCCGCCGGGTAATACAGCAAGAAGTCCCGGAAGGCCTGTGCAGCGATTTCTGCGTCCTCGGCGCTCAAGCTCTCGGAGGGATGATGGCTGATGCCGCCGTTGCCGCAGCGCACGAACAGCAGGCCCACGGGCGTGATCTGAGCCATGACCATGGCATCGTGGCCGGCAACGCTCGGCAGTCGCGGCGGCGAAATCTGCCCGGTGACGCGGGTGATGCTTTCAACCAAACGCTGCTGCAGGTCGGGGGAGCAGGGCACACACGCGATGTCTAGCGCCTTGTCCCACACAATGGCAACCTGGCGGCTCGCGGCGATACGCTCGGATTCCGCGACCACGCTGGCGTAGGCTGCATCGCGGACCTCGGTTCGATCAGCGCGGATGTCGACACTCAGCTCGCAGCGTCCGGGGATCACGTTGATCGCGCCCCCGGGCACTTGTAGCTGCCCGACCGTGCCCACGAGCCCCGGCGTGCCCCCGCAGCGCTTCTCCACAGCCAAGATAAGTTCGGCGGCAGCGGCGGCTGCGTCGCGCCGGCCCTGCATGGGGACAGTGCCTGCATGACCGGCGAGTCCGGTGATCGAAACTAGGGAGCGGATGCTTCCGGCGATCGACGTGACGACCCCGAGTGGCGCACCGGCGTTGAGCAACGCCGGTCCTTGCTCGATGTGTACCTCGACGAAGCCAAGTAGCGTTTTCGGATCGAACGCTACCGCGGGGATGCCCGCGGCATCGTGGCCGGCTGACGCCAGGGCCTGACGCAGGCTGACGCCGTCCGAGTCGACCTTGTCGAGCAGCGCCGGATCGAACCGGCCGGCGAGCGCGCGGCTTCCGAGAAACGTCGACTTGAACCGAACCCCTTCTTCCTCGGCAAAACCGACAACCGTCAAGGTATACGGGAGTCGCACTCCGGCACCACGCAACCGCGCAACCACGGCTATCGGCAGCAGTATTCCCAGGCGTCCGTCAAACTTTCCGGCGTTGACGACCGTGTCGTAGTGTGAGCCCGTCACCAGGGTGCGCTTGCTCGCGGCGGAGTTACGCCAACGCCCGATGACGTTGCCGACAGCGTCGATTTCGGCCTCGAGTCCTGCCGCTAACATCCAGTCGCGCAGCAGCGCGGCGGTCGCACGATGTGCGGGGGTCAGATACGAGCAGCTGAGCCCATCCGGCCGGTCGCTCAGGCGTGCCAGCTCGTCTGCCATGGCGATGATCCCTCTCCCGAGCGGCTCGTCCACCAGGTCTGCCAGACGGAATGCGGCGATCCGACCGATCTCGCGTAGCGCCTGCGCGCGCTCGAGCTCGATGGTGTTCCCGAGCCGCTGCTCGAGCGCCGCAATGACCGCGGCGCGATCGTGGCCCTTGACGGCGAGCACGAACGGAAAGCCGAACCTCTTCGCATAGGCGGCGTTCAGCTGCTGGAGCCGCGCGAGCTCCTCGGGCGTGCACGCGCCAAGACCCGCCGCGTGCTGCTCGCTCGCCGATTCTGGCGTCAGCTCGCCGCGCATCCGCTCCTTCGCGGCCAGCTCGGGATGCGCCCGGATCAGCGTGAGCTGCTCATCCGTGTCCGCCTGCTCGACGGCCGTGCACAGGGCCCGGTGCAGGTCGAATCGCGAGCGAAAGGGGCGCAGCGCCGATACCCGGTCGGCCACCCAGCTGCTGCGCTCAAAGACGCCCGACAAGGCTGCCGCGAATTGCGGCGCCGGGAGCGAGTTGAGGTCGTCGAGGGAAATCACGGCGAGTAACGCGAAGAGGGATGCGTGACGATCCAATGCCGGGCGATATCAACGCGCCGGCAGACCCAGACACCCTCATGCTCGAGGGCATAGTCGAGAAAACGCTCGAGACACGCAATGCGGCCCGGCCGCCCGATCAGCCGGGCATGCAATCCGACCGACAGCATCGTGGGCGCGTCGAGCCCCGCGGGGTCTCCCTCGCGATAGAGCGTGTCGAATGCATCGCGCAGATAGTCAAAGAACTGCGTACCGGCGTTGAACCCCTGCGCCGTCGCGAAGCGCATGTCGTTGCAGTCGAGCGTGTAGGGCACCACGAGGTGCGGGACGGTGCGAGTGCCGCCCCCGGGGCGCACGTGTGTCCAGTAAGGGAGGTCGTCGGCGTAGGAGTCGGCGTCGTAGAGAAAGCCGCCGTGCTCGACTAGCAGGCGCCGGGTATTCGGGCTGTCGCGTCCGGTGTACCAGCCGAGCGGCGCACTCCCGGTGAGCTCCGCGAGAATCGCGCTCGCCTGCGCGAGATGGGCGCGCTCGGTGTCTTCATCGATGAGTTGGTAGCTGATCCAGCGCAGTCCGTGCCCGGCAATCTCGTGACCCAGCTCTCGGTACGCCGCCAGCGCCTCGGGATGGCGCCTGAGAGCCAGCGCGGTAGCGAACACGGTGAGCGGCAGCTTGCGGCGCTCGAAGGCTCGCAGCACGCGCCAGAGCCCCGCTCGTGAGCCGTACTCGAACAGCGACTCCATGCTCATGTGACGCATCGGAAAAGCGGCAGCCCCGATGATCTCGGACAGGAAGGTCTCCGAGTGCGCATCCCCATCGAGCACGCAGTTTTCGCTGCCCTCTTCGTGATTCAACACGAATTGCAGAGCGATGCGCGCCCCTCCGGGCCAGCGTGCATGCGGCGGCGAGCGGCCGTAGCCCACCAGATCACGGGGATAACCCTCCTCAGATGGGCTCATGGCGCGCGTCTGCCGTTGGAGAACACGGAGCGCAAATCGATGCTCTTCTCGGGGATCTCTTCGAGCCGCAGATCGGCGCGGACCCGCTCGAGGTGGCGCACCATGAGGGCGACCGCCCGCGATTGCCGGCGCTCGAGCGCACGGGCGATCTCGCGGTGCTCGTCCGGCGGACAGCAGGGCGCGCCGGGAGCTTGGTACACGGCGATGATGAGCGAGGATCGTGACACCAGGTCGCGCAGCATATCCATCAGGATCCGGTTACCGCCGACCTCGGCAATGATCAGGTGAAACTCGCCCGAGTACTTGAGCGAGGCGCGACGATCGCCCTGGCGCCAGGCCGCCTGCTCACGTGTCACGTGCTGATGGAGCCGCTTGCAGTCTGCGCGCGTCGCCGCTTCGATGAACCTGGCGACGGTGCCGGCCTCGAGCACCTGCCGAGCGGCAAACACCTCATGTGCCTCGCGCACCGAGGGTTTGGAGACCGTTGCGCCGCGATTGGGCATGAGCGTGACCACCCGCTCATGCGCGAGCCGCTGCAGCACCTGACGGAGTCTCGTCCGCCCGAGACCGAAGATCTCGCACAGGCGCTTTTCCACCAGACGCGTCTCGGGCGGCAGGCTGTGATCGATGATCGCCGTCCAGATCCGCTCGTACACTGCGGCGACATCCGCGCCGTTCGTCGCGCGGGCTCTGCGGTTAGCGGGGCCGACGGGCATGTGGCCGCGTCTCACCGCCGTCGCCTGAGGGCGCAAGGGACGAAGCGGTATCGGAGTGGAGCTCATATGGGCCCCGCACGGTGCGACTCGCGGCCGAGGATGTAGGTGCGCGAGACCGCTCGGTCATCGCCGAGCGTGAGCAGCACCAGGAGCTTCTCGGCCAGGGTACGCGAGCGGGCGGTACGCCGCGCAAGGAGCGGCGTGGCGCGCAGATCAAGCACGATGAAATCTGCCTCCGTGCCGACTGCGAAGCGGCCGACGCGATCGTCGACGCCAAGGGCACGGGCTCCGGCAAGCGTGGCGAGATAGAACGCCCGCAAGGGAGAGAGGTGCTGCTGGGACAGCTGTGCGACCTTGTACGCATCGCTGAGTGTCTGCAGCATGCTGAAGCTGCTCCCAGCTGCCACATCCGTCGCAATCGAGAATCGCATTCCCGCGGCATCGGCGGACGCCACATCGAAGAGCCCGCTACCGAGGCGCAGGTTGGAAGAGGGGCAGAATGCGGCCGCGGCCCCCGACTGCGCCATCCGGGCGCGATCGACCTCATCGAAGTGGATGCAGTGCGCGTAGATCGCGCGCTCGCGAAGCAAGCCGTAGCGATCGTATACGTCGAGGTAGCTGCGGGCCTCCGGAAACAGGCGCTTCACCCAGGCCACTTCATCGAGGTTCTCGGCGACATGCGTCTGGATGAGGGCATCCGGATAATCGGTGGCGAGCCGTCCGGCGCTCGCCAGCTGCGCGTCGGAGGAAGTCGGCGCGAAGCGCGGGGTGATCGCGTACAGCAGTCGCTCGCGTCCATGCCATGCCGCGAGGAGTTCGCGTGTGGCACGCTCGCCGGTCTCGGGGGTATCGCGCAAATACTGCGGGCAGTTTCGATCCATCAGCACCTTGCCTGCCGCCATGCGCATGCGGCGAGCCGCGGCGGCCTCGAAGAAGGCCTGCACCGAGGCGGGGTGCACGCTGCAGAACACCAGCGCCGTTGTCGTGCCGTTGCGCACGAGCTCGTCGAGGAAGAACTCGGCCACCTCGCGTGCGTGCGCGGGGTCGGCGAATCCACGCTCGGCGGGAAAGGTGTAGTGCTCCAGCCAGTCAAGCAGCTGCCGGCCGCCCGTGCCGACGATGTCGGTCTGCGGGTAGTGGACGTGGGTATCGACGAATCCGGGCATCAGGATGCTGTCGCGATGCTCGACGAGCTCAGCATCACTGGGCAAAGCCGGTAGCAGCTCCCGCGCCGGTCCGATCGAGGCGACCCGTCCGTCGGCGGTGACCAGGAGCCCATCGTCGAAGAACTCGAATGTGTCGGGGTCGTCGCCCGACCCGGGGTCGGAGCGGAAGTGGAGAATCGCGCCCCGATGCGCACGCACGCCTCCGGCGCTGTCAGTGTGGGGCGCCACGCTCGATCCAGGCGAGCATTTCGGCTCGCTCCTCCTCGGTGATGCCGGTCACGTTGCCTACGGGCATGGCACGCGTGGCGAGCTGCTGACGTATCTGGTCGGTGCGTGCCAGGATGCGCTCGGGTGTATCGAGCAGCACGCCGTTCGGAGCCGCGGTGAACCCCGCCAGGGTCGGTTGCGCGGAGTGACAGCCAGCGCAGCGGCGCTCGACGATCGCCTCGATGCGGACGAAGCTCCCAGCGGAGGCCAATCCTCCCGCCCCGTTACCCGACGAGCGGGGCATCAATGCGAACGCGACCCCGGCCAGCGCGAGCACGCCGAGCGCCGCAGGCAGTGGCGAAGTGTGCCCTTGACGCTCATGGGCGTTGTGCCGCGCAACGAAATAAACGCGCAGCAATACGCCAGCCGCGCATATCACGATCAGCACCAGCCAGTTTTCGCGGGCGCCGTAAGTGATGGGGTAGTGGGGGCTGATCATCACGAACAACACCGGCAGCGTGAAATAGGTGTTGTGCGTCGATCGCAACTTGGCGGCGATGGCGCCCCGAAGATCGGGCTCGCGATCCTCTTGTTTCGCGCGCACCAGCGCTCGCTGAGCCGGAATGATGACGAAAAACACATTCGCGACCATGATCGTGCCGAGCATGGCGCCGAATTCCATGTAGGCACCGCGGCCGCTGAAGAGCCGGCACAGCCCCCAGGCCGCTGTGCTCAGGAGCACGGCGAGCACCGCCCCGAGCGCACGGCTGTTGCGGCCAAGCGGCGAGCGGCACAGGCCGTCGTAGACGATCCACCCGCCGGCTAGAAAGGCCGCACCGATGGCGATAGCGGCCGGTTTTGAAAGAGCCGCGACCGATCGATCGATCAGATAGAGCTCCGCCTGACCGTAATAAAGGAGTCCGAGCAGAAAGAGCCCGGACAGGAAGGTGGTGTAGGCCTCCCAGTAGAACCAGTGAAGCGACCGCGGGAGCGTTGCGGGCGCGACGCGGTACTTGAGCGCCTGGTAGAAGCCCCCGCCATGCACCGCCCAGAGCTCCCCGGCCACGCCCGACTTGGCGAGCACCGGATCGGCCGGTGGCAGGAGGTGATTATCGAGCCAGATGAAATAGAATGACGATCCGATCCAGGCAATGCCCGCCACCAGATGCAGCCAGCGACCGAGCAGGCTCAGCCAGTCGAGGACGTAGGCGGTCATGAGTGAGGGAATGTGCAGGCCGCACAGGCCGCTGACGGACAGGTTTCGGCGGTGTCCAACGGCGTGGAGCGCACTGCGAGTCTTCCGGGGCGCGCATCGAGCGAGGACTCGAGGCCCTGGAGGAGTTGCGCCGCCACGGCGACGGCAATTGCCGCGGGCCACTTGCTCCCAACGCCCTCCACCCCGATGGGACAGACCAGTCGGCGGATCGCACCCGGGGTGAGGCCATCGCGCGCGAGCCGCGAGCGAAAGCGCGCCCCCTTGCTCTTCGAGCCGATCAGGCCGAGCCACGTAAAATCGCCGCGCTCGAGGATCCGGCGGCAGAGCGAGTAATCGAGCGCGTGATCATGGGTCATTACGAGGAACCGCGCAGCGGCGGGCGCAAGCTCCACGGTGCTCGTCGGTGCCTGCGGGCAGAGCGGGTGGACGTTGTCAGGTAGCGGGTCGGGCAGCAGCTCGGCGCGCGAGTCGACCCAGGTCACGTCGAAAGGCAGCGCGGCGAGGATCCGGATCAACGCCTGCCCCACATGGCCGGCACCGTAGAGCCACAGCGAGGCAGGCTCGGCTGCGAGTGATTCGAGCAGAATCGCATTCTCGCTGCCCGCGGCGAATTCGAGGTGCGGCGGGCAACGGGCCGATCGCAGCTCCAGCCGCCGGCGCACGGCGCCTTCGCGCGAGAACTCGGTCACGATCGCGGCGCACCCGCCTCCCGAGATCGCCCTCGCCGCACGCCGCAGCAGCGGCAGATCAAGGTGCGTAAATCGCTCCAGCCACAGCTGCACCACACCGCCGCAGCATTGACCCAGCTCCCGACCTAACACGAGCCGGCGAAGCGTAACCGACGCGGTCTCCGTTGCCGCGAGTCGCAACGATTCCGCAGCTTGCATCGCCTGCCATTCGAGGTTGCCGCCGCCGATTGTGCCGTGGCTACCGGCACGCGAAAGCAGCATGCAGGCGCCGGGCTCGCGCGGGCTCGAGCCGCGCACCTCGGCAACCAGCACGCGGACGACCGGCGACTCAAGCGCCTCGAGCAGGCGGCAGACCGCCAGCGGCCAGCTGCCGCGCAGAGCGCCGAGCCAGCGGCCGCGCGACTCGGTGTCTCGCTTAGCGCCCTCGAGAAGCCTCGTCATGCAGTTCCCCTCACGCTGTCGATCGCACGCAGCACCGCCTCGGGGGTAGCCGGCGCGGTGAGTTGGGGTAGTGCCCCGGCAGGTCCGCAGGCGGCGCAGGCATCGCGGATGGCATGAAACACCGAGATCGCCAGCATCAAGGGCGGCTCGCCGACCGCCTTCGACCGGTGAATCGTGTCTTCGCGGTTCGCAGAGCGCTCGAGCAGCGCGATGTGGGCATGCGTCGGCCAGTCGCGCGCAGTGGGAATCTTGTAGGTCGAGGGTGCATGGGTCTGCAGCTCCCCCTTGGCGTCCCACCACAACTCCTCGCAGGTGAGCCAGCCGACCCCCTGGAGGAAACCGCCCTCGACCTGTCCCCGATCGATCGCGGGATTCAGCGATGCGCCGACGTCGTGCAGGATGTCCACCCGCAGCAGACGTGTCTCGCCACTCAGCGTGTCGAGTGCCACCTCGGCGACCGCCGCGCCGTAGGCAAAGTAGAAAAACGGCCGGCCGATGAGCGTCGCCTTGTCCCAATGAATCTTCGGAGTCCGGTAATAGCCCGTGGCGGAGAGGGAGATGCGCGCGGCATGCGCTTCGCGGGCCAGTTGCGCAAAGCTCAGGGTGCGCGTGCCGAGATGCACGGTTCCATCCGCGAAGCGGACCTCCTCGGGCGCAACCCCATGTGTTTCGCGCACGTGCTCGAGCAGGCGTTGCCGGATCGTGCGGGCAGCCGCACGCGCGGCCATGCCGTTCAGATCGGAGCTCGCCGATGCCGCCGTGGCCGAGGTGTTGGGCACTTTGCTGGTATCGGTCGTGGTGACCCGCACCGCCGCCAGCGGCACGCCGAGCTCTGCGGCCACGACCTGCGCCACCTTGATGTGCAGACCCTGTCCCATCTCCGTACCGCCGTGGTTCAGTAACACGGTTCCGTCGGTGTAGACCTGCAGTAACGCGCCGGCCTGGTTGTAGTGCGTGGCGGTGAAGGAGATGCCGAATTTCACCGGAGTCAGGGCCAGGCCGCGCTTCACGAGCGCATTGCGTTGATTCCAGTCGGCTATCGCTCGGCGGCGCTCGCGATAGCCGCTCTCCCTTTCCAGCCGATCGACGAGATCGTTGATGACGTTGTCCTCGATCGTCTGGCCGTAATGGGTCACGTTGCGCGGCGCGACGCCGTAGAAGTTGGCGCGACGCGCATCGAGCGGATCCCGGCGGAGCGTGCGCGCGATCTCATCGACGATCTTTTCGATGACCATCATGCCCTGCGGGCCACCGAAACCGCGGAAGGCGGTGTTGGATACGGTATGGGTCCGGCAGCGGTGTGAGGTGATCTCGACGTGCTCGAGGAAGTAGGCGTTGTCGAGATGATAGACGGCGCGATCGTTTACCGGGCCGGACAGATCCGCCGAATAGCCGCAGCGCGAGGCGAGCATGATCGTCAGCGCCAGGATGCGCCCCTGCGCGTCGAACCCGACATCGTAGTCGGCAAGGAAATCGTGGCGCTTGCCGGTCATGATCATGTCGATGTCGCGATCGAGGCGCAGTTTCACCGGCCGGCCGGTCTTCAGAGCGAGCACCGCAGCGGCGGCGGCGATCAGGCTCGCCTGGCTCTCCTTGCCGCCGAAGCCGCCGCCCAGGCGACGACACTGAACGGTGACGCTGTGCGCGCGCACACCGAGCGCGTGTGCGACGATGTGTTGCACTTCCGTGGGGTGCTGGGTCGAGCTGTAGAGCAGCATCGCCCCGTCTTCCTGGGGGATGGCGATCGCGATCTGCCCCTCGAGATAGAAATGGTCCTGTCCGCCGATGACCACGGTTCCCTTGAGGCGATGTGGAGCGGCGGCGAGCACCGTGGCGGGTGTGCCGCGCACGAGGGCGCGGCTGGGGACGACATAACTGCCCGCCGCCAGTGCAGCGCGAATATCGAGCAGCGCCGGAAGCTCGTCGTAAGTGATGCGCGCGAGACGCGCGGCCTTGCGTGCCGTCGCGTAGGACTCGGCGGCTACGGCGAATAGCGGTTGACCGGCGTACTGCACGAGCTCTGCGGCGAAGATCGGGTCGTCATGCACGACGCCGCCGTAGTTGTTCTCTCCGGGGATGTCCTCGGGCAGCGCGACGGCGACCACCCCCGGAGTAGCGATCACGGCGCCGAGGTCCCGCTCGCGTATGCCGCCATGAGCGATGCCGCTCACCCCGAAAGCGCCGTGCAGCGCGTTCGCCGGTAAGGGGATGTCGTCGCAGTAGAGCGCCCTGCCGCTCACATGCAGATGGGCGCTGTCGTGCGGGTAAGGCTCGCCGATCACCTCGCGGGTCACAGCCGCATCTGCCGGCAAGGCGACCATCAGGCGAACTCCCTGGCCGCCGAAGGGTCGGTCACCCGCACGGCGAATCCGGCAGGCGAATGTTGCAGATAGAAGCGTCGCAACATGCTCCCCGCGGCCCTGAGGCGATACTCGCGGCTGCCACGCAAGTCGGTGAGCGGGGTGAAGTCGGAGGCGAGCGCGGCGGTGGCCGAGGCGATCGTCGCTTCCGACCACGGCTGTCCGGTCAGTGCCCGCTCGGCCGCGCTCGCCCGGGTGGGAATCGCGGCCATGCCGCCGTAGGCCAGGCGCGCGCTCACGATGTGTCCGTCGGACACTTCCACCGCGAACGCGCCACAGACGGCCGAGATGTCCTGATCGATGCGCTTGGCGAGTTTATAGCTCGCGAACCACTGTGCGGCCCTGGGTGGAGGGACGAGAACGCCGACGATGAGCTCGCCCGGCGCCAGGTCCTTGCGTTGGTAGCCGAGATACAACCGCTCGAGCGGGATGCGGCGCTGGCGTGCTCCGTGGCGCAGCTCGAGCTCGGCGCCCAGCGCGATCAGCGCCGGCATCGAGTCGCCGATCGGTGAGCCGTTCGCGATGTTTCCGCACAGCGTGCCGGAATTGCAGACCGGCGGGGATGCGAACCGTCGGGCCTGCTCGGCGAGCGCCGGATAGTCCTCGAGCAACGCGGACCAAGCGGCAGTCAATGTCACCGCGGCGCCGATCCAAAGGCCCACGGCGCTCCTGCGGATCTGCTGCAGCTCTGCGACGTCGCCGAGGTAGATGATCGGCGGCAGCTCGCGCAACTGCTTCGTCGCCCAGAGGCCCACATCGGTTCCACCCGCGAGCAGCAGCGACCCCGGCGCCGCGGCCAGCGCCGCGGCCAATTCATCGAGGTTGCGCGGGGTATGGAATCCCGGAAGACGCAGCGCGTCATGGGACTGCGTCCGACGCAGCGCACGGAGCTGGTCGGTGCGGGTGGCGGATTGTGCGTCGGCGCGACTCCAGCGCGCCGGCTCAGGATAGTTCCCCATGCACTCGCCGGCGTCGATGATCGGCCGGTAGCCGGTGCAGCGACACAGATTACCCGACAAAGCCGTGAGCACCTCTTCACGCGTCGGTGCGGCGCGTTGCAAATACAGCGCGAACAGCGACATCACGAAGCCCGGTGTGCAGAAGCCGCATTGCGATCCGTGGCAATCGACCAGCGCACGCTGCACCGGATGCAGCGTCCCGTCTGGGGCCTGCAGGCTCTCAACGGTGACCAGTTCCTTGCCGTCGAGGGTGGGGAGGAAGCGGATGCAGGAATTGATCGCACGATACTTGATATGCCGCGCGTCGGGGGACAGCTCACCGAGCACCACCGTGCACGCTCCGCAGTCGCCTTCGGCACATCCCTCCTTGGTGCCGGTGCGGCCGGCGCGGTTGCGCAGATACTCCAGCACCGTCGTGGCGGGCGGCACGTCGGAAACGCAGATGAGCTCGCCGTCGAGCATGAACCGCGTCGCCTGTGTGTCGGGAAGGACGTTACTCACGACAAGGGGCTCACGCTCGGGGTGCGCATCAGCTACCGCGGTAAGTGGAATAGCTCCATGGCGATACCAGGAGAGGCACGTGATAGTCCTGCTCCGGGCTTGCGACCCCGAATGCAATGACTACGACGTCGACGAAAGGTGGCTCGGGCAATTGCAGCCCCCGTGAACGGAAGTATTCGGCGGCGTGGAACGTCAGCCGGTAGCGACCAGTGCGCAGCGCCTCTCGCTCGAGGAGGGGAGGGTCACAGCGACGTGTAGCTCGACGCGCATGCCGGCTGCGGGGATCCCCGCCGCAACGTCCAGCACGTGAGTCGTCAGCTTGCTCATGCCGGTGAGATTTCGTGTGAGGGTGCGCGCTGGTAGGGCAGCATACGCGCCCAAGGGATTGTGCACAATCGCGCAAAGGATTGTGCACCGTCGGTTCAAAGCCGCGCGCTACGGCGCCGCGGGAAGACGCGCGGCTCCGCCCGTGCTTCGCGCCGGCCCCCGTGCTAGCTTAGGCGCCCATGGGTTCGATGGACGCTTTCATCCGCGCAGTTCCCAAGGCTGAACTTCATCTGCATATCGAAGGCACGCTCGAGCCGGAGATGGTGTTCGAGCTGGCGCGCAAGCACCACCTGTCGCTGCACTATTCCTCGGTCGAGGCGCTGCGCCAGGCGTACTGCTTTGCCGATCTGCAGTCATTCCTCGATGTCTACTACCAAGGCGCCAGCGTGCTGCGTGACGAGAGCGACTTCCACGCGCTCACCTCGGCCTATCTGCGGCGGGCGCACGCGGACGGCGTCGTGCATGCCGAGATCTTTTTCGATCCGCAGACCCATACCGCACGCGGTGTGCCCTTCGAGGCCGTCATCGGCGGCATCCGCAGCGCGCTCGCCGAAGGGAAGCAAACGCTCGGCATCACACATCGCCTGATCCTCTGCTTTCTCCGTCACCTGAGCGCGGAAGACGCCATGACGACGCTCGAGCAGGCGCTGCCGCACGCCGGAGCCATCACGGCGGTCGGGCTAGACTCCTCCGAAGCCGGTCATCGGCCCGCGAAGTTTGCTTCCGTTTTCGCGCGCGCCCGCAGTGAAGGACTCCTCGCGGTTGCGCACGCGGGCGAGGAAGGGCCGCCGGAGTATGTCGCCGAAGCACTCGATCTACTTAAGGTGAGCCGCATCGATCATGGCGTGCGGAGCGAGGAGGATCCCGCACTGCTGGCACGCCTGGTGCGCGACCGCGTGCCGCTCACGGTCTGCCCGCTGTCGAATGTCAGACTGCGGGTCTTCGATCGCATGGAGGATCACAATCTCAAACGGCTGCTGCACGGCGGGCTGTGCGTGACCGTGAACTCGGACGATCCAGCCTACTTCGGGGGTTATGTCGCCGAGAACTATCTGGCGGCGTACCGTGCGCTCGGGCTCTCGCGGGCGGATATCGTGCAGCTCGCGAGCAATTCCTTCGAAGCCTCCTTTCTGCCTCGGGGCGAAAAGGATGCCTGGCTGCGGAGAGTGCGCGAGCTCGACGCGGACTGAAGGCTCTGGCTAGGACTCGTTCTCGAAAAAACTCTCGCCGACCGGTTTGTGCTCGAGGATCTCCTCGCGTGTCAGGCCCTGGAGCTCGTGCGGGAATACCAGCCAGCTGTTCGTCGCATGAACGTAGTAGTCGGGCTTGAGTGAGCTACGATTGCGGTCGGGCTTGTAGTATACCGTCGCGATGCGGATCTGCCCCGCCAGATTCCGCCGGCAGCGGCGCCGGAGCTCCGCCATGACGGCCTCGAGGCTGCGACCGGAATCGAACACGTCGTCGATGATCAGCAGCTGATCCTCGTACGAGAGGCGCGATACGAGATAGTTCACCGCGTGGACCCGCACCACTATGGCCTGCTGATCGATGCCGGTGTAGGAGGAGGTGCGGATCGCGATGTGATCGGCATGAATGCCGTGATACTCGAGTGTCTCCTGGACCGCGATGCCGACGGGTGCGCCGCCCCGCCAGATGGCGACCAGAAAGGTTGGCCTGAAGCCACTGCGCACGATTCGCAGGGCGAGGGCGATCGAATCGCGCAGCAGCGACTCGCTGGAAACGAAGACTTTCTCGAGGGCGGGCGAGGCGCTGGGCGGCTTCATGGGCGGTCTGTTGCGAGAGCGCGCGCGCATTGTGACACATCGCACTATACTCCGGGCCGAAGCTCATCCGCCGCACGCGCATGCCGAGAAACATCGAGATCAAAGCCCGAATCAGCAGCGTGGCAGCGCTGCTGCCGAAGGTGAGGCTCATCGCGGATCAGGGACCGTGGGACATCCGGCAGGACGACACCTATTTCGCCTGTGCCCGTGGCAGGCTGAAGCTGCGCACGGGCTCCGAGACAACCGGCGAGCTGATCTATTACCGACGCGACAATCAGCGCTCTCCCACGCAATCCTTTTACCTGCGCTCACCCACCTCGATTCCCGAGACTCTGCGGGACTTGCTCACTCAGGCGTTGGGTCAAGTCGGTCGCGTGCAGAAGCTCCGCACCCTGTTTCTGCGCGGTCGAACGCGCATTCACCTCGATGAGGTCGCCGGGCTGGGGGACTTTCTCGAGCTCGAGGTCGTACTCGCCGACCACGAGCCGCCTGCCCGGGGCCTGGACGAAGCGAACGACCTGCTGAGGCGACTCGGCGTGGACTCGTCGCTGCTCATCGAGGGTTCGTACCTCGATCTCCTCGCCCCGACTTGAGGCTTCGGCTACGGGACCTGCCGGCATGGGCACCATCTCGCGGCGAGAGCTGATCCGGATCGCGGCGGCGTCAGCAGTGACCTTGCCGTCGGCTGGCACACCGGCGACGACTACGCGCGTCGAGGCGGCGAATCGACCGCGCGCGCCGCAATTCGCCGTCGCGGAGCAGGTTCCCGAGGTCTTCGCTTCCTTGCCGTTCGGGTCGCACGAGCTCCGTGGGGTCCTCGCCGAGCGCATGCGGATCAATGTGGAGAAGCGGCTGCTGCGGATCGACGCGGACGCCTGCCTGTCGGGCTTCCTGCGTAGCAATACTCCGGGCAGCTTCGATGCCGCATGGGCGGGGGAGCACGCCGGAAAGTTTCTCGACGCAGCCTGCAACGCGCTGCGCTACCGCGAAGACGAGCGGTTGCGGCACATCACCGAGCGGGTGGCGCAGACGCTCATCGCCTGCCAGGAGCCCGATGGTTACCTCGGTACCTATGCGGCGGCGCGGCGCTGGACGGGCTGGGACGTCTGGGTACAGAAGTACAGCCTGATTGGCCTCCTGAGTTACTACGAGCTCACCGCGGAGCCCGCGGCGCTTCGGGCGTGTCGCGGCATGGGTGATCTGCTGGTCCGCACCTT
>MNCZ01000081.1 GCA_001914695.1 Gammaproteobacteria bacterium 13_2_20CM_66_19 | reverse complement strand
CGCCGGCGGTGCTGATGCGGGCGAGCGTGGAGGTCGATTCGTTCAGAGGAGAAGGTCCTGCACGGGAAGAAACCAATTGAAGCCGATCGGGCCCCGCCCGGCTATCCCTCTAAATAGGGTGCGGCCGCAGGAGAAGCCGCGCAGGACAGCGCGGTGCACCCGCGGAATGCACCGCGCGCCGCCCTGGCCGCCTCCGACTAGAAGCGCTGTTCGAAACGGATGCCGAGGGTGCGCGGCGTACCGATCACCGCCAGAGGCTTCCCGCCGCAGATCGGCTTGCCCGCCAGCTGCACGGTGCATTCCGCGAAGCGGTACACCTCCGCACGCCGGTCGAGCACGTTGTTGGCGAAGATCTCCGCAGTGAAGTTGCCTCGGACAACGCCGGCCAGGACATCGAGCAAACCGTAAGCCGGCTGAGTGCCGACCAGCAGATTGTCGTACGGCACGAGCTCGGCACGGGTCGAGCTCTGGTAGTCGAGAGCGCCCTGCACGTGGGCGTCGAGCTGGCCGCCCACCGGGAAGGTGTAGCGCGCGGTCGCATTGCCCTTGAACTTCGGCACGATCGGGAGCTGCGTGCCGGAGGGGGCGGCGTCAGTGGCCGGACAAGTGGTGAGCGGCTGCGGCTGGCCACTTGCGTCGACATCGAGACAGAAGTCCTTGGTGAGCTTGGGATCGAGCTCGGTCGCTCCCAGGCTGAGGGAGAGCCCCTGGACGGGAGCCCATTCGAGCTGCTGCTCCGCGCCCTTGATGCGCGCCGCGCCCGCGTTGCGGATGATCGTGAAGGAGTTCTGACCGAGGAACCCGAACTGGAAGTTCTTCCAGTCCTCCCAGAAGAATGCGCCGTTGAGCCGCAGGTGGTTGTTCAGCCAGCTCGTCTTGAAGCCGAGTTCGAAGTTGGTCAGATAATCGGGCTCGTACGTGGCGAGCGGCGCCTGCGGCGGCGTCTGGATGCGGCGATTGAGGCCGCCCGGCCGGAATCCTCGGGAGTAGGTCGCGTAGATCATGTGATTGTCAGTGACCTTCCAGGTCAGGTTGACTTTCGGCGTCGAGCCGTTCTTTTTCACCGCCCTCGACAGGTCGACACAGGGACCGCCGAGAATGCCGGGCGTCACGCAGTCGACGCCGCGCGTGGCGACCGTCGAGGCTTCGCCGGTGTGAGAGCCCAACGGGTTGTTCAAGCCGAAACCGAAGAACCCGTCGAGCGAGTTGTCGTAGCGGTAGAAGCGGTACCCGACCGATCCGGTCAACTTCGTTGTCAGGTCGTAGCTCAGGTCACCGAACACCGCATAGTCGCGATCGACGCGGATCTGATCCGTCAGCCAGAAGGTGTGCGGCCAGCCGGTGACGGACTGAGACACGGGCAGCTCGTCAATGATGTAGTCCTGCAGGATGTAGTGCTCCTGGCGCTCGTAGAAGAGGCCACCAATGAAGCGCAGCGGGTTTTCCTTGGACGTCGCCACGCGCAGCTCATGGCTCATCTTGCGGTACTGGTCCCCGCCGTTGATCCACTGCGATGGATTGATCGTATGACCGGCCACCGGCACGACGTTGGACTCGAAATAGGAGATGTATGTCGTGTTCCGGTCATAGAGCAGCGTGTAGTCGCTGTAGTCGGACACCGTGTGATCGGTGCGGCGCAGGTAGCCGCCGGCGTAGGTGATGTCGAAATTGCTCATGTGGCCCTCGACCGTGAGCGCCGCCTGCCACCACTGGTCGGAAATGGAGTCGGGGTAGAAGCGCTGTGTGGTCAGAACCCCCTGGATGCCCGGATCCCCGAAAGCGGTGCCGTCCTGCCGGGTGCTCTGCCCGATGAGAGTGGGCGTCAGGGTCCACCTGTCGCTGAGATTGACCCGGAGTGCCGCGCGACCGCCGTAGGTCTCGGTAGGGTTGAAGCGCTTCTTTGCCTGCACCGGTGAGACCTGGCAGCCCGGGGCGGGCGGGCTGAAGTTGGAGAGGCACCCATCGCTCGGATAGCTGATGGTGCCGGGCACATTGTCGATGTAGCCGCCGTCGCGCTCCGACCAGCCGACGAGGCGAACCGCGGCGTTGCTGCCGACGGGGACATTCACGAAGCCCTCCGCGACGTAGCCCCCCTGGCCACGCAGTGTGTTGCCCGTGAGAGCGTAGCCGGCCTTGAAGCCGGAGATATCCGGCTTGTTGGTGATGATGCGCACCGTGCCCGCCTCGGAGCTCGCGCCGTAGAGCGTGCCCTGCGGACCGGCGAGCGCCTCTACGCGCTCGATGTCGTAGATGTGGATGTCGAGCGGACCCTGGATGGTGGTGACCGGCTGCTCATCCAGGTACACGCCGACACTCGGCAGCGGCCCGGAGTGGTTGGCGTTGTCGCCGCTGGCGACTCCGCGCATGTAGATCTTGGCGAAACCCGGTCCGCCGGTCTGGTAGGCGACGCTCGGCAGGAACTTCACGTAGTCGTCGAAGTTCTGCACCCCGAGCTCCCGCAGTTTCTCGGTACCGAGTGCCGTGATGCTGACCGGGACGTTCTGGAGGTTCTCGGTGCGCTTCTCGGCCGTCACGACCACCTCTTCGAGCCCGCCGGTGCTGCTCACATCCGCGGCGTACACCCGTGGTATCGCCGCCATCACGGCGGCGGCTATCGGCGCGTGCCGCAGCAGTACTGCGGCGCGCGAGACGCGAGCCCCTCGGTCGGCGATGGCGATTCTCTCCAGCTTGCGAGATCGGCTGAGTTGCATGTCATCTCCCCATGGACTACTGGCTTTGTAGTGGTCGGCGGTCGTGAGGCGGGTCGGCGAAATCGGGCACCTGCGGATAGCGCTCGAGCACCGTCCCGAGCGAGCGCTTGAGTGGCTCGAGCCAGGCTTCGAAATGGCGCCACTGCTCAAGCCCCTCGCGATAGATCGGCACCCGCACCTGCTCGGAGCTCGCGGTGCGCACGGCGCGCTCGTTCTCGTAGAAGCGCAGGCAGGCGGGCTCGAAGGGCAGACCGCAGTACTCGAGCAGTCGCCGCACCTCGTGCTCGGTGTCGTCCACCAGCCGCTCGTAGAAGACGCGGTGCACGCGTCCGGGCAGCACGGCATCGAAGTGCGCCATCAGCTCGACGTACGAGCGGTAGTAGGCGCCGAGCTCCGCCAGATCGTAGGTGAAGTTCTGGCCGCGCGCGAAGTGCTGCTTGAACGCCGAGAAGCAGCCGCCGAGGGGGTGCCGCCGCGCGTCGATGATACGTGCATTCGGCAGCATCAGATGAATGAAGCCGACGTGCAGGAAGTTGTTGGGTAGCTTGTCGATGAAGTACGGCCGTCCGGTCTTGCGCTGGATGCGTGTGCGCGCCAGATATTCTTCCCCCAGCGCGCGCAGCTGTCCGGGGGACAGTGTCGCGAGCACCTGCGGGTAGCGGGGGCCGCCGTCGGTCGCCTGCGTCCCGATGCCGTGCGCGAGCACCGGCACGTCGGGCAGCTCCATGGTGCCCTCCACCCGCGGGTGGCTCGAGAGGATCTGCTCGATCAGCGTCGAGCCTGCCCGCGGCAGTCCGACGATGAAGATCGGGTCGGCCGCCGGGGCACCCTGACCGGAGGCGCGCGCCAGGAACTCGCGGGTGAAGAGCGACTTCGAGCGTTTGACGTGCCCGTCGATTCGCTCGGGGTCGTAGTGCAGCTGCGCGCGCCGCAGCGCGTTGCCTTGCCGGTAGTGCTCGAAGGAGTCGGCGTAGCGCTGCTCATCTTCCAGCGCCTTGCCGAGTGCGAAGTGAAAGTGGTAGCGGTCCTCGGCGGCGAGGTCCCCACGGGCCAGCTGCTGGCGCATCCGCGCCATATCGGCGGCATCGAAGCGATAGGTCTTGAGGTTGGCGAGGCTCCACCATGCCTCCCCCAGGCGCGGCTCGAGCTCGAGCGCGCGGCGATAGGCGCCGATGCCTTCGCCTGCCGCGCCGGAGGTCTTCAGCACGTGGCCGTAGCTCAGCCAGATCTTGGCCTGGCGCGGATACTCCTTGAGCGCCTGCACATAGATGTCGATGGCGCGGGCATATTCGGCGACCCCGGCCAGTACCGCGGCGTGCAGGCTTCGATAATTGGGGTTGCGCGGCTCGATGGCCAGCAGCCGTTCGATCTCGGGAAGCGCCGCGGCATGCTTGCCCTGCCGGAACAGCGCGACCGCGTAGTTGTGACGCGCGCCGTGAAAGCCCGGCGCGAGCTCCAGGCAGCGGGTGAGCAGGTTCTCCGCGTCCTGATAGCGGCCGAGCCGTGCGGCGACCTCCGCGAACATGCGGATCGCTGCCACGTCGGTCGGACGCTCGCACAGGTGCTCGCGCAGCAGTGTTTCGGCGAGCGGTATATCGTTCTCGCACAATGCCGCCGCCGGTCGCAGTAACCGCGGATCGCGCGTGGCGGCCTTGATGTGCCGGGCGTAGGCGGCATCCGCGCCCGCCGTGTCGCCGATGGCCGTGAGGTGGTCGGCAAGCGCTTGCCAGGCTCCGGGCAGCGCGGGACTCAGCTCGACGGCACGGCGCAACAAACCGACCGCCGCCTCGCCCTGGCCGGCGTCGGCGAGCGCGAGTCCGCACTCGAAATGGACCGCTCCCGCCTGCGGCTGCGAGCGCACCAGCGGCTCGAGAGTGTCGAGCGCGGCGGCGGGATCTCCGAGCCGCCGTTGCGCCATGCCGACGAGCAGCGTGGCGATCGGGTGCCCGGGAACGGTCTTCAGGATCTCGGTGGCCTGCTCGAGCGCGAGCGCTGGCTGCCCCTCGATCAGGTCCAGCGCGTGGGCGAGCGCGGAATCAAGCGATCCCACCGGCTGCGCTGCGCCGCCCCCTGCCTTCATGCGACAAATCTAGCACGACCGATCGGGGCCTGCCCATGCACCTCCTGGCCTCGCGCCGCCGCAGCGAGAGCCAGCTTCTGTGGATGAGGGGCGGCGGGCATGCCAACATGCACCGGGGGAATCAGCACCGGCAAAGCCTGGGCGAAGCGCTGGGCCGTGACCGGTGCGGGTGACTCGGGGGACGCGATGAAAGATCTGACGCAAGGCTCCATCACGCGCGCGCTGGTGGCGATGGCGCTGCCGATCGCGATCGGCATGCTGTTCCAGACCCTGTACCTGCTGGTGGACCTGTACTTCGTGGCGCGGCTCGGGGATGCGGCGATCGCCGGCGTCAGCAGCGCGGGAACCGCAGGCTTCGTGATCCTCGCGCTGACGCAGATGCTCGGCGTCGGCACGGTGGCGCTGGTCTCGCACGCGGTCGGCCGCAAGGACCAGGCGGAAGCGAACCTGGTGTTCAACCAGTCGGTGCTGCTGTCGGCGATCTGCGGTGTGCTCACGCTGGTCGCGGGCTTCGTGGCGGGCGGCGCCTACGTGCGCTCGATCGCGGCCGACCCGGACGTGGTCGCGGCCGGCACCGCCTATCTCTACTGGTACACCCCGGGGCTGGCGCTGCAGTTCGCGCTCGTCGCGATGGGCTCGGCGCTGCGTGGCACGGGCATCGTGCGGCCGACCATGATGGTGCAGATGCTGACGGTGATCCTGAACACGCTGCTCGCGCCGGTGCTGATCAGCGGCTGGGGCACGCATCATCCGCTCGGCGCCGCGGGCGCGGGGCTGGCGAGCAGCGTGTCGATCGCGGTCGGCGTGGTGTTCCTGTGGGTCTACTTCGCGCGCCTCGAGCACTACGTCGGGCTCGAGCCGCAGCAGTGGCGGCCGCACCCGGCGCTCATCCGGCGCATTCTCAACGTCGGACTGCCCGCGGGGGGCGAGTTCTTCATGCTGTTCGTGATCCTGGCCGTCATCTACTGGGTGATCCGTGGCTTCGGGCCGGCGGCGCAGGCGGGATTCGGCGTCGGGGGGCGCGTGATGCAGGGGCTGTTCCTGCCCGTGATGGCGCTCGCCTTCGCCATAACGCCGGTCGCCGGACAGAATTTCGGCGCACGCCGGTACGAGCGCGTGCGCGAGACGTTTCGCCAGGCGACGGCGCTCAGCAGCGCGCTGATGCTCGCGCTCACGCTCCTCTGTCAGTGGCGTTCGGAGTGGTTCATCGAGCTGTTCACGCGCCAGCCGGACGCGGTGGAGGTCGGCGCCACCTACCTGCGCGTGATCGCCTGGAACTTTCTCGCCACCGGACTCATCTTCAGCTGCTCGGGAATGTTCCAGGCGCTCGGCAACACCTGGCCGTCACTCGCGAGCTCGGGGGCCCGCCTGCTCACCTTCGTGCTGCCCGCGGTGCTCTTGTCCACGCGGCCGCACTTCACGCTCATGCAGGTGTGGTACCTGTCGGTCGCCTCGGTGACGCTGCAGGCCCTGACCAGCCTCGCGCTGCTGCGGCGCGAGTTCCGGCGCAGACTCGTAGCGTCGCCGAAGCCACCCGGCGCCGCCGCCTCCGCAGCGGTGCCGGTGACCTCGAGCCTCGAGGGCTGAGCCCGTCGCCGCTACTTCGGCTCCTCGCCCGGCTTCGAGTCGGAGAGCGGGAACGACTTCGCGCTGGCCGGCGCCGGCTTGGCCTGCGGCTTCGGCGCGGCCGGGGCAGGGGCCGCGGACGCCGAGCGCTGGAGCGTGGTGCGCTGTGCGCCCACGCTCGAGGTCACCGCGGCGAGGAAGCGCCGCGCGGACTCGTCGCTCGTCGTCACGTTGCCGGCGAGGATGTCGCTGGCCATGATTCCGGGTCGCTTGTAGAAGGCGGCGTCCGCCTTGTCGTCGATGGTCAGCGCGCTGCCATCCAGCGCGATCCCGGCGAACACGCCGCGGCTGCGCGAGTAGGAGTAGACCTCCGACCTGAAGGTGGCGTCGGTGGCTGCTTCCGCCTGGCGTCCGACCGGGCCCGCGGCGACCGAGGCATCGGCGCCGAGGGTCACCTTGCCGCCGGTGATCCCCTCCACACCCTTCGGTGTGGTGAAGACCAGCACGATATCGGTGGACTGCACGCCCCATTGCCAGCCGAAGCTGCCGCCCGTCAGCGTGATGAGCACCGGGTTGCTGAAGCGCCCCTGCTTGTCGCGCACGACCAGCACGCCGTGGCCCCGCCGCCCGCCGGCGAAGAAAGCGACCTTGGTCAGGTCGGGAATGACCGCGATGGCATAGGCGCGCTGGAGCAGCCGCTCGGGAATCGCCTGATCACGGGAGTTGCGAATCTCCTCGAGCACCTCGCTCGCGATGAGCAGGCGCCCCTGCTCGCGTGCCTGCGCATGGGCCGCGTTGGCGACGCCGGCGAGCAGCACCGCCGCGAGCAGCGTGGAGAGAGAAGAGCGGATACGCATGGTGAATGTCCCCTTTGGTCGCCTGACTGTCGCCGTTGACCGACAGGCGGCGAACGAAGCTAACGACGGGCGCGAAGCTTAACCCACTTCGCGCACCGCCGCGCAGCCCTGTTGTGATTCTGACACGCGCAGGTAGCGTTCAGCGCCGGTTCAGCAACCCGCGGCCGCGCGCGGGGTGCGCTTCGCAAACCAACCGCGTCAGAACCAGATCGAGAAGAACACCTGGAAGATGTTCGCGTTGAGCTTGTAGAGCGGCTCGTTGCCGGCGCCGTAGGTGCCGGCAAGCAGCGCGTTGCGGAAATCGCTGTAGTCGATCATCAGGTGATCGACGCGCAGGTTGATGCTGTTCTTGCCCAGCGCGGGCACGAAGGGCATAGCGAACAGCCAGGACGCGCCGGCGCCTACCGTGTAGCTGTTGAAAGCGGCCAGCTCGCGGTCACGCCCCATGAAGTTCTGGTAGTTGGCGCGCGGGAACAAGTCGCTGTAGAAGTCGGCGGGGCCCTGATGGTAGTAGCGAAAGCTCCCGTCGAGGATCAAGTGCTTGCGCACCGGGTGGGTGTAATCGACCTCCGCGGTGCGCGCCGTGATGCCCCAGGTGTCGTGGAAGAAACGGTACTGCCCGGTGAGCGCGGCGCGGTACGGCAGGTAGTACTTGAGCTGCAGGGAGGCGGAACTGCTGGTACGGGTGGTCGGGTACACTTGGTCGGTGAGCGTGAATCCGGCGCCCTGGCCCGGCGAGAGAAAGCGGATCTTGCGGTAGGGATTGGCGAGATAGCCCTGATCGGTGAGCAGCTCGTAGTTGAAGCCGAGAATGGCATTGCGCGTCAGGATCTGGGTGAGCGAGAGCGAATAGCCGCGATGATCGGCGCGCTCGTGGAACGTGGGATCGTTCTCGATGAAACCCCGCGGGGTCTTGATGTCGCGGTACACCTGATCCCAGCCACGGCGGTAGCCTAGGGTCAGCGTCGTCAGGTCGCCGAACATGTCCTGGCTGACGGCGAAATACTCGGTGTTGGCCTTGTAGTCGGGTTCTTTGCTGGTGATGAAGCCGGCGCTGTAGGTGGACTTGCCGTGCAGATAGTCCGCGGCGACGCTCTCCTGACGGCGGGTCTCGTGATACGGGCTCGCCGAGAGCTTCACGTCGATGGAAGCGCTCGAGATCATGTCCTCGTAGTAGTTCGCCGAAAGCGACAGGTTGTCGCCCACCTTCTTGCGCACCAGCACCGAGGGACCCTGGATGGTGATGTCGCCGCCCTTGTAGAGGTGCCACATCACATCCGCGCGGTCCTCGGGCAGCACCCCGGCGAGCGCCGGGGCGACGGCGATTCCGAGCGCCAGCAGCGTGCGCGTGAAGGGACTCAGCGCCCGGGCGGAGCCGCCGTGCACGCCGCTTCCGCCGGCCCTCAGTTGCATCCGCAGCCGCCGCCGACGGAACCCGTGGCCCCGCGCGCACCCTCGCGCGACTCGAACACGTGATCGAGGTAGATGCTCGAGACCGGGTCGCGATTGAAGGACATGATGGGATCGGCGAAGTGCTCGCGCTCGTAGGGCTTGACCCAGGGAGTGGGCGCCGCGCAGCCGGCGAGCAGCGCCAGCGCCAGCGCCAGCGCCAGCGCCAGCGGCAGCGCCGCGAGCAGGATTCTCGATGCCAGCCTCACCGCCACCCTCACGCTCATCCCCTTTGAGGCGTGCGCCGTCGCTACTCCCGGATCAGGCTCCGGATGCTGTCGAGATACTCGTTCTCATCGCCGGGCTTGTAGCCCCGATGGAGTATCCGCAGTTTGCCGCTGCGGTCGATGATCACGGTGCAGGGCATCCCGGCGACCTCGTACAGCTTACTCACCTTGCTGTCCTTATCGTAGAGGATCGGAAAGCTCACCGGGGTGTCCTTCAGCCACTCATCCGCCGCGTTGGAGTCCGGCTCCACGTTCACCCCGAGGAGCGTGAAGCCGAGTTTCTTGTACCTCTTGTAGATGCTCTCGAGCAAGGGCATCTCCTGGCGGCAGGGGCCGCACCAGCTGGCCCAGAAATTGATCATCACCACCTGTCCGCGGTACTGCGCGAGACTCACGTCCCGACCGCCGCGGCCGGTGAGGGTGAACTGCGGGGCAGGGGCCGGGCCGCCGGCGGAGTCCGCCGGCGCCGGCGCCGGCACGGCGACGGCGAGGGCGAGGGCGGCGGCGAGCGTTGCGATACGGTTCTTCATCGGATGTCCCTCTAGAAGAAGACGGTCGTACCGATGCGCGCCTCGAGGTTGTTGGTGAGCTTGGTGTTGCCGAGCAGGCTCGACTGGAACACGCGGTCCTGCACGGTCACGTGCACCGCCAGCCAGTCGGCCGGCACGATGCGGTAGCCGGCGCCAAAGTTCACCGTGAACTTCGTATCCCCGGCGAAATCGGTGCCGCCGATGCCGCCGAGGAGATAGAAGGCGTTCGTCATGGCGATGCCGCGACCGATGAAGGCCTCGCCCGGCAGAAAGTTGTATCCGAGTGAGAGGTCGTAGTACGTGAAGCGCCTCTCAGACTCGGTAAGCAGCTGAATGTTGCCGCCGAGCGTCTCGAAACTGGTGCGCCCGCCGCGCGAGCGCCCGGCTTCGGCCTGAAAGAAGAAGTCCTCCGTTATGTGATAACCGGCGGTGATGCCGTACACCGGGTTAGTGCCGAAGTCCTCGATCGAGAGCGCCCCGTAGTTGAGCCCCAGCTCGACGTTCGAGCTCCTGATGCGCGGCACGGTGATCTTGCGCCGCGAGACCTCAGGCTCGATGACGCGCGGTGGCGCGCTCTCATCCTGGGGGGGCTCGCTCTCGCGGGGCTCCGTGCGCTGCGCCTCGGCGGCGCGCCGCTCGGCGCGGCGCTCGGCGCGCTGGTGAAACCAGTCGCGCACCGAGGCGCAGCCGGTGAGCGCGGCCAGCAGCGCCGTCAGAAGAAGAATGCGAATCCCAGTTTCCATTCGTCTGCTTCCTCATTCCGGTTGCGCTTGGTCAGGATCCAGTGTGCCTTGAATTCGCCCCTCACGAAAAAGCGCCGCGCGAGGTAGATGCGTACACCGCCACCGACGTAGGCCATCGACTCGGTGCGGTTGCTCGCCTGCACCAGCGTGGCCTTGGGCTCGGTGTGGACCTCGCCGACACCGAGCATGAGGAACGGGGAGGCGCGGGCCTCGGGCACGATCACGTGCGTGAGGCCGAGATCGCCCGTGACGCCGTTGGAGAAGCGGCCGAGGAACTGTCCGACCGCGCCCTCCAGCGCCAGCTGCGGGTTGAAGGACAGCGAGGCGTAGCCCGACACGTAGTTGGCGCCGCCCCAGGCGCCGGCGAACAGGCCCATCTCGCCGCGGTGGGAGGTGAAGCCGGCACGGTCGCCGAGACTGAACACGAACGGCGACCCGTCGGCCAGCACGGTCTTCAGCATCTCGGCCTGGGAGGCCCAGCCCTCGACGCCCCGCTCGGTGCGCACCTTGAACCATTCGGTGCGCCGGAACAGCACGTCGACGCTCGCATCGCGCGGCACGGCATGAAACACCGGATAGCCGCGGCCGGGGCCGGTGTGCAGCTCGAGGTACGGCTGAGCCACGAACACCTGCAGGTACTCGCGCGCGCGGGCGACGGCGGGCGCGAGCAGCAGGGCCGGCAGGACGAGGCTCGCGAGCGCGACCTGGCGCAGCCGCGCGATGCAATCCGCCCTGCACTCAGTTGACCGGGACGGCGGGATCGAATGGGTTGTTGAAGTACTGTGCGCCAATATCCACCCACTCCGACAACAAGCGAAGCTCCGCGGGGCTCAACCAGCCCGCATGCGTGCTTCCGGAACCCGTTGCGAAGCGGTTCAGGAACTGGGCCGACAGCCCGCCATTCGCGCTCCCCGCATTCAGGTATGGACCCACGGACGGTCCCGGGGCGCCCATGATAACTGTGTTATGGGGGAACAGCAGCTGGCGATAGGAGGTGAATTCCTGCGGCACGTCGGTGGAGGCGGAATTGGTCAGATCGAGATTGCCGGCCGGAGTCTGCGCTGCACCTGCAGCATTCGTCGGGCTGTGGCAACCGGCCTGCGAGCATTTGTGATCGACCGCCACTCCGCCGACGGTGGCGGGGCGCGACAGATCCCACAGCGCCTGGATGTGAAGCGGGTAGTTGATCACGATGCGGCAGTTGGCGGCCCAGGCGGTGACGCAGACCGCGCTGGTCGGAATCGGTGTCATGAACTGCGTGGCGTCGTCGTAGCGGTAGTTGATCGGCGCCCCGGGCGTGGCCTGCGCGGGGTCGGTCCAGACATCGGTGTACGTCACGTTGACGCCCGGGACCATCTGCTTGCAGGGCGGGTTGTCGTTCGCGCAGCTGACGCGCATGCGCGCCTCGCCCATGGTCTCGCCGGCCTGCGGGATGAAGGCGCCGGGACCTGCGGCGATGGTGTGCGGGAAGGGCACGCCGGCCACCGCGGCTCCCGCCCAGGCGGAGGCGAACAGGCCCGCGCGGCCGTGCGAGATCGGGCGCTGGGCGCTCGCCGGGGTGTGGCAGCCGTTGCACTTCACCACCTCGCCGGGCTTCACCTGCAGCCACACGCCCTGCGCGGATCCGACGCGGCGCGCGTTGGCATTCAGCACGCTCACCCGGAAGGCGACGTTCGCCGGCACCTCGATCTGCACCGAGCCGTCGGGCTCGATGGGCGCATAGCCCAAGATCTCGAGCATGTAGTCGCTCGCGCCGAAGGCGGCCGGGGAGAGATTCACGATGGTCCGGTCGGGGATCGAGACCGCCTTCTCCAGGCGCATGAAGCGCGCCGTCCGCGTGCCCGGCGGCGTCTTGGCGGAATCGGCGACGGTCGGGATGTTGGGGTTGGCGGTGTCCACCCCGTCGATGTCGTAGACACTTCTTATATCGATGACGCCTACCCCGGCGTTCACCAGGTTCTGATCGAGGTCCACCCCCGGCACCTTGTCGAGAATGACGGCGGGAAGCGGGTGCGGCTGCGCCACGGCCACGTCCGTGACCATGATGCCCTCGACCGGCGACATCAGCGGCATCAGGGTGTTCTGCACCGGGTCGAACATCCACACGCTGTAGAGCGGCGGCGCCGCCTGCACGTTCGGCTGGGCGAGCGCGTTCGAGGTGCACGGCACGATCGCCGGCGGGGTCTGGGTGTTGTCGATCAGCCGGCACTGGCTCCAGCTGACCAGGATGCGGCTGGTGCCGTCCTGGAGCGGGTAGCCCGAATTGAAGCGCCCGCCCGGGGAGGGCCCGGGGATGGTCTGCACGGGGTTGGTGGTGGCGGGTGTCTGCGCAGGTCCCGTGAGCGAGGAGTTGGCGGCCAGCGGCTGGATGTTCTCGGCGTAGTGCACGCCGTCGATGATGACGAGGTTGCCGCCGAAGTCGACGCCGGTGTACTGGCGGATGAGGGCCAGCGTGCGCCCATCCTGCATCTGGCGCGGCTGCACGAACTCGACGACGGTGTTGTTGGTGCCCGTCATGTGGCTGTTGGCGCCGTAGTAGAGCTCGAGATCGGTGCCGTCGGGATTGGCCGAGTACAGGTGCATCGCGTCCTTGCCGGGCGCGTGATCCCAGCGGCTCCACAGCACGCGGCCGTTCGCGAGCACGGT
>MNCZ01000100.1 GCA_001914695.1 Gammaproteobacteria bacterium 13_2_20CM_66_19 | reverse complement strand
TGCACCGGGCGGTAGTCGAAGCGAGCACGCCGCGGCCCCTCGACCCATACCAGCGTGTGCTTGAGCCAGCCGCGGTCGTCGCGCTGCGGGAAATCCTCGCGGGCGTGTGCGCCGCGGCTCTCGGTGCGATTGGCGGCCGAGTGGATGGTGGCCGTCGCCTGCAGCAGCAGGTTCTCGAGCTCGAGGGTCTCGATGAGATCGGTGTTCCAGACGAGCGAGCGATCGCTGATCCGCACCTCGGCGAAGGAATCGAAGGTCGCGCCGAGCCGCTGGATACCCTGAGCGAGGCTTTCCCCGCTGCGAAATACGGCGGCGTCGAGCTGCATGGTCTTCTGCATCTCGGTGCGGATCGCCGCCGTCGGGCGCTTGCCGTCGGCGCGGCGCAGCCGGTCGAGCCGCTCGAGAGCTGCCTGGCCGGCATCCTTCGGCAAGGGCCGCTGGCGGCTCGCGGGCTCGAGGGCTTGCGCGCAGCGCCGCGCCGCCTCGCGTCCGAAGACCACCAGATCGAGCAGCGAGTTGCTCCCGAGGCGGTTGGCGCCGTGCACCGACACGCAGGCCGCCTCCCCGACCGTCATGAGCCCCGGGACGATGCAGTCGGGATCGCCGCCCTTCGGGCAGACCACCTCGCCGTGATAGTTGCAGGGAATCCCGCCCATGTTGTAGTGCGCGGTCGGCTGAACCGGAATGGGCTCGCGCGTGACGTCGACGCCCGCGAAAATGCGCGCCGTCTCCGAGATTCCCGGCAGCCGCTCGTGGATCACGTCGGCGCCGAGGTGCTCGAGGTGCAGCGCGATGTGATCGCGCTCGGGGCCGACCCCGCGCCCCTCGCGGATCTCGACCGTCATCGCCCGGCTCACGACGTCGCGCGAGGCGAGGTCCTTGGCGTTCGGGGCGTACCGCTCCATGAAGCGCTCGCCCCTCGAGTTGGTGAGATAGCCGCCCTCGCCGCGCGCCCCTTCGGTGATCAGGCAGCCCGCCCCGTAGATGCCGGTCGGATGGAACTGCACGAACTCCATGTCCTGAAGCGGCAGCCCCGCGCGCAGCACCATGGCGTTGCCGTCGCCGGTGCAGGAGTGGGCCGAGGTGCAGGAGAAATAAGTGCGCCCGTAGCCGCCGGTCGCGAGGATGGTGCGGTCGGCGCGGAAGCGGTGCAGCGTGCCCTCGTTCATGTCGAGCGCCACGATGCCGCGGCAGACCCCCTCCTCCATGATCAGGTCGATCGCGAAGTACTCGATGAAGAACGTCGCCGCGTGGCGGATCGACTGCTGGTAGAGGGTGTGCAGCATCGCGTGCCCGGTGCGGTCGGCCGCGGCGCAGGTGCGCTGCGCGACGCCCTTGCCGAAGTGAGTCGTCATGCCGCCGAACGGGCGCTGGTAGATGCGGCCGGATTCGGTGCGCGAGAACGGCACCCCATAGTGCTCGAGCTCGATGACGGCCGCCGGGGCCTCCTTGCACATCAGCTCGATCGCGTCCTGATCGCCGAGCCAGTCCGAGCCCTTGACGGTGTCGTACATGTGCCAGCGCCAGTCGTCCTCGCCCATGTTGCCGAGCGCGGCGCTGATTCCGCCCTGCGCGGCCACGGTGTGGCTGCGGGTCGGGAAGAGCTTGCTGATGCAGGCGGTCGACAGGCCGCTCTCGGCGAGCCCGAGCGTGGCGCGCAGCCCCGCACCTCCCGCTCCGACGACGATCACGTCGTAGCTGTGATCGATGAACTCGTAGGCGCTCATGGCGCGGCCCCGAGCGCCACCCTGAGGACGGCCACGACGCCCGCCCCCGCGAGCAGCACGTGCGCGAACATGAGGAGGACGAGCGTCACGGTCCGCACGGGCGCGCCGTGAACGTAGTCCTCGACCACGACCCGCAGGCCGAGCTGCGAGTGCCAGGCGCCGACGAGCACGAGGAGAACGAGCAGCAGCGCCGTCCAGCTCTGGCCCATCCACGCGACCACGGTCGCGTGATCGTGCGAGGGAAGCGAGAGCAGCGACACCACGAACCACACCGAGAGCGGCACCAGCGCCACCGAAGTCAGCCGCTGAGCCCACCAGTGATGCACGCCCTGTTTCGCCGAGCCCGTGCCCAGCACCTTCCCGAGCGGGCTGCGCAGGCTCACAGCGCGCGCGCTCCCGCGAGCCAGGCGCAGTAAGCCACGAGGAGCGCGAGCGCGAGGCTCACCCCCACCACGAGCCAGGCGCTGCGCTCCGACTGCTTGCGCTCGAGCCCCCTGCCGGTGTCCCACACGAGGTGGCGGATTCCCGCGGTGAGGTGATAGCTGAACGCGAGGATGAGCGCGGCAAAGAGCGGCCGCATGAGAGGCAGCGACAGCACGCGCATGGCACGCGCCTGGGCCTGTGCCCCTCCGGCCACCGCCAGGAGCCAGTACACGAGCAGCGGTAGTCCGAGCGAGAGCGCGAGTCCCGCGAAGCGATTGAGGATGGACGTCGTCAGGGTGTACTTGAACTTGTACACCGACAGGTGAGGCGACAGCGGCCGCGGCGGCATACACTAAAAATCGATGCAGCGGCCGTTCTTTTCCCAGTCCCCGAAACGCGTGGGCTCGGGTCCCGCGCGGCCACCGAGCTCGTGCGGCCTTGGCGCGTGCGGCCTTGGATCGGCGGGATCGGCGGGCGGAGTCGAAAAAGATTCTTCGGGGTTCTTGCGATGCGGCGTCGGCATACCCATTAAGTCTGCCAGAATTCGCAAGCGGCAGCTACGGAAAAGCTAAGGAAAAACAACGGTCAACTGGATGCACACTGGATGGAACAGCGTGTCGCTCGACTCCCTCGGCGTGCTCCGCGCGAGCGGCGCGGACGTCGTGCCGTTCCTGCAGGGACAGCTGTCGAACGACCTGGAGCGGCTCGCTCCCGAGCGCTCCCTCCTCGCTGGCTATCACAACGCGCAGGGCCGCGTGATCGCGCTGCTGCGCCTGGTGCAGGCCGCGCCGGGAGAGGTGCTGGCGGTGCTGCCGCGCGAGCTCGCCGCGGCAGTCGCGAGCCGGCTCGCAAAGTTCATTCTCCGCGCGAAGGTGAGGGTGGCGGACGAATCGGCCGCCTGGCAGATCGCGGGAATCATCGCACCCGCCGAGTCCGCGAGCCCCGCGACGCCGCCCGCGGGCGCGTTGCCGCATTCGCTGCACGGGGTCGCGAGATTCGGCGGCTCGATCGCGGTGCGCGTCGCCGCGGAGCCGGGACGTTGGCTGCTGCTGTCGCCGGTCGGCGCGGTTTCGCAGCCGCACACGCCCGCGGCGCTGTCGGAGCTAGCGCCGGCGCCGCCTGCGACCTGGGAGCGGCTGTCGGTCGCGGCCGGGGAGCCCGAGGTGTACGCGGTGACCTCGGAGCAGTTCGTGGCGCAGATGCTGAATCTCGACGTCCTCGGCGCCATCGCCTTCGACAAGGGGTGCTACACGGGACAGGAGATCATTGCGCGGGCGCACTATCGCGGCCGAGTGAAGCGGCGCATGCAGCGCTTTCTTACGGATGCGCCGACGGCGCTGGAGCCGGGCGGCTCGAGTGTATTGCCAGACGGGCGGAGCTTGCGGGTCGTGCGCGCGATCGCGCACGCGGACGGCCGTTGTGAGTTCCTGGCCGTGACCGCGCTGGCAACCGCCGAGGGCGCGCCGGGCGCGGACGCCGCGTCAGGGACCGACGGCTCGGCAGGGGCCGACGGCTCGGCAGGCACGTCGACGACCGCAGCGCCTCTGCACGCGCAACGGCTCGAGCTGCCGTACTCATTGCCTGATTGAATCGACTGCCGCAGACACCCCGCGCACACTCCCCGCTTCAGCTCAGTCGGCTTCAGGCCGCATGTGCGGGAACAGGATGACGTCGCGGATCGACGGTGAGTCGGTGAAGAACATGACCAGCCGGTCGATGCCGACGCCGAGACCCGCGGCGGGCGGCATGCCGTACTCGAGCGCGCGCACGTAGTCGGCGTCGTAGAACATCGCCTCCTCATCGCCAGCGCACCGCCGCGCCGCCTGCGCGCGGAAGCGCGCCGCCTGCTCCTCCGGGTCGTTGAGCTCGGAGAAACCGTTGGCGATCTCGCGTCCGGCGAGGAAGAACTCGAAGCGGTCCGCGATGAAGGGGTCGGTATCGTTCGGCCGCGACAGCGGTGACACCTCCACGGGGTAGGCGTACACAAAGGTCGGATCGAGGAGCTTGCTCTCCGCGGTCTTCTCGAACAGCTCGATCTGGAGCTTCCCGACTCCGTCGCCCGGCTCGACCTTGACGCCGAGCTGCTCGCAGCGCTTGCGCAGGTAAGTCAGGTCTCGCAGCGACAGCGGATCGATTCCCGGGCAGTGCTCGATGACGGCCTGCTCGACCGTGAGTCGCGCGAACGGCCGCGAGAGATCGTAGCTGCGCCCCTGGTAGGCGATCTCCTGCCTGCCGTGGAGCGCATCGGCGAGCCCCTGGATCGCCTTCTCGATCCAGTCCATGAGCTCACGGTAGTCGGCGTACGCGAGGTATAGCTCGAGCATCGTGAATTCGGGGTTGTGCTGCGTCGACAGGCCTTCGTTGCGGAAGTTGCGGTTGATCTCGTACACCCGCTCGAAGCCGCCGACGATGAGACGCTTCAGGTACAGCTCCGGCGCGATGCGCAGGTACATGTCGAGATCGAGCGCGTTGTGATGCGTGCGGAAGGGGCGCGCCGTGGCCCCGCCGGGGATCGGCTGCATCATCGGCGTCTCGACCTCGAGGAAGTCGAGCGCATCGAGGAAGTCGCGCAGGTAGCGGACGATGCGCGCGCGTGTACGGAAGACGTTGCGGCTCGCCTCGTTCACGATCAGGTCGAGGTAGCGCCGCCGGTAGCGCGTTTCGGTGTCGGCGAGCCCGTGCCACTTGTCGGGCAGCGGCCGCAGCGACTTCACCAGCAGCCGCAGCGCCTCGACGCGCACCGAGAGCTCGCCGGTCTTGGTGCGGAACAACACGCCGCTCGCGGCCAGGGTGTCGCCGACGTCGAAGCCCTTGAAGGCGTCGTACGCCTCGCCGAGGGTCTCCTGCTGCAGGTAGAGCTGAATCTGCCCGGTGCGGTCGGCGATCTTGGCGAAGCTCGCCTTGCCCATGAGGCGCTTGAACATCAGCCGCCCGCCGACCTTGACGCGCGTCGGATTGGCCTCGAGCCACTCGCCGCTCCTCTCGCCGAAAGCGTCGTGCAGCTGCCCGGCGAGAGCGTCGCGGCGGAAATCGTTCGGAAATGGGCTCCCGTGGCGGCGCAGCTCCGCGAGCTTCGCGCGCCGCTCGGCGATCAGCTTGTGCTCGTCGCCCCCGTCATCGCTGCCGTTTCCTCCCCGGCCCCCGGCTGCGCCGGCCGCTTTGCCCTGCGCCATCTCTATAAGCCCGCCTTGAGCGAGGCCTCCATGAACTGATCGAGGTCGCCGTCGAGCACCGCGGCGGTGTTGCCGACCTCCACCCCGGTGCGCAGGTCTTTGATGCGCGATTGGTCGAGGACGTAGGAGCGGATCTGGTTGCCCCAGCTCACGTCCGACTTGGAATCCTCGAGCACCCGGGCGGCGGCGTCGCGCTTGTTGACTTCCAGCTCGTAGAGCTTCGCCTTGAGCATCTTCATGGCGGTGGAGCGGTTCTTGTGCTGGCTGCGCTCGTTCTGGCAGGCGGCCACGATGCCGGTCGGCAGATGCGTGATCCGCACGGCCGACTCGGTCTTGTTGACGTGCTGGCCGCCGGCGCCTGAGGAGCGGTAGACGTCGACCTTCAGGTCCGCGGGATTCACCTCGATCTCGATATCGTCGTCGATCTCGGGCGACACGAACACGGACGCGAACGAGGTATGGCGGCGGTTGCCGGCGTCGAAGGGCGACTTGCGCACCAGGCGATGCACCCCGGTCTCGGTGCGCAGCCAGCCGTAGGCGTATTCGCCCTGCACTTCGACGCTCGCGCTCTTGATGCCGGCCACTTCCCCGGCACTCGAATCGATCACCTCGCAGCGGAAGCCGCGCGCGGCGCCCCAGCGCAGGTACATGCGCAGCAGCATCTGCGCCCAGTCCTGCGCCTCGGTGCCGCCGGCCCCGGCTTGGATGTCGAGAAAGGCGTTGTGCGAGTCCATCTCCCCGCGGAACATCCGCTTCAGCTCCAGATGCCGCACCTCGGCCTCGAGGCGCTGCGCGTCGCGCTCGATGTCGCGCGCGGCGGGCTCATCCCCCTCGGCCTCGGCGAGCGCGAGGAGCTCGGCAGCCTCGCCGATGCCCTTCGTGGCGCGATCGATCTCCCCGACGTCGCTCGTCAGCCGCGCGCGCTCGCGCCCGAGCTCCTGCGCCCGGGCCGGGTTCGACCAGACGGCGGGATCCTCCAGCTCGCGTGCCACTTCTTCCAGCCTCTCTTTCTTGCGATCGTACTCAAAGAAACCCCCGAAGCGAGGTCGTGCGTTCACCCAGATCCTTGAGTTGGCGCTTGAGCTGGTTGACTTCCATATCGAGAAATCCTGAAGCCGCCGCGGTGCGCGCGTGCTGACGCATCGAGCATGCTAACACACTGCGACGCGGATCTTGGCGAGCCGCGGCGCGCAGCTTCAGCGTACGGCGGACGGCGCGTGATCGGTGGGCAGCAGGTGATCGATGAGCAGCTGCAGCCGCCGCTCGCCCTGGTACTCGTTCACTGCGAGGCGATAGACGAGCTGCGCCATGCCCGCCGGGGGCACGAACTCCTCGCCCTCCACGAGGTGGTTGAAGGCGATCGCGTCGAAGGCGCGCCCGCCGCGCGCCACCTCCACCCACATCTTCACGTGCCGTGCGCCGATCAGCCGTGCGCTGCGGATGCTGAACAGCCCGTCGAAACAAGGCTCGGGGAACGCCTGCCCCCACGGGCCGCCGGCGCGCAGCGCCTGGGCGGTATCGAGCGCGATCTCCTCGGGCGCGAGCTCGCCGTCGGTCTCGATCGCATCCCTGGCGCCGGCGCCCGCGCTCCAGCGGGCCACTTCCTCGTCGAAGGCGCGCGCAAAGCGATCGAGGCGGGCGCGCTCGAGCGTCAGCCCCGCCGCCATGGCGTGACCGCCGAATCGATGGATGAGATCGGGGTGGCGCGCGGCGACGAGCGCGAGCACGTCGCGGATGTGGATGCCGGCCACCGAGCGGGCCGAGCCGCGCAGTGTCGACTCGTCGGCGACCGCGAACGCAATCACCGGGCGGCGTAGCCGCTCCGCCACGCGGCCCGCGACGAGGCCTACGACACCCTGATGCCAGCTCGCATCGAACAGGCACACCCCGCTCCTCTGCGGCGCGCCGGGCTGCGGATCGGACAGCGCGCGGACCGCGCCGAGCGCCTCCTGCTGCATGCGCGCCTCGATCGCACGACGCTCCTGGTTGAGCTCATCGAGGCGCGCCGCCAGCTCCCCGGCGCCGCCCGCGTCGTCGGCGAGCAGGCAGCGGATGCCGATGCTCATGTCGTCGAGGCGGCCGGCGGCGTTCAGGCGCGGCGCGACGGCAAAGGCGAGGTCGGCCGCGGAGAGCTCCGGCCCGGCGCGGTCTGCGATGGCGAGCAGCGCGCGGATACCGGCCGTGCAGCGACCGGCGCGGATGCGCTTCAGGCCCTGCGCGACCAGCACCCGATTGTTGGCATCGAGCGGCACCACGTCCGCCACCGTGCCGAGCGCCACGAGATCCAGCAGCTGTGCGGCGGCGGCCGTGGCGGCGCTCGCGAGCCCAAGCTCCTCGAGCCGCCGCGCGAGGGCCGCGACGACGTAGAACGCCACCCCCACGCCCGCGAGCGCGCGGCTGCCGAAGCGGCTGCCCTCGAGGTTCGGATTGACGATCACGTTGGCGTCGGGAAGCTCGGCGCCCGGCAGATGATGATCGGTGATCAGCACGTCGATCCCGCGCGAGCGGGCGGCGACGACGCCGGCGTTGCTCGAGATGCCGTTGTCCACAGTGACGATGAGCGTCGGCGCGCGCGTCGCGGCGAGCGCCACGATCTCGGGGGTGAGTCCGTAGCCGAACTCAAACCGATTCGGCACCAGGAAGTCCACCGCGGCGAAGCCGAAGCCGGTGAGCGCCCGCACCATGAGCGCGCTGCTGGTGGCGCCGTCGGCGTCGAAATCCCCGATGATCAGCACGCGCCCGGCGGCGCGGTGCGCGAGCAGCAGCTCCACGGCCGCTGCTGTCCCCTCGAGCGTCCCGACCGGCAACAGCCGCGCCAGCGAAGTGTCGAGCTCAGTGAGGCTGCGCACGCCGCGCGCGGCATACACGCGGCCGAGCACCGGGTGCAGATTCGTCCCGAGCGGCGTGCCCGGCTGCAGCGCTGTGCGCCGCACCACGCGCAGCCTCATGCGAAGCCCGCGAGACCCGCGGCGCGCGCACGCCGCCAGACTCTCAGGTGGCTGTGGCGGCGCAATCTCACGAGCGTGTCGTTCGCGATCAGCGTCACGCCGTCGACCTCGCCGCGGCGCAACGCCTCGAGTGAGGGAGACACGAAGCGGGCATCGAGACGGGACATCGCGTCGGCGAGCGTGCACTCGGCATCGCGCTCGAGCTCCGCGCCCACGTCCACGATCAGCACGGCGCCTGCGGCGCTAGCCGCGCTCGCAACATCCTCGAACCGTCCCGGCAGACCCCGGCACTCGCTCCCGAGAAGCTGCCAGAGACCTCGGAGGTAGGCCTCCGAGCCGAACGCCAGGGGAGCTCCATGCGTCGCGCGCCGCTCGGGCGGCGCGGGCTCGCCCGTCGCGCCCCACGGCCACAGCGTCGTGACCGGGGGGTCGCCGCGTCGCCGGCGAGTGTCGTTCAGCTCCTGCGCGTGCAGCCAC
>MNCZ01000104.1 GCA_001914695.1 Gammaproteobacteria bacterium 13_2_20CM_66_19 | reverse complement strand
GTCGTGGTGCTCGCGATGCGCGACATCGAGTTCGTCCAGGCGGCCGCCAAGCACGTCAAGATCTACGCGAGCGGGCGCTGCTTCTCTTTTCGCCAGTCGCTCGCGCAGCTCGAGAGCCGGCTCGACCCGGCGTCCTTCGTGCGGGTGCACCGCTCGACGCTGGTCAACGTCGAGCACATCGCCGAGATGCACCCGCTGTTTCACGGCGACTACGAGCTGATCCTCCGGCGCGGCACGCGTCTCACGCTCAGTCGCCGCTACCGGGGACGCCTGGCGCCGTTTCTGCTCGAATAGCGCTCAGCCCGGCAGCCGCAGCTCCACCGTGCGGGTGCGGACGCTGCCGAGGCGCACGTGCCCGCGCCAGTGCGGGCCGCGCCAGTAGATGGTGTTGCGCCGCCGGACCAGGTGGCCGCGCACGTGATGGAAGCGCGGCCCGCGACGCGTGCCCCGCGCACCGTCGTCCCGGGAGACGCTGGCGCCGGCGAACACCGGCGCGGAGAGCTCGATGTGCTCGAGCAGCGGCCGCCTGCCGAGACGTGCCCGCTTGGCGTTCAGCCGAAACGGCTTCACGGGAAGCTGTGCCAGATCGTCGCGCACGGCCATCAGCAGGAACAGCGCCAGCAAGATCGGAAGGTCGAAAGCCACGGCCGCGAGTGAGCGCTCGATGACCTGCGCACGTGTCTCGGCGCCGGTCGCCACGCTGAAATAGTAGCGTTGCCACGAGGGCTCGAGACGGAAGCCGGCGCAGTGCAGGAGCCTATCGACCTGCGGGTTGCGCGAGTCGAAGACGGCGATCGCCTCACCCTGAAGTAGCGCTTCAGGCGGGCACGTGCTCGGGCCGCCATCGAGGTCGATCAAAGTCTCGACGGCTGCAAGCAGCGGTTCGTGTGGCTCGCAGCGGGTCAGCCAGAAGGTGCGCAGCCTCCCGGAGCGGCCAAGCGGATCTGCCGATATCAGGATTCCGGTACGCAGGATGTCGGCGGTCGCGCCACCTGTGCAATCGGGCAGAGCGCGCACCAGCTCCTCCCGCCTCGCCGCCTCGTTCCACTCGACCCATAGCTGCTCCGCGGGAATGCGCAACAGGTCTAGACATCCGGAGAGCTCATCGCCCTCCGAATAGGCGAGCGCGGTGCAGGTGCGCACCAGCTCATCGTTGAGCACGTAGCGCAGCGGACAACGCGCGAGCGCCAGCGCGAAATCATTGGCGCCCGCGAGCCGCCAAACATCGCCCCGATCCTGGCGGACCACGAACGGCTCGGTGCACTGCGCGATGTGATCCAACAGTCGCAAGCCGCATCTCCATCCGCTGCGCAGTGAGCGTAGGGAGCCGCACCCGGCTTTCGCAATCGACGCGGCGCGAGCGGCTGGCCGCCGCGGCGCGAGCGGCGTGGGCGGTGCGTGAGCGGAGGGGTGTTTCGCGGCAACCCGCGCACCGCTCGACGCATGGCGCGCGTTGTAAAGACCCCACGCCCGTCGTTGCCACGTTCGGCAGCAGCCGTCAGTGCTGCAGACGCTCCGCTCGGGCCGCGCAGCGTCCCGCTCGCGCCTGTTGTGTTGCGGGAACGACCTGACAGTCGCTACGGTCTTCGCCGCGCGCGGCACTGTGGCGAGCGTGCTGCCGGCGGTGACAAAGCACACGAGGGAGACAATCAATGAGAGCAGTTGTCGTGTTCCGCGCCACAATCGGCGCCGCCGCACTGAGCTTCGCCGCTGCCGTGAACGCTCAGACACCGCCGCCGGCGAGCGCCAATGCGCCGGCCGAAGTCGAGGAAATCATCATCACCGGGTCGCGCATCGCTTCGCCAAACGCGTCGAGCGCGAGCCCGGTCCAGGTGGTGAGCTCGCAAGAGATTCAAGCGACCGGCAAGACCGACCTCAGCGACATCCTCTACCAACTGCCGCAGCTCCAGAACAACGACCTGGGACAGGACTTCAGCAACCGCACGACTGGACTTACTACCGCGGGAGGTATCACGACCGCCGACCTGCGGGGACTGGGCCCGAACCGCACGCTGGTGCTGGTCGATGGAAAGCGACTCGGTCAGGGCTCGCCCCAGACGACGATCGCCTCGCCGGCGTCCGATCTCGACCAGATTCCGGCCATCATGGTGGAACGGATCGAGGTCCTCACCGGCGGCGCCTCCTCGGTCTACGGCTCGGATGCCGTCGGGGGCGTGGTGAACTTCATTCTGAAAAAGAACTTTCAGGGCCTGATGGTGGATGGTCAGTATGGGGCGGACTGGCACGACAACCGCAGCTCGTACATGAAGTCGCTGTTGACGCAGTCGGGCTACACCCCTGTCAGTGGCCAAAAGACAGACGGCAGGAACTCAAATTTCAGCATCCTCGCCGGCACCAACTTCGCCGATGGCAAGGGAAACTTCACGGGCTTCTTCAGCTACTATCATTTCGACCCAGTCGCTAGCTCGGAGCGCGATTACGGCCAATGCCAGCTCACGGAGGTGACGGATGCGGCCGGAAACGTGATCGGGAGTAGATGCTTCGGCTCGAGCAACGCCAATCGCTTCACGCCCTTGGCGGGGCCTAATGCGAACACCCGGTACGCGGTGGTCGGCAACCAGTTCGTTCCGTGGACAGCCTCACTCACGACGAACCCGCCCGAGATATTCAACTCGCAGCCCTTCATCTACATGCAGCGCAATGACGATCGCTACCTGGCCGGGTTCAACGCGCATGACGACCTGGCGGATTACGCGAAGCCGTACTTTGAGCTCAGCTTGATGAATGACAAGACGCACCAGGCCATCGCACCGTCCGCCGCCTTCACGACCGCCAACCCGAACACGGGCGGCCCGTACTTCGTCAATTGCGGCAACCCGTTCTTGAGTGCCCAGCAAATCGGCATCCTCGGATGCACGGCGGCACAGATCACGGCGCCAAATCAGGCGGACCCGGCGAACCAGGTTCCCATCACGATCGGGCGCCGGAACGTCGAGGGCGGCGGACGCTCGTCAGACTACGAGCACACCAACTACCGCGCCGCGGTCGGGATGAAGGGCGAGTTCCTGGACGCCTGGAGCTACGACGCCTACGGCCAGTACTACTACGTGACCTATCGCAACGCGCAGAACAATTACCTCAGCTATCAGAAGATCGACAACGCGCTGCTCGCAACCGGCACGGCGGCGAATCCGCAATGTCTGGTCGGCAAGCCGTGCGTGCCGTGGAATATCTTTTCCCAGGGCGGTGTGACGCAGGACCAGGTCGACTACCTGTATCTGCCCGGAACCACGAGCGGTAACAACACCTTGCGCACCGTGCACGCCGATATCACCGGCGACCTCGGCAAATACGGCCTCAGGTTGCCGACGGCGCATGACGGGTTTGGCGTCAACTTCGGCTACGAGCACCGCAACGAGAACGTGTTCTACCAGCCCGATGACGCCACCAACAGCGGTCAGCTGTCCGGAGCCGGCGGCACGCAGGAGCCGCTCAACGCCTCCATCGGCGTAAACGAGGAGTTCATCGAGATCCGGGCGCCCCTGCTGCAGGACCTGCCCTTCTCCAGGGATCTGGTGATTGGCGGCGGTTACCGCCATTCCAACTACTCGGTGAGCGGCGGCGTCAACACGTACAAGGTCGATCTGCAGTTCGCGCCCATCCAGGCCATCCGCTTCCGTGGCTCGTACCAGAGGGCGATCCGCACACCGACGGTCGGCGAGTTCTTCGACCCGCAGAATCTCGGCTTGATTGCGTACGGCGACGACCCGTGCGCTGCGCCCTCGGGAGGTGGGCAGGCGCCATACACCCTGGCGCAATGCCTCAACACGCTGAAAAGCCTGAACCCGACGGCCGCACAGATCGCGGCGTTCAAGGCTGCGTACGGCAACGGAACGACGACCGATATCATTCCTCAGGCTATCTCGGGCCAGCTCGGGCAGGTGCAGGGGGGCAACGCGCTGCTGCAGCCGGAGAAGGCCAAGTCTTACTCGGCCGGTTTCCTGTTCGCTCCCACCGCAGTGTCCAATCTGTCCGGCAGCGTCGACTACTGGCAAATCAGGGTGGACGGCGAGGTGGGGGCGTACTCGGCGACGGTATTGGTGACCAACTGCTTGACGACCGGCAACCCGGTTTACTGCGCGGGGGTCGTTCGCACCTCGACCGACTTCTCGTTGCAGGGGGCCGCCGTGGCAACCGGCGGCTACATCGTGCAGACGAATCAGAACATCGCCAGCGCGCTTGCGAGCGGCATCGATCTGCAGTTCAACTACAAGCTGGGGTTGGGGCGGTGGGGAACGCTGGCGTGGGGGTTGAACGGCTCCTATTATCTGCACAACAGCACGACTCCGCTGCCGACCGGCGGCTCGTACGATTGCGCCGGCCTGTTCGGCACGACGTGCCAGACGGTGAGTCCGCGCTGGCGCCACAATCTGCGCACCACCTGGCAGACCCCGGGGGGGAGCCTCGACCTGTCGCTCGCCTGGCGGTTCATCGGCAAGGTGGGCTACGACAATAACGATCCTAACACGCTGCTCAGGGGTGCCGAGTACGGCGCGTATGACTTCGCCGTACCGCAAGTGCCCAACATCAACTACCTGGACCTCCACGTGGCCTGGCACGCCACGAAGAGCCTCGATGTCCGCGGGGGTATCGACAATCTGTTCGACAGGGATCCCCCGATAGTTACCAACCCGTCACTGCAGGGCGGCGGCCAGGCAAACACGTTTGCGACGTACGACGTGCTCGGTCGACAGCTCTACCTCGCAGCCACCATGAAGTTCTGATTGGGACCTCGGGGCGGTGCGCTCAAGGGGCGCGCCGGCCCCGGCGCACCAACCCGCGGAGTCTCACCAGTCGCCCAGGCTCGGGCTTACCGACTGCGCCTCAGCCCATGTGCAGGCCGCCGTTCAACGCCTCAGCCCATGTGCAGGCCGCCGTTCAAGGAGAAGTCGGCGCCGGTGGCGAACGCCGCCTCGTCGCTCGTCAGCCACGCGACGATCGAGGCGATCTCCTCCGGCTCTCCGAGGCGCTTCACCGGGATGCCGCTCACGATCTTGTCGAGCCGGTCGGGCCTGATGGCGCGCACCATGTCGGTGCCGATGTAACCCGGAGAGACCGTGTTGACCGTGACCCCGCGCGCGGCGACCTCCTGCGCCAGCGCCATGGTGAAACCGTGGATGCCGGCCTTGGCGGTCGAGTAGTTGGTCTGACCGTACTGCCCGCGCTGGCCGTTCACCGAGGAGATGTTGATGATCCGGCCGAAGCCGCGCTCGAGCATGCCGTCGATCACCTGCTTGGTGACGTGAAACAGCGAGTTGAGATTGGTCTCGATCACCGCGTGCCACGCTTCGTTGGTCATCTTCTGAAACGTGCCGTCGCGCGTGATACCGGCGTTGTTGACGAGAATGTCGATCTCGCCCACTTCGGCGCGCGCCTGCTCGAAAGCCCGCTTGGTCGAGTCCCACTCCGAGACGTTGCCCTCGGAGGCGTGGATGTTGAAGCCCTGCGAGCGCATCTCGCGCAGCCACCGCTCCTTGCGCTCGGATCCCGGGCCGCATCCGGCGATGACCGTGTGGCCCTCTTTGCACAGCCGGCGGCAGATGGCGCTGCCGATGCCCCCCATGCCCCCCGTGACATAAGCAATCCGCGACTTCATGGTCGTTCCCCAGGATGCTGCATTCGAGTGGGCTGATTGTCAGTCCGGCCCTGAAAACGACGCAAGCCGGCTGTAACGCCCGGGCCCATTCCCGGCCGCCGTCACCCCCGGTCGGAGCCAGGCCGGCGGGCGTTAGGAGGAACGAGGCCGGTACATTATCATCGCAACTGTCAAGCCCTCGATGAGGGCAAATCAATGAGCGAGTCAAAGCACACCAAGCCGCCCACCAGCCGTCCCGCCACGGGCACGGGCGAGCAGCCTGACGCGCAGACCCCCGGTTCGAGGGGTCCCGGCCAGCCGCCCGGCGGGGCCGCCGGCGCCGGGGGGTCGGCCGCCCGAAGCGGGCGTGACGCCGCTGGCGGGAAAGTCGTTCACGATCACCGCGGCAACGCGGTATGGGACTGGCTCAAGGAGACCGGCCGCAACGCGATCGAGAGCACTTCGCGGTTGCTGCGCAGGCTGGAGACGCCGGATCTCAAGATGGAAGACAAGAAGGACGAGAAGCTGCGGCTCACGGATGACGACGCCGGCGGCGGATACGATCCCTACAACCAGCGGCAGACGCCCCGCCGCCCCGGGCGCAAGTAGACACCCCGCGCGCTGCCTGCGCGGCCCGATCGGCCGAGGCCGGATCCGTGACCCTGCTCGCCACCGTCGTCGCCGCCTCGCAGCGTGTGGGCGCCACCTCCGCACGCCTCGCGAAGGTCCGGGAGCTTGCCACGCTCCTCGCAGCGCTCGAGCCGGATGAGATCGCGATTGCCGCGCTCTACCTCGCCGGAGAGACGCCGCAGGGGCGAATCGGCATCGGCTATCGCGCATTGCAGGCTGCGGCAACGGTTGGCCCGGCGGCCGGCGGCACGGTGTCGATCGCGGACGTCGACCGGCGACTCGCCGCGCTGGCCGCAACCCGAGGGGCCGGTTCCGCGGCCCGCCGGGCCGCGTTGCTGCGCGAGCTCTTCGCGCTGTCGACTCAGGATGAGCAGAGCTTTCTCCTCCACCTTCTCGCGGGAGAGCTTCGTCAGGGGGCGCTCGCGGGCATCATGGTCGATGCGATCGCCGCCACCGCCCGAGTCCCCGAGGCCGAAGTGCGGCGCGCGGCCATGTATTCGGGAAATCTCGGGGAGGTGGCGCGCGTCGCGCTGCTCGAGGGGAGCGGCGGTCTCGGGAGGTTTCAGCTCGAGCTGTTCTCACCCGTCTCGCCCATGCTGGCGCAGACGGCCGCGGACGTGGCCGAAGCGCTCGCCGGGCTCGAGGGGGAGGTGGCCTTCGAGTGGAAGATGGATGGCGTGCGCATTCAGGCCCACAAGCTCCGGAGCGAGGTCCGCCTCTACACGCGCGGCCTGAACGAGGTGACCGGCGCGGCGCCGGAGATCGTGGAGCTGGTGCGCGAGTTTCCCGCTGGGGCGCTCATACTCGACGGCGAGGCGATCGCGTTCGACTCCTCGGGAAGGCCGCACCCTTTCCAGACCACGATGCGTCGCTTCGGTCGCAGACTCGATGTGGAGGCGATGCGCGCCGCCTTGCCCCTCAGGGCGTTCTTCTTCGACTGCCTGCGCCTCGAGGCGCAGAGCATCGCCGACCGAGCGAGCCGCGAGCGCTTCGAGGCGCTCGCGCGCGCCGTCCCCGAAGGCTCACGCATACGTCAGCTGATCACCTCCTCCGAGCCCGCGGCGCGCGTTTTCTACGAGAGCGCGCTCGCGGCCGGCCACGAGGGCCTCATGGCCAAGTCGCTCGATGCGCCCTACGAGGCGGGCAACCGCGGCGCGAGCTGGCTGAAGATCAAGCGCGCGCACACCCTCGACCTAATCGTGCTGGCCGCCGAGTGGGGACACGGCCGCCGCAGCGGCAAGCTCTCGAACCTGCACCTCGGTGCCCTCGACCCGGCGACCGGCGAGTACGTCATGCTCGGCAAGACCTTCAAGGGCCTCACCGACGCGATGCTCGACTGGCAGACCGGGCAGCTTCTCTCGCGCGAGGTGCGGCGCGATCCGTGGACGGTGTACGTCAGGCCCGAGCTGGTCGTCGAGATCGCCTTCAGCGACCTGCAGGCGAGCACCCGCTACCCCGGGGGGCTCGCGCTGCGGCTCGCGCGCGTGAAGCGCTACCGCGACGACAAGCGCGCGCAGGATGCCGACACCATGACACAGGTTCGCAGCGTCTACGCCGCGCACGCCGCGCGCGGCGAGCGACCGGTAGCCACGAGCGCCACTTTTGAGGTATGAAGCCCGCTTCGGATCGCGGACAGGGCTCGATGAGCGCGGAAGCCTGCGACGTGGTGGTGATCGGCGGCGGCCCGGCGGGCAGCACCGCCGCGGCGCTGCTGGCGCGGCGCGGCTACGGTGTGATCGCGCTCGAGAAGGCGCATCACCCGCGGTTTCACATCGGCGAGTCGCTCCTGCCGATGAATCTGCCGCTGTTCGAGCGCCTCGGCGTGCTGGAGAAGGTCCGCGCGCTCGGCGTCTTCAAGCGCGGGGCCGATTTCGAGGCCGACAACGAGCGCGGCTACAACACCTTCGCCTTCGACCGCGCGCTCGGCAAGAGTCCACCGCATGCCTACCAGGTGTGGCGACAGGACTTCGACCGGATGCTGTACGCGCACGCGCGCGAGTGCGGCGCCGACACGCGCGAGGGCCACGAGGCGATCGGCATCGAGCAGCTCGGGCCCCGCGACAGCCGCCTCGAAGTGCGCACCGAAGAGGGGCGCGGCTACCGGATCGAGGCGCGCTACGTGGTGGACGCGAGCGGCCGCGACGCCTTCCTTGCGGCGAAGCGACGGCTGCGAAGGAAGAACGCGCAGCACCAGAGCGCGGCGATTTTCGGGCACTTCCGCGGCGCGGACGTGCGGCCGGGCGAGGATGCGGGCAACATCAGCATGTACCGCTTCGAGCACGGCTGGATGTGGATGATCCCGCTGCCGGACGGCGTGATGAGCGTGGGCGCGGTGTGCCGGCCGGACTACCTGAAGCAGCGCAGGGGCCGCACGCTCGAGTTCCTGCTCGAGACCCTCAGGCGCAATCCCGCACTGTGGCAACGGATGAGGCGCGCCGAGCTGATCGGCAACGAGGTGCGCGTCACCGGCAACTACTCCTATGACTCCTCGAGCATGGGCGGGCCGGGCTGGGTCCTCATCGGCGATGCCTTCGCGTTCATCGACCCGGTGTTCTCCTCGGGCGTGTATCTCGCGATGAGCGGCGCCGAGCAGGCGGCCCGCGTGGTGGATGCGGCGTTGCGCGAGCCGGCGGCGGAGAGCTCGCTCCTCAGGCGGCTCGAGAAGCGGCAGCGCGCCGGCATGGAGCGATTCTCGTTCTTCATCTATCGCTTCAACGAACCGGTCATGCGTGACATGTTCCGCCACCCGCGCAATGCGCTTAAGCTCGAGCAGAGCGTGATCTCGATGCTCGCCGGCGACCTGTTCGATACGCCGCGGGTGCTGTGGCGGCTGCAGCTGTTCAAGCTGGTCTACGGTATCCTGGCGCTGCGCGACTGGCGGCGCTGGCGCGCCGGGCATCGCGATCGGCTCGCCCAGGCGCGCGCGCAGTTCACCGGCGGCAACACACCGCTCGACAAGGTCTAGGCACTCGACAGGGCGCGCCTGCCCGCCGCCAACGCGTAGTCGATGTCGCGCGCGGGTGCGTTCCGATGGATGAGCCGTTGAGCGAGTT
>MNCZ01000033.1 GCA_001914695.1 Gammaproteobacteria bacterium 13_2_20CM_66_19 | reverse complement strand
TGCCTGCTGATTATGTACGACCTATCCTGCTCTCATGACACGTCTCCGGATGAGGGGGACTACCTTCAGGGTTGTGTCGGTGCAGCTTCTCGCGCCGTCGCATACCGCCGTTCTGAGATCGCCTGAGGACTTTGCGCGTCGATCTTCTGCGCTGCTCCTGCGAACTGTTCTGGTCCGTGTCCTGAACAGTTTGCGTCCAGAGAATCCGTGTGTAACGGGCCAATGTCGTGTCTCTTGCCTATGCTGGCTGTCGTCAGATCGCCGTGGCGTGACCCGTTAAAGGTGAGCTATGGAAATCCTCCTGATCGATATTGGCGCCCTCGCGGTGTTTTTTGCTTTTATGGCGATCGTGTATCGGCACGGAGTCTCACACGAAGAGCAGCCAACAAGGCGTGGCCTAGTTGATGTCTCACGCGCGGCTGCTGCTCCTGGATCTTCCGAAGCCGCCGTCGCTGCCGATCGATCGCGGGACGCGGGTTCGCGAGGTCGGCCGGGGCCTGTTGCCCCTCGCGACGCCGATCGGCCTTCGGCCTGACGAACACGCGCCGACCCGAGCGGACGGCCGCAGGCTGATTTCACGCGTCCTTGAGCAGGGTCAGCGCCGCTTCGACCTGATCGTCCTGCACGAGCAATTGCACGCCGGCCACTCCGCCTTCCATGCCCGCACTTATTCCGACGACGGTCGAGGGTATTCCGGCGGCCTCCAGCTCGAGCCTCGCCAGATCGGCCTCGACCGTGGTCGGATAGCTCTTAATGATTTTCATCGCTGGCCCTTACTTCATGACCCACCCATAGGTCATGCGTCTCGTCGCGATGCTCTTCTGCAACCGCCAATATACCCTCAAGCATCCGGCGTCCCGGGGAGTTTGTCAGCGCAAGGGCGCGGCGAACCGACGCCCCGCTCTCGAGCGCTCCCTTGTGACCAAGGTTGGCCTTACGTGCCTGTCTACACTCGCAATCCTCTATTCGCTTTCTTCTCCTTCTTTGCGGCGCGCTTTTCCATCAGGCTCTTGGCGGGTTTCTTCTTTGCATCTTTCTTTGTGTCCATTGCCTTGCTCATAACGGGCTCCTCGGATTGGAGGGAACAATTGGCATTTTGCGACAAAGTGAGCAGATCCGGGTCATTGGAAACTCGGCCAATTCCGAGCAAGCCGCACGCCGGCGGGGCGGCAGTGCGGACGCCTGCGCAGCGCGGTCGGCTCCTAACCAGAGCGGGCTTTCAAGGACTTTGGCTTGCCCACGGCGATTCGCACCGGGAGCACCGAGACTTGAACTCGGGACCCCTTGCACCACATATTCGTTAGTCTGCTGTTTAACGTTACTCGATTCAAGTGCGAGTCGGCTCGCGCAGCCCCTGCTCCCAGTTGCGCAGAGTGCCGACGTGCACGTGCAGCAGCGCTGCGAACTTCGGCTGGCTCAAGCCGATTTTTGAGCGCAGCCCTTTGATAGCGATTGCATCCACGTGGAACTCGCGCGACGGCGCGCGCTCCCCGCGAATGATCTCGTTCATCTGGATCACGCTCTCGCCGAGCTCGGCAAATAGCTTCTTGTTCACGGCAGGCGGCCTGAAGTTCCCGCGGCCTACGGGCGGCCGAACGTGCCGAGTTTTAGGTCGCTCTCGAGTTGCACAAGCCAGCTTGAGAGGTCGCCGGCCACGTAGGTTTTGGCGGTCCGGTTGCTCTTTCGAATCACAACAGCCGTTCCCCTGAGCGGACTCACGTGCGGTACTGAGGGGTCGCTCCGTTGGAGGATTTCGAAGTCGGTGGATCGAAAGCCACTTCGCCGAAACCGAAGCCGAACCCGAACTTCTCAGCCCACCAGGTTTCAAGCTCTCGCCCATGCTTATGTTTCAACGCATTGATTTGGGCTTCGTCGGGCGCCAGCTTTGCTGAGTACGGCTTTCCGGTCAAGACGCTAGCGCCCAGAACCTCACTGCCTTGAGAACGGATAAAGCCAATAAGGTTTGCGAGAGTCCCGCCTTGTCCGACGAAGTCGTCGACGATGAGGCATGTCGCGCCCTGTACAGCGGCCCCAGCAAAAAGCGCTTGATTGGCAAGTCGCTTGAACCCATCTGCTCCGGTGTGGCCGACCGAGTTTAACTGCACGAATGATCTATTAACTGGCAGTCCCAAAAGTCTCGAGAGCACGTTTGCGAGTGCTGCGGGAATCTCGTTGTCCGGAAAGTCAAAGAGTGGACTCCGGAGCGGCTTCATGGACGGAAATCCTACAATAACAACGCCGCGCCGGTACGCTCGCGGGATGTGGCCCTCCAGGACTATGTATCCGCAGCGCGGAGCTTCTTCTTGTGTGCCGGATACCCGCTTTATGATTTCAGCGCCTAACTCGGTTCCGTCGCCCCTGCCGCCACCATCAGGACAGCGAGCACCTGCTCTCCCGGCGCCTTACCCAGAGAAACGGGGCCAGGATCGTAACGAGCGTAAGCAATACTCGAAACCCAATTGCGGGCCCAATGTCGGGAAATCGAAATCCAATACCTGCGGAGATCGCTCCTTTCGGGAGCGCGGGCGACCATTGAAAACTGGCATTAGTGTGGGCACCCAAGATGGCGATAAGAATGCTGCCGACGAGTGGCCAGAGCGCTGAGGCACGATAGCGCGCCGCGAAGTAGCAAGCGCCAGCGGCCGCAACCATTGGTGCAATCCACAGCGCGTAGGCCTGAAGAGCTTCACAGATCCACGGCACCGGGCCGGGGTGAAGTGGAGTCATCCCCAGGGTGTGAACGGAAAAACCAAAGATCGCGACGGCGGCGGCCATCGAAAAAACGAACTGAACCGGCAAGCTCAGCAGGGGAAGCACCGCAAACGCCAGCCAGGGCCACCGCCGCGTCCATGAGCGCAGCTCCGGACGCGCGATGACACTTTCCGCCAAAACATCCTCCGTCCCGAGCCGATTGGCGGCTTGAGACTCACTCTCGGCCTGAGACAGGCCCGTCAACCGAAACTCCGCTACCAGGTCATCAAAGTGCGCTTCAAGCTCGGAGATCAGGCGTCTCACACGACGCGGGCTGATTCCGGCGCGCCGCAGCCGCTCCGAAAGGCCTGCAAAACGCCCTCCAGGCATATCAGATACCCGCCAGCACCCATTCGACGCCGCCGGCGATTCGGCGCCATTCCTGACTCAATTCGTTCAGGCGCCGCCGCCCCTTCGGCGTGCTCGCGTAGTACACCCGCGTGCGCCCAGAAACCGTCCGCCTGCGGGTCTTGAGGAAGCCCCGGTTCTCCATGGCATGCAGGGCCGGATAAAGCACGCCTTCTCCCAGGGAAATGGCTTCCCGAGTTGTCTCGCGGATTGCGACAGCAAGCTGATAGCCGTACATCTCCCGAGCACTCAAAAGGCGCAGCACTAACAGCTCGGGGACACCGGACATTAAAGACGAATTCTGGGCCATGGAAGCTCTATACCTCGCTATACGAGGTATGATACTAAAAGCCCTGCGCTTGGCAAGTGCTTGAGCGGCAGCTCACGAAGCCGGCGGCTCCGAGGGACGCTACTTGCTCCGAACTCTCGATCGAAGGCGAAGTGCTCGCGGGTGCTCTACAGGCCTTCCACCCGCAACTACACGGGCCTGCCTGCGCTCGAATATCCCTTCCACGATCGCACCGTCATCGTCACGCAATGCGGTCGTCTATGCTTCGGTCGACGCAAGATCAACCTCAGCCAGGTCTTTGCCGGTCAGGCCGTCGGCGTTAGGGAAGTCACCGATCACATCTGGCTGATCAGCTTCATGCACTACGATCTGGGCTTCTTCGACGATCAGTGCACCCGCGTCGAATGTGCCCCCAATCCCTTCAGTGCTAAGGTGTCAGCGATGTGCCCGGTATAAATCGTCAGCGATGTGACCGGAAAGGACCTTGAAAAGCTGGTCGGAGCGCCGAGATTTGAACTCGGGACCCCTTGCACCCCATGCAAGTGCGCTACCAGGCTGCGCCACGCTCCGACACGATTGTTCTTATTGAAAAGCCGCATGCGGCTGGGGACTCGCCGCGCGCAATCTTAATAATACGCCGTTTGTGGGAATGCGGCGCTCAGCGCCGCAGCACCTTCATCAGCTCTTCGAGCTCGACGCGCACCTGCCGGACAATCTGCTGGCTCTGCGTAACGTCGGTGCGCGCCTCTTCGCCGGTCAGCTTGTTTCGCGCCCCGCCTATGGTGAAGCCCTGGTCGTATAGGAGGCTCCGGATCTGGCGGATGACGAGCACGTCTTGGCGCTGGTAGTAGCGCCGGTTGCCGCGCCGCTTGACCGGCTTGAGCTGCGGGAATTCCTGCTCCCAGTAGCGCAGCACGTGCGGCTTGACGCCGCACAGCTCACTCACCTCTCCGATGGTGAAGTACCGCTTGCCGGGAATAGGCGGCAGCTGGGCGTTACTCTTTGGCTCCAACATAGGCTTCGACCCGTGCCTTCAGTTTCTGGCCTGGGCGGAAAGTCACCACGCGCCGGGCGCTGATCGGTATCTCTTCTCCGGTCTTGGGATTGCGGCCCGGGCGCTGGTTCTTGTCGCGCAGGTCGAAGTTCCCGAAGCCGGATAGCTTCACCTGCTCGCCCCCCGACAGCGCGGCCCGCACCTCCTCGAAGAAAAGATCGACCAGCTCGCGCGCTTCTCTCTTGTTCAACCCGAGCTGGTTGAACAGCGCTTCCGCCATCTCCGCTTTGGTTAAAGCCATTTCTTTATTCTCGAATTCTTGCGTTCAGTTTCTCACGCAAGTCCGCCACCACGGACGCCATGATGCGCTCCACATCGTCGTCCGTAAGAGTGCGAGAAATATCCTGAAAAATCAAGCCTAAAGCGACGCTTTTTCGACCATGTTCGAGCCCGGGGCCGCGATACACGTCGAAAATGCGGAGACCACGCAGGAGGTTTGAGGCCGCCAAGGTTACACGCTCGGCCAGGGTACTTAAAGTCACCGATTCATCGACCACCACCGCGAGGTCGCGACGCACCTGTGGAAAGCGCGAGATCTCCTGGTAGGCGGGACGCTTGACAGCGAGCGCCGAGTCGACATCGAGCTCGAAGAGCACTGGCGGATATGTAAAATCCAGCGCCTGCACCAGAATGGGATGCAGCTCGCCGATCCAGCCCACTTCCCGCCCGCAGCGCAGCACACGCGCTGCGCGTCCCGGGTGTAGCGCGGAATGCGGGCCCGCTTCGAATTTGAACGACTCCGCCTGTCCGGTGGCGGTGAAGAGCGCTTCGAGGTCGCTCTTCACATCGTAGAAGTCCGCGGCGCCCCGCATCTCCTTCGGCACGCCCCACTGCTCGGGGAGACGGGCTCCGCTCACCACTGCCGCGAGCGTGTCGATCTCGCGCGTCGACGCCCCATCGATTTGGAAGCGCGTGCCATGCTCGAAGAGCCGGATGCGGTCCTGCTGTCGGTGCTGGTTCTCGAGCGCCGCGCGCAGGAGCCCCGGCCAGAGCGACACGCGCATGACGGAGAGATCGCTCGCGATCGGATTCGAAAGCGCCAGGGCCGGCCGGTCCGGGAACAGCCGTTGCTGCAGGGCCGGATCGACGAAGGCGTAAGTGATCGCTTCCTGGTAGCCGCGTTGCGCGAGCACGGCCAGCACGGATTCCTCCGCGGGGCGTTCCCCAGGTAGTGGCCGAAAGCGCTGCGGCTCGAACGCATCCGCCTCCGGAATGGCCTCGAAGCCTACGATGCGGGCGACCTCCTCGATGAGGTCCGCCTCGATGGCGATGTCGAAGCGATACGAGGGAGGCGTGACCTCCCAGCCGTCCGCCCTTGGCGTGGTCTGCATCTCGAGACCTTCGAGCGTGCGCTGCACGCGCTCGTCGGGGAGCGACGCACCGAGAAGACGCGCAAGCTGCTTTCGGCGCAGCGTCACCGGCGGGCGCTTCGGCAGATGCGCGGCGGAGTCAGTCACCTCGATGGGACCTGCGGTGCCGCCCGCGATGGGCGCGAGCAGGGCGATCGCCCGTTCGATAGCGCGGCCCTGTAGCGCAAAATCGACGCCGCGCTCGAAGCGCTGGCTGGCGTCGGTCTGCAGGCCGAGCCGGCGGGCGCGCCCGAGGACGGCATTGGGCGCGAAGTACGCCGACTCCAGGAACACGTCGCTCGTCTCCGCGCTCACCGCGGTGTGCAAGCCTCCCATGACGCCCGCGAGCCCCACCGCCCGCTCCGCGTCGGTGATGAGAAGCACGTCGCTCTGCGCCTCAATTGTCTTGCCGTCGAGGAGCATTACGCGCTCACCGTCCCGCGCCAGGCGCACCCGGATCCCGCCCTTGAGCTTTCTGAGATCGTAGGCGTGCATCGGCTGGCCGAGCTCGAGCATCACGTAGTTGGTGACATCCACTACCGGGCTTATGGAGCGCACGCCCGCGCGGCGCAGACGCTCGCGCATCCAGAGCGGAACCGCCGCGCGATTGTCGACGCCGCGCAGGATGCAGCCTGCGAAGCGAGGACAGGCCGCCGGAGCCTCGAGCTTCACCGGGAAGCGCTCCGCGTGTCCGGCGGGCGCGCGGGCGATGCCAGGACCCGTGACCTTGGTGCCGGCGAGCGCCGCCACCTCGCGCGCAACGCCCAAGATCGAGAGCACGTCGCCCCGATTGGGCGTCACGTTGAGGTCGAGCACCGCCTCATCGAGATCGAGGTATTCACGCAAAGAGCGGCCGAGCGGCGCATCCGGCGGCAGCTCGAGAATTCCGCTCGAGGCCTCGGCGAGTCCGAGCTCCTTCGCGGAAGCGAGCATGCCCTGCGATTCCACGCCCCGGAGCTTCGCCGCCTTGATGGCGAGATCACCGGGGAGATGCGCGCCGACCGAGGCGAGTGCGCTCTTCAGGCCCGCGCGCGCGTTGCTCGCGCCACACACAATCTGAAGCGGTGGACCGCTGCCGGTCGAGACCCGGCACACACGGAGCTTATCCGCCTGCGGATGAGGCTCGGCGGCGAGGATCTCGGCCACCACCACGCCGGAGAAAGGCGGCGCAGCGAGCGTGAGCGCTTCCATCTCGATGCCGGCCATGGTGAGCCGTGTGCCGAGCTCGGGCGCCCCCCACGGAATCTTCACCCACTCGGTGAGCCACGAGTACGGGGCTTTCATGCGCCGAAGCTCCCGAACTGCCGCAGGAAACGCAGGTCGTTCTCGAAGAAGAGGCGCAAGTCGTTCACCCCATACCGGAGCATCGCCAGCCGGTCGATGCCCGCTCCGAAGGCATAGCCGGTGTAGCGCTCCGGATCGACGCCGCTTGCGCGCAGCACGTTCGGGTGCACCATGCCGCAGCCCGAGATCTCGAGCCACCCGGTGTGTTTGCAGGTGCGGCAGCCCTTGCCGTCGCAGAACACGCACGACATGTCGACCTCGGCCGAGGGCTCGGTGAACGGGAAGAACGAGGGGCGGAGCCTCATCGCGAGGTCGCGCTCGAAAAAGGCTTGCAGAAAGCCGTGCAGCACCGCCTTCATGTTGGCGAAGTTGATGTTCTCACCGACCGCGAGACCTTCCAGCTGATGGAACATCGGCGAGTGGGTCATGTCGGAATCGCAGCGATAGACGCGCCCGGGCGCGATGACCGCGAGCGGTGCGCCGCGCTCGCGAAGTGCCCGGATCTGCACCGGCGAGGTGTGGGTGCGCAGCAGCCGCCCGTCGGGGAAGTAGAACGTATCGTGCATCGCCCGTGCGGGATGATCGGGCGTGAAGTTGAGCGCCCCGAAATTATGGAAGTCGTCCTCGATCTCGGGTCCCGAGGCGACATCGAACCCGGCGCGGCGGAAGAGCGTCTCGATGCGCAGCCGTGCCTTGGTCACGGGATGCAAGCCCCCCAGCTCCTCGCCCCGGCCGGGCAGGGTCACATCGATCCGTCCCGCCCCAAGGCGCCGCTCGATCTCCTCACGCCCGAGCGTCTCGCGGCGCGCCTCGATCGCCGCCTGGAGGCGCTCCTTAGCTTCGTTGATGAGGGCCCCAGCCGCGGGCCGCTCGGCCGCGCTGAGCGCGCCCAGGGATTTCAGGCGCTCGGTGAGCGTCCCCTTCTTGCCGAGCCAGCGGACGCGCGTCTCCTCGAGCGCGGCGAGATCGGTGGAGCGGGCGACCTCCTCGAGCGCCTGCCGGGTGAGGGCCGTCAGGTCTGCCAAGACCGACCCCGCGCCTCAGCTGATACCGAGAGCGGTCTTGGCCTGCTGCGCGATCGCGCCGAACGCCGCGTTGTCGTGCACCGCAATGTCGGCGAGCACCTTGCGGTCGATCTCAACGCCGGCCTTGTTGAGGCCGTTGATGATGCGGCTGTAGGTGAGCCCGTGCAGGCGCGCGGCCGCATTGATGCGCGCTATCCACAGTGCGCGGAACTCGCGCTTGTTCTGTCTGCGGTCCCGGTAGGCGTACTGCCCCGCCTTGATCACGGCCTGCTTGGCCGCCCGGTAGACCTTGCGCCGGGCGTTGTAATAGCCCTTCGCCTTGCCGAGAACCTTCTTGTGACGGCGTCCAGCCGTCACGCCACGCTTCACTCGTGCCATGGTAGTGCCCGCTTCGCTTTCGAACGTTTACTTGTGATAGGGGAGAAGCTGCTCGAGGCGGCCGACATCGGTGTCGTGCACGAGACTCGAGCCGCCGGAGCGCGCCTGGCGTTTGACCTTGCGGTCCTTGTGGCCGAGATTGTGGCGGCGATGGGACGCGTAGCGCTTGAAGCCCTTGGCGGTCTTACGAAAGCGCTTGGCCGCGGCCCGGTTAGTCTTCAACTTGGGCATCGACTTGACTCCTCATTGTGTAGCCCCGTTCGCAGGGTACCTGTCGGCACCCACTGCGGGCGAACGCGCGTGCCAAGCCTCGCGGCCCGACTCCGTGCGCTACTTCTTTTTCGGTGCAAACACCATGACCATCTGCTTGCCTTCCATGAGCGGGTTCTGCTCGATCACCGCGTGCGGGGCCAGATCAGCACAGACCCGATCGAGGAGCTTGCGCCCGAGGTCCTGGTGCACCATCTCGCGGCCGCGGAACCTCAAGGTGACCTTGGCCTTGTCGCCCTCGGTGAGGAAGCGGGTCAGGTTACGCAGCTTGATCTTGTAATCCGCCTCTCCCGTGCCGGGACGAAATTTCACTTCCTTGACCTGAATCTGCTTCTGCTTGCGCTTCGCGGAGTGGGCTTTCTTGTTCTGCTCGAACAGGAACTTCCCGTAATCCATGATGCGCACCACCGGAGGCTCGGCGGTCGGCGACACCTCGACCAGATCGAGCTCGGCGGCGGAGGCCATCTGCAGCGCCTCGAAGCGGGACATGACCCCGGCCTGCGACCCGTCGGCCGCGATCACGCGAAGCTGCGGTGCGTTGATCTCCTCGTTGCGCCGCACCCGCTTTGTTGCACTAGCGATTCGTCAACCCTCCCACACCTTGCGTCCGCGGCTGTTGAGCTCGACGCGGAGACCTTGGGCGAACGTCTCCGGGCTCGTCGTGCCCAGGTCCTTGCCGCTTCGTGTACGCACTGACAAGAGATTAGCGGCCACTTCCTTGTCGCCCGCCACCAGCAGATACGGAACACGCCTCAGCGTGTGCTCGCGAATCTTAAAGCCGACCTTCTCGTTGCGCAAGTCGGACTCGACGCGAAGGCCCTGATTTTTCAGGGTTTCCGTAACGCGAAGGACATATTCATCCTGCCGCTCCGTGATGCCGATCACGACCGCCTGTACCGGCGACAGCCAGGCTGGGAGTTTCCCCGCGTGATGCTCGAGCAGGATCGCTAAAAAGCGCTCGAGCGAGCCGAACATCGCGCGATGCAGCATCACAGGGGTCCGCTTGGCGCTGTGCTCGTCGATATAGTACGCCCCGAGCCGCTCGGGCATGTTGAGGTCCACCTGCAGCGTCCCGCACTGCCAGTCGCGGCCAATCGCGTCCCGGAGGACGAACTCGAGCTTCGGTCCGTAGAAAGCGCCCTCCCCCTTGTTCAGGGTGTACTCGATCCCCGCGGCACTCGAAGCCGCCTTGAGAGCCGCCTCCGCGCGATCCCAAATGGCGTCGTTCCCGACCCGCTTCGGGGGGCGGTCCGCGTACTTGATGCGCACGTCCTCGAAGCCGAAGTCGCGGTAGATGTCCAGGATCAGCCTGGTAATGGCCACCGATTCGGAGGTGATCTGATCCTCGGTGACGAATACGTGGCCATCGTCCTGGGTGAAGGCCCGAACGCGCATCAGGCCATGGAGAGCCCCCGAGGGCTCGTAGCGGTGCACCTTGCCGAACTCTGCGAAGCGCACCGGGAGCTCCCGGTAGCTGCGCAACCCGTGCTTGAAGATCTGCACGTGGCCCGGGCAGTTCATGGGCTTGATGGCGTAGAGCCGCTCGTCCGGGGTCTTGGTGAGATACATGTTCTCGCCGAACTTCTCCATGTGGCCCGACTGCCGCCAGAGCTCCGCGTCCATGAGCTCCGGGGCGCTCACCTCCTCGTACCCGGCGGCGGCCTGCCGCTCGCGCATGTACCCAATGAGCGACTGGAACACGGTCCAGCCCCGCGGATGCCAGAACACCGCGCCCGGCGCCTCCTCCTGCAGGTGAAACAGGTCGAGGTCCTTGCCGATGCGGCGGTGATCGCGCTTCTCCGCTTCCTCGAGGCGCTTCAGGTGCTCCTCGAGCTGCTGCTTGTCAGGCCAGGCGGTGCCGTAGATCCGCTGCAGCATCTGGTTGCGCGAATCGCCACGCCAGTAAGCCCCCGCCACCTTGGTGAGCTTGAAGGCCTTGAGCTTGCCCGTCGAAGGCACGTGCGGTCCGCGGCACAGGTCGACCCAGTTGCCCTGCCCGTAGAGGCTGATCTCTTCCTTCCCGGGAATGGCAGCGATGATCTCCGCCTTGTAGAACTCGCCCAGGCCCTTGAAGTACTTCACGGCCTCATCGCGCGCCATGACGCGCCGCGTGACCTTCTGGTCGGCTCTCGCGAGCTCGGCCATCTTCGCTTCGATGGCGGCGAGATCCTCCGGCGTGAAGGGCCGCTGGTAGGCAAAGTCGTAATAGAACCCATCCTCGATGACCGGTCCGATGGTCACCTGGGCGTCGGGAAAGAGCTCCTTGACCGCCTGCGCCAGGAGATGGGCCGTCGAGTGGCGAATGATGTCGAGGCCCTCGGGGTCCCTGTCGGTCACGACCGCGAACGCGGCATCGTCGGCAATCACGTGGGAAGTGTCGACCAGCTTGCCGTTGACGCGCCCGGCGAGCGCCGCCTTGCGCAACCCCGGGCCGATCGCGGCCGCCACCTCGTCCACCGTCACCGGGTGGTCGAAGCGGCGCTGACTGCCGTCGGGCAAAGTGACAACGGGCATGGTCTGATCCAGTGTCGTTGCAAAATAAAGAGGGCGCTCCGCTCGTGTTTCCTTAGGGAGCGCCCTCTTCAGTATCTGGTAGGCGCGAGTGGGATCGAACCACCGACCACCACCATGTCAAGGTGATGCTCTACCACTGAGCTACGCGCCTGAAGAAAACATCCTGCGACGAGGGCGGCGAACGATACAAGAAGAGAGGCCTCGGAGGCAAGCTAATCCTTGATATTCCAAGCACTTACGTTTGGGTCACCGGGGAAGGGAATCCGAGCTCGAGCTGTTTGAGCTGCTCGATCTCGTCGCGAAGGCGCGCCGCGTCCTCGAACTCGAGGTTGCGCGCTCTTTTGTACATCTCCGTCTCGAGCCTCTTGATCTCCTTGACCAGCGCCTCGGGACGCAGGTCCGCGGGCGCGCGCGACTTGCCGCCGCGCTTCTGCGCGGGCGCCGGCGCCCCAGCCCGCGCGCCTTCCATGATGTCGGTGACCGCCTTCTGAATGCCGCGCGGGGTGATGCCGTGGCGGACGTTGTACTCGAGCTGCTTGCGACGGCGGCGGTTGGTCTCGTCGATCGCTCGCTGCATGGAGCCCGTCACACGATCCGCGTACATGATGGCGCGCGCATGGAGATTGCGCGCGGCGCGCCCGATGGTCTGGATGAGCGAGTTGTCCGAGCGCAGGAACCCCTCCTTGTCCGCGTCCAGGATCGCGACCAGCGCGACCTCCGGCAGGTCGAGTCCCTCCCGCAGCAGGTTGATCCCGACCAGCACGTCGAACTTGCCGAGGCGGAGATCCCGGATGATCTCGGTGCGCTCGACGGTCTCGATGTCGGCGTGGAGGTAGCGCACCCGCACGTCGTGCTCACTGAGGTAGTCGGTGAGGTCCTCCGCCATGCGCTTGGTGAGCGTCGTGATGAGCACCCGCTCCTCGCGCGCCGCGCAGAGTCTGATCTCGGAGAGCACATCGTCAACCTGGGTCGCGACCGGGCGTACCTCGACCTCGGGGTCCACGAGGCCCGTGGGACGCACCACCTGCTCGACCACCTGCGAGGAATGCTTCGCCTCGTAGCCACCCGGGGTCGCCGACACGAAGATCATCTGCGGCGCGAGCTGCTCCCACTCCTCGAACTTGAGCGGCCGGTTGTCGAGCGCGGACGGCAGCCGGAAGCCGTACTCGACCAGTACTTCCTTCCGTGAGCGGTCGCCCCGGTACATGGCCCCGAGCTGTGGGATGGTCTGGTGGCTCTCATCGACGATGAGCAGCGCCTTGCCCGGCAGGTAGTCGAACAGGCACGGCGGCGGCTCCCCGGGCGCGCGCCCCGAGAGGTAGCGCGAGTAGTTCTCGATCCCGGCGCAGTAGCCGACCTCCTTGATCATCTCAATGTCGAAGCGGGTGCGCTGCTCGAGCCGCTGTGCCTCGACCAGCCGCCCCGCCTCCCGCAGCTCCTGCAGGCGCACGCGCAGATCGTCGCGGATCTGGTCGACCGCGCCCACCAGCCGATCGCGCGGGGTGACGTAATGGGTGCCCGGATAGACCGTGAAGCGCGGCACCTTGCGGCCGATAGCACCGGTGAGCGGATCGAAGAGCGTGAGGGAGTCGATGGTGTCGTCGAAGAGCTCGACCCGCACCGCTTCGCGCTCGGATTCCGCCGGGAAGATGTCGATGACGTCGCCGCGCACCCGGTAGGTGCCCGGCGTGAGATCGAGCTCGTTGCGCGTGTACTGCATCTCGGCGAGGCGGCGCAGGAGCGAGCGCTGGTCGAGGCGGTCGCCACGCTTCAGGTGCAGCACCATCGCCAGGTACGCCTTGGGGTCACCGAGGCCATAGATGGATGAGACGGTCGCGACGATGATCGAGTCCGAGCGCTCGAGCAGCGCCTTGGTCGCCGAGAGTCGCATCTGCTCGATGTGCTCATTCACCGAGGCGTCCTTCTCGATGTACGTGTCGGACGAGGGGACGTAGGCCTCGGGCTGGTAATAGTCGTAATAGGAGACGAAGTACTCGACCGCACTGTGGGGAAAGAACCCACGAAACTCGCCGTAGAGCTGCGCGGCCAGCGTCTTGTTGTGCGCCAGAACCATCGTCGGGCGCTGCACGCGCTCGATGACGGCCGCCACGGAGAATGTCTTTCCCGATCCCGTCACACCAAGCAGCGTTTGGTGAGCGAGCCCCTCGTTCAAGCCCTCGACCAGCTTCTCGATGGCCTCGGGCTGATCGCCCGCGGGCGCGAAATCAGCTTCGAGCTTGAACGGTCGCTGCTCCACGAGGCCTCATTCTTCCCGGATTGGTCGAGCCGGACACAATCTCTTAATATAGCGGCGGCCCCCTGATTTAAAGCGAACTGCAGGAAATTCAGTGACGTTTTCGCTCTCACGGCGCGTGCAGCGCGTAAAGCCCTCCCCGACCCTCGTGGTGACGGCCCGCGCCGCGCGGCTCAAGGCCGAGGGGAAGGATGTGATCGGCCTTGGCGCGGGTGAGCCCGACTTCGACACGCCGACGCACATCGCGCAGGCGGGCGTCGCGGCCATCCGGTCCGGCTTCACGCATTACACCAACGTCGACGGGATCGATGAGCTGAAGGACGCAATCATCGCGAAATTCCAGCGCGATAATGGCCTCACCTACGGGCGCTCGCAGATCCTCGTGTCCTCGGGCGCCAAGCAGACGCTCTACAACCTCGTGATGGCGGTCATCGATCCGGGGGATGAGGCCATCATTCCGGCGCCCTACTGGGTGTCGTACCCCGACATGGTGCTGCTCGCGGATGGGCTCCCGGTGATGCCCTTCGCCGGCATGGCCCAGGGCTACAAGATCACCCCGCGCCAGCTCGCCGCCGCGATCACCCCGCGGACGCGGCTGCTGCTGCTCAACAGTCCCTGCAATCCGACCGGTGCGGCCTACACGCGCGCCGAGCTCCGCGCGCTCGGCGAGGTGCTGCTCGAGCATCCGCGCATCCTCATCGGCACCGACGACATGTACGAGAAGATCTACTGGGAGCCGGAGCCCTTCTGCAGTCTCGTCACCGCGGTTCCCGAGCTCTATCCCCGCACCGTCACCGTCAACGGCGTCTCCAAAGCCTACGCCATGACGGGCTGGCGGCTCGGCTATTGCGGCGGACCGAAGGAAATCGTCACCGCGATGAGCACGATCCAGGGCCAGTCGACCACGAACGCCTGCAGCATTTCCCAGAAAGCCGCCGTCACCGCGCTCACCGCCGATCAGAGCTGCGTCGCCACGATGAACGCCGCCTTCAAGGAGCGCCGGGATTACGTGGTCCGGGGGCTGAATTCACTGCCGGGGGTGAGCTGCCTGCCCGGCTCCGGCACGTTCTACGCGTTTGCGGACGTGTCGCGCGCGATGACCGCCATGAACCTCCGCGACGATAGCGAGTTTGCCGAGATGCTCTTGAACGAAGCCGGCGTTGCGGTCGTGCCCGGCTCAGGCTTCGGCGCGCCCGGGCACGTGCGCATCTCTTTCGCGACCAGCATGCCGGTACTGGAGAAGGCGCTGGATCGCATCGGGCGTCTGCTGGTCGCGCGGGTCGACGCGGCCTGACGCTCACTCGCTTCGCGGCCGATGATCTGGTCGCTCCTCGCCGATGCCCTGGTCCTCGTCCACTTCGCCTTCACCGCGTTCGTCGTCTTCGGGGGATTTCTCGCGTGGCGATGGCGCTGGCTCCCCGCCCTGCACCTCCCTGCGCTCGCCTGGGGCTGCTGGGTCGAGGTCTCGCACAGCATCTGTCCGCTGACCCCGCTCGAGAATCACTTTCGCCAGCTCGGCGGCGAGGCGGGATACACCGGCGGGTTCCTCGCGCACTACCTGGTGGCCGTGCTCTACCCGCCCGGTCTCACCTGGCATATTCAGTGGCTGCTCGCCGGGTTGCTGGTGCTACTGAACGCCGCGGCTTACGGCCGTCTGCTCGCCCGGATGCGCTCCGAACGAGCGCAAGTTCCTTGACTATTTTCAGCCCCGTGCCGGAGAATTCGCGCCCTTCGCAAGACCCGCCCGTTCCCCGGTAGCTCAGCGGTAGAGCATCGGACTGTTAATCCGTTGGTCGTTGGTTCGATTCCAACCCGGGGAGCCACTACTTTATTTATCAGCGTGATAACGCTGATATTTAATGTCCCTTCTAGAGTGTTACACGCTCGAGCCGGCCACATTCTCTGGAAACGGCCCCAATGAGTAGCCCCATGCAAGCCCGGGCGCGGAAGTGCGCACACGATCGAGTTGACGACGGGCGCAGTGCCGCACGCCATCGTGCCAACCCCTTGAATTCGGATTAGCGACTCAGATGGGATCTTACACATCCTTTCTGCTATACTTCTTCACACATGGCGAAGCCGCCGCGTCAGGAGGACGAACTCGACCCGGAGAAATCTGTCCGAGACGAGTTCCATCCGAAGGGACGGAAAGGCGGCGTAGCAGTGCGCGTCCAAGCCGACTACTCGCGCTCGGGGCGACTATTGCGATATTCGATGGTACTGATCGACACCCCTAACACTGCGGCTGATAACGGCCGGGTTTTGGGATACGACAACTCGCATGGATATCACCATCGCCATTATCTGGGAAAAGTGGAACCTGTGGAGTTTGAATCCTATGAGAGCACGGAAAAGCGTTTCGAGGCCGAGGTCAGGCAGTACCTCGAAACGCATGAGCCTAAGCCGAGGACGTAAGATCCGAATCGGCATCGAGTCGATGGATCGTTTCTTTTCCCGCATGCGGGCTAACGCTCGTAAGCTGGACCGTGACGAAAGGCCGGCGCCAGGCCTGAACCTATCTTTCGAGGACCCGGCGGACTTCCTGGAAGTAATCACCCCGGCTCGTGTACGGCTTCTGCAGGAAATCAACCAGAAAGCGGTCCCCCTCTTCGCGCTCGCTGCTGCGCTGTCACGGGATCCGTCGGCGGTGAGAAGGGACGTGACGCTGCTCGAAAGCAAGCATCTCGTGAAGACTCGCAGAGTGTCGAACCCAGGGCACGGCGTACAGACAGTCGTCGAGAGAGCCGCTGCGTCCATCGAACTCGCGGCGACGGTGTGAAGTCCCCACGCCGCGCGCGAGCAGGTCGATGCGATCATCGCACCGCGATGCAAATAATTTATGGCCCTCGGCGACACTATCTACGTATTCGACATCGAGCTTGCGAACTCCGACAGCAGCGTCTACGAGTCGTTGAGGATTCGCGTGGCCCGTCATCCGTCAGAGACGCCGGAGCACATGTTGACGCGGGTGCTCGCCTATTGTCTCGAGTACACCGAAGGGATCGCGCTTTCGAACGGA
>MNCZ01000090.1 GCA_001914695.1 Gammaproteobacteria bacterium 13_2_20CM_66_19 | reverse complement strand
GCGATGGCGTCGGTGAGCGTCCCGCCCGCGACCGGCACGCCGACGCGCGTGGCGAAGTACGCCTTCACGTCGTTGCGGAAGTCGTAACAGAGGACGAGGAGCTCGCCAGGGCCTCCCGAGAAGTTGTAGCCGAGCGCGTCGAGGTCCACGAGCGTCGCGCCAGCGTCGGTCAGCGCCTTGAAGGCCACCTCGACGGCCGCGGTCACCGGTGCGGGCGTGGGGACGAACGAATCGAATCCGTTGAGCCCCTGCCGGGTGATGCCGAGGACCGCGCCCTTGAGACCGTTCGGATTCAGGAACTGCGTGTAGTCGGTGGGGACAGTGGGCCGCGGCATGCCGCTTCCCTGCCAGCCGAGCGGTACACCGCCGGTCGCCGGATCCCGTCCGTCAGAGGTGCGACTCTGGATCACGCCCAAAGTGACGGCGGCGTCGGCCACCGTTCGGGCGTGGACGCCGACGGTGTCCTGGGTGTGCGAGATCGGGACGACGCCGGCCCGGCTGGTCAGACCGATCGTGGGTTTGAGCCCGACCACGCCGCTGGCGTTGGCGGGACAGACGACGCTGCCGTCGGTTTCCGTGCCGAGTGAGACGGTCGCGAAGTTGGCCGAAGCGGCCGCCCCCGAGCCGGAGCTCGAGCCGCAGGGATTGCGATCGATACCGTAGGGATTGTGCGTCTGACCACCGATGCCCGACCAGCCGCTGATCGATTCGAAGGAGCGGAAGTTGGCCCACTCGGAGAGGTTCGTCTTGCCGAGAATCACGGCGCCCCCGGCGCGCAAGTTGGCGGCGATCGTGGAGTCATGCGTTGGCGGGGTGCCTTGCAGGGCCAGCGAGCCGGCAGTCGTCTGCATGCGGTCGGCGGTGTCGATGTTGGCTTTGAGCAGCACCGGGATGCCGTGCAGGGGGCCGAGCACGTGGCCGGCCCTGCGCATGTTGTCCATGTGGTGCGCGATGGTCAGCGCATCCGGATTGAGCTCGATGATGGCATTGACTCCATTAGCACTCGAGTCGAGCGTATGGATGCGCTCGATGTAGGCGCGCGTCAGCTGCACCGAGGTCAGCGCGCCGCTAGCCATCCGGGCCTGCAGCTGCGCCACGGTGGCTTCGCGAAAGGGGAAGTCGTCGTTGATCTGGGCTCGCGCCGCGAGCGGCGAGATGAGCAACGCGGTGACGAGAATCCGTCCTGCCATGCGGGATGTCATGTCGTTTGTCCTCCCAGGAACGTGGCGGCGCAGGAAGCGCGGTCATCGGAGCTCTCCTTAGCTCCTGGTGATGTTTGTTGTCGCTGCCGAGGATTGTTGTTCTCGAGTCAGCGCGCGGATGCTACGCGTGGCGCAATCCGACCGCAATCAACGCTACCCAACCACAATCAGCCGGGCGTTCCCGGGATGCCGCCTCGCTGGCGCTCGCGTTGGCGGCAGCCGGCGGTATGGGGTGATTCCGGCTAGGTGAAACCCTACAGTGAGTGAGCTGAGATCAGGCGCAACAGAAAGCTGCTATCGTTCTGGCGGGCAAATGATGGGAATCACTTCCCTTTTGTTGCGCCGATAGCCCTGAAAATCCTCGCGGTCGACGGTGATCACCGGGTGATCGGGAAATAGTTCGCTCATGCGAATCAGGCAGAGGTCCGCAAGATCACGCTGACGATCGGCGTAGCGCGCCGCCAGTGCTTCGAGCTGTGCGAAATGTCCGCTGCAATCGAACGCCAACTTCACTAAACCGTCCTTGACGATTCCGAAGATCTGGGACGCGCTCCCGCTTCAACCGAACTGCACCGCCAGCATCGACACCGACCCGCCGTCCACACCATCGACCGGGAACGTGACGGGCTCGCCGGGGAAGCTCGCGCCGAGGACGTAGAGGAGCGGCAGGTAGTGCTCGGGCGTCGGCACAGAGAGCAGCGCGTCTTGTCCGAGCGAGCCGTAGTCGATGAGCGGCGCGTGATCGCCGGCCTCGAGCCGCTCGCGCACCCACGCCTCGAAGCGCGTCGCCCAATCATAAGGCTCGCGGGGATGCCCGCCCCACGCATAAGCGTGCAGGTTGTGCACGATATCGCCGCTGCCGAGGATCAGCACCCCCTCATCGCGCAGCGGCCGAAGGCGCGCGCCGAGCTCGTGGTGAAAGTCCGCAGCGCGCGTCTCATCGATGCTGAGCTGCGCCACGGGAACGCTCGCGTCGGGAAAGACGTGCTTGAGCACCGACCAGCTGCCGTGGTCGAGGCCCCAGGATTGATCGGCGGCGACCGCGAGCGGCGCGAGGAGTCGCTGAACGCGCGCGGCGAGCTCGGGATCTCCGGGTGCCGCATAGCGCACCTCGTAGAGCTCGCGCGGGAAGCCGCCGAAGTCGTGAAGGGTGCGGGGCGATGCCATCGCCGTCACGGCCGTGAGCGGCACGTACCAGTGGGCCGAGACCGCGAGCACCGCGCGCGGGCGGGGGAGGGCCGTGCCGATCGCCGCCCAGGCGCGCGTCCAGGCGTTCTCATGCAGCGCATTCATCGGGTTGCCGTGGCCGAGGAACAGCGCTGGCACCCGTGTGCTCATGCTCTCTCGATGCCTCAGGCTCTCGGGTGCTGCGCGAGGAGCTGCACCGCGGACTGGTAGAGCCGCGCCCTGAGCGCGAAGCGTTCGCTGGCGCGCGTCACGTAGCGCAGGGCGATCTCCACGCCCCCCGCGGCGGGACGCACGGCGATCCCGGGCTGCGCGGAGAACGCGGCGCCGGATTGGCCGCGCGCCGTGCGCCGCCACTCCTGCTCCGCCTGGCGGGTGCTCTCGGCGGTTGCCGCGATCACCTCCTTCTGGAGCGCCTCGGCGACGGCGTTCGGGTCGCGGTCGAAGGGCACCGTTACCACGAGCTCATCCCAAAGCCACTGGCCGGAGGTCGAGAAGTTGAAGTAGTGACCCGCGGTGGCAAAGCTGTTGGTGAAGGTGACGCGCCGGCCGGTCGGGTGACCGGCATCCGTCCAGTTACCGGTCTCGAGCAGCACCGTGCGCAGCATCCCGAGCTGCACCACCTCGCCGCTCACGCCGTTGATCTCGACCCAGTCGCCGAGGCGGATGCCGTTCTTGCCCATCAGCACGAACCAGCCGACGAAGGAGACGATGAAATCCTTGAGCGCCACCGTGAGGCCGGCGCCGGCGAGTCCCACCATGGTGCCGAGCTGCCCCGGCACCCCGACGACCACCAGCACGATGAGCGCCACGCCGAGAATCTGCAGCGCGACTCCGACCACGCTGCGAAGCGTCCCGAGCTGGCGGCGGTCGATGGGGGCGCGCCCGAGGAGGCGCTCCAGCCAGCGGTTGGCGAAGAGCAGCGCGAGGAGCGCGGCCAGCACGATCGCCACGCGGCTCAGGCAATCGTGCAGGAGGGTGCGCTCCTGTCCCGCAAGCAGCGCGTCCCACTGGCCGTAGACGTCCGCGAGCCGCCGGCGCGCGGTGATCCGCTCGTCGCGAAGCGTGAGGCGGCGCTGCTCGGCGGCGAGCTGGCGGGTGACGCTGACCAGGCTCGGAGCGGTGCCCGGCGCGCGCGCGCCTTCCGGGCCGCCGGATGCGGCGGTCGGCGGCGCGGCGCCCGTCGCCACGGGTTCGGACCCGGCCGTCTTCGCGGGCGGGGGAGTCCCCGTGGGCGTCGCAGCGGACGCCCCGGTGACGGCTAAGTGCCGGGCCGCGAGGTGCGGGACGCTCTGTTTGCTCACCGCGAGGTCGGCGGCGATCTGCGCTCGCTCCGCCGCGAGCTGCGCCGCACTCTCGGCGGCGCGCCGCTCGGCCGCGGCGATCTCGCGCCGCTTGCCCCGGAGCACGAGCCAGCGGCGCACCTGCCCGACGAGGCCTCGCAGAGTGGCAAGGGGGCTCGCAGCGGGCGCGGGAGCCACGGCCACATTGCGCATGGTGGCTTCGTGCTCCTGTTGCATCATCTGGATGCGCTGGTGGAGGTTCCCGCCGGCCTGCAGCAGATCCTCGCCCGCCTCCTGCACCTCGTCCTTCTCGAGCTCCATCTGCGACTGGGCGAGCTCGAGGCGGTCTTGGATGGCGGGCTTCTCGGCATCCGAGGCCTTCTCGAGCGCGGCGGTGAGGCGCTTCACCTGCTCGGTGTCCGCCTCGAGTTGTCTCTGCGAGCTCTCGAGGCGCTGCTGCAGCTGCCGCGCCTCGGGGCTCAGCTGCGGCGGGTGCGCCTCGACGTGGCGCAGCGCGCCCGCGAACGCGAGATCGAGCTCGTGATCGGCGATCTGCACGGCGGACTGAGCCAGCGGTGACTCGTCGGCCGTCGTGGCGAGTCGCGCCAGGCGCCGCGCCGTGCGGAACGTATCCTGATCGATCACCGGCATGGCGCTGCTGGCCGGGAGCGCCGGCTTGCCTCTCGATGCGCGAGCCGGTGCCGTCGCCGAGGGTTCGGTGACCCACACGCCGTAGGCGGCGGCGATGAGCAGTACCGCAATCACCGCCGCGGTCAGCCTCTGCAGGGGGCTCATCCCCGCTATGATGCCACGCGCGCTGGCTTCAGCACGCCTGAGCGGCTGATCGAGGATTTCCTGGCGGATGTGCGCCGCCTGCGAGGTGAGTGATGAGCAAGCGAGTCAAGGTTCACGTCGGCACGCGTGAGGACATGGGCAAGCGCTTCGTGAGTGCATGGCATCGGCTCGAGCGCGGTGAGAAGGTGCGGGAGCGACATGTCACCTTTCCCGACCTGGCTTCGATGCTCAACGCGCTTAGCCCCAAGCGCCTGGAACTTCTTCGTGACGTACATCGGGAACCGGCACCCTCGGTGGAAGCTCTCGCCGAGCGGCTTGGGCGCGACTACAAACGCGTATATGAGGACGTGGAGACTTTAGCGGCTTCCGGGCTGCTGCAGCGCGAAGATGGCCGTGTATCGGCGCCCTACGACGCGATCACCGCGGAAATGCGCCTGTAGCCGAGCGTAGCGGCGCTCTGAGCGCGCTCGACGGCGAATCCCTCGTCGAGCCAGCCCGTCATGCCGCCGCGCGCGGGTCAGTACGCGAAATACGGTCCCACGTAGCTACCGGCGGTCGCGTTCTCGATGGCGGTATACACGTTACGACCGAAAAAGAACGGGAGCCCGAGGTCGAAGCCCATCCCCGTCGGGTCCGGGTTCGTGCCGCCGAGGTTGCTGAAGGCGGTGTAGCCGGTGTTGAAGAGCCCGTCGGCATTGGCCACGCTAAAGTTGGCCGTCAGCATCATCGCGTTGGTCCCCTGAAGGGTGGCGGTCTCGCTTACCTCCGCGGAGGGGCAGTACCACGGGTTCGGACTCGGGGGAGTGGTGCAGGTCTTGATCGAGCTGTCGGTGAAGAAGTTGCCGTTCGAGCCGCTGTCGATAAAGCCGTGGCTGTAGGCGGTGCCCTTGTAGGTGGCGGTGATCAGGCCGGAGAACGTATCCTCCTGCAGCACCGTCGCGCTCCCGAGGGCGTTGTTGCTTTGAGTGCCGATGCCGAACACCAGGGATCCGGTGACGGTGGCAGCCCCCGCGCTGCCGACCGGGCGGAGCTCCACGATCACGCCGTTGTTGTCGGAGCTAAAGAGCGTCACGGGGTTGGCGACCTGCTGGGCAAGGGTGGCGGTCGATGCGCCGCAGGTGCTCGTGGAGGGGCAGCTGTAGTAGGTGCTGGGCTGCGCCGTTGCGACGCAGGCGGAGCCGCAATCCTGAGCGAACGGGCCCACTCCTAGGATCCCGTTGGCACCGAAGGCGGTGATCGTGTTCTCGGCGGGCCCGGGGCAGGTGCTCGGCACGGTGGGGTATAGCGGATCGCCAATGACCTGCACGACCACGCTGGAGGCGGTTTTCATCGAGACCGGCAGCGTGATGTCCGCGAACCTGAGCGACCCGTAGGAGGAGCCGTCGGCGAACCGCAGGCACTCGGTCATGAAAACCGTGGGGGTGCCGTTGGTTTCCTGCGGGAGAGGGACGTTGGTCAGGTTGAGTGCGCCAGCGAGGATCCGAAGTCCGGTCGAGCCCGTGTCGACCTCGACGTGATCGATGGTCTGGCACATGGCCGGGTTGTTAGGTACGCAGATCTGGATGCTGACGTAGGCGGTGTTGACCGCGCTGACACCGCTCGGACCCATGTCGACGGTGATCGTCTCGACGTTCGGCGGGCCCGGCGTCGCGATGTTCTGCGAGGGGGGAGGACCGCCCCCGCTGGTATAGCCGCCTCCGCCGCAGGCGGCGAGGAAAGTCACTTGGATCAAAGAGAGAGCGATGAGATTGCGCACGGAATTCCCTTATTTCAGCCCTGCGGCGAGTGTCAGGAGCGGATCAGTTGATGTCGTTGACGGAGAAGTTCTGCGGCACGAGGCCCGGCACCCAGGCGCGCCCCACGAAGGCCCGCATGCGGCCGCTCACCTGCACGACGAGCCCGGGCTGCTCGATGGCGAGGTGTCGGTGGCCGCCGGGGTGCGGCATGCTCGCCGCCTGCTCGTACTGCGTGTAGTAGTCCCCGAGCATCTGGCGCAGGTCCAGGTTAACCGGCCCGTGCCAGCTGACGGCGAACACCTTGTCGCCGGGGGTGAGGTATTCACGCACCACCGTGCCGTAGGACGTCGTGATCTCGTGCACCGTGACCCCGGCGCTCGAGGTAATCCGCAGGGCCCCCTTCATCCGGGCGACATCCGCCTGGACGGTAGCGCTGTCCCCGCCGAGGGCTGCGAAGGCGGGTGTGGCCACCGCTGCGGTGAGAACGATCGAAGAGAGCAGGGCGCCCGTCAGTTTCATCCGCGTCATCCTTAGGTTGGGTCCGCCTCATTGTGCCTGAGGCCGCGGTCGGCGCGAGCTGTCTTAGCTTGGCGACGACGCATCTCACCTGCCGCGTGGCCGGCCTACAGTCCCTGAGCGCACGAGCTGCGCATCGGTTGACTTATTCAGCGCCAGTTCAGGCGCGATCTGCGGCGGACCGCTGCCCGCTTCGGGTCGAGTTGCGCGCCGCCCTCGCACCCAGTACGAGCCGCCCATCAGGGCGCGAGGTTACCGCCCCACGCGGGGGAGCGAAAACCGCTTGTAGCCTCATTCATCGATCCGTTAGCATTCGACCCCCAATTCGGAGCGGTAGTTCAGCTGGTTAGAATACCGGCCTGTCACGCCGGGGGTCGCGGGTTCGAATCCCGTCCGCTCCGCCAGCATCCGTCGAGCACTTTTTTCTCTGGCTCTGCGACCACGCGCGCGCGCAGGCAGACGATGTCTTCGCGTCAAACGACTTCGACAAAGTCTCCGTAGCCCCTCAGCAGGTCATCATCGGTTAACAGAATCATCGGTTCGAAGCGCGCTTGCGCTACCAGAAGCCGATCGAACGGGTCCTTGTGAATCGGGGGAAGCTCAACAACTTTCGCCGCGTGACCTCCCGCGATCGGCAAGTGATTGAAGCCCGCCGGCTCCACACCGGCCAGGACTTCGTTGGGATCCGCTTTGAGTTTGCCCAAAGCGGATTTGATACTGATTTCCCAGATCGAAGCGGCGCTCGCATACACCTCGCTCGAGTTAATGCGTTGTCGCGCCTGATTCGAGAGTCTCTCCGGAGAGGAAAGTGCCCAAAGAAGCAGGTGAGTATCCAGCAGCACCCGCATCGCTAACGGCCTTCGAAGCCGGACAGGGTCTCGTCGTCCAATGGAGCATTGAAGTCGTCAGGTACTTTGATTTTTCCTTTCAGCAGCCCGAGACGCTTCTTACGGATGGGCGTCGCAAGGGGAGCTAGTCGTGCCATGGGCTTGCCCGCCTTGGCGATGATGATCTCTGCGCCCGCGGCCACTTCGTCCACCAGCCGGGACAGGTGAGTCTTTGCCTCGTGAATGTTTACCGTGGTCATAGCCGCATCTGGTTAAACTAAACTTAGTCCAGTGTACCGATAAAGACAGACTGGGACAAGACCGATTGCCGTGGGTCGGAAGATCTACTCGGAAGAGGTCGGAAGCGCCGGATTTCCGGCCTGAGCTATCATGTTTCTGATCAAGCGCGTGCCGATCGGCGACGACTTGGCATCCGCCCCATCTTTTCAATGACGCGGTTCATGGCTTCGATCGTCACCCGCTTCCTGAGTCGGCCCACGATTCCGCTCAGGGATCGGATGTCGCGAGGGCCGAGACGACGAGAAAGCCTTGCTCCGATTCGCTGAACTCAGATCCGGTCGCCGGCCTCGACGCCCAGTCGCTCCCGTACGCTCTTCGGGAGCGTGATTCGACCCTTACTGGTCAGGGTTGCGTATGCCATGGCTAAATCATGGGAGTAACAGTATCTTGCCCGGTCAATCGGAAGGAGCCGATACATTGGCACGCAGCCGACGGCGGACAAGCTTTATAAGGCCGTTCACCATCGGTCCAGGGGTACCAGGATCAATACGGAGCGGGTTCGAATCCCGTCCGCTCCGCCACCTATAACGTCCGGATCAGCGACTCTCAAAGATGCTTCAGAGAATCGGAGACGCCCTAAAGGGTCAGAAGTGGCTCGCGTACCTGGTGCTCGGGGCGCTGGCGCTCGTGTTCGCCGCCTGGGGCGCCTACGGCATCGTGAACCTGAACTTCGGTGGGTCCGATTATGCCGCCGAGGCGAACGGCGCCAAGATCTCGCTCGAAGAGGCGCACAACCGCTGGGTCCGCCAGCAGACTCAGTGGCAGCAGCGACTCGGAGGAATGGAGATTCCGCCGGAGCTCCGCAAGCGCTTCCAGGACCAGATGCTCGAGGGCATGATCGGCGAGGCGCTGATCGCTGAGCGCACGCAGAGTCTCGGCTACCGGGTGAGCACCGAGGCGCTGCGCGAGGCGGTGCAACAGGAGCCGGCCTTCCAGGTCGGCGGCCAGTTTTCCCCGGAGGCCGCCAAAGGCGTGCTCGCCCAGGCCGGCATCTCGCTCGCCGACTACGAGAGGGACCTGCGCACCCAGGCGCGGCGCGCACAGCTCGAGGGCGGCATCCGCGCCTCGGAATTTCTCACACCCGCAGAGCGCGCGCGGCTCGCCGAGCTCGAGGGGCAGGAGCGCGAGGTGCGCTACCTCGTGCTGCCGGTGGAGCGCTTCAAGTCCGCCGCCGGCGTCGACGCTGCCGCGGTCCAGGCCTACTACAAGGCTCACCAGGCGGAGTACATGACCCCGGAGTCCGCGCACCTCGAGTATGCGCAGCTCTCGCTGGCTGCGCTCGAGGCGCAGGTGACGGCAAGCGATGCGGACCTGCGCGCGGCCTACGAGAAGGCCAAGGGCCGTCTCGAGGTGCCCGAGAAGCGCCACGCGCGCCACATTCTCATCACGGGCAAGGACGACGCCGCAGCGCTCGCACAGGCGGAGAAAGTGCTCGCCGAGGCGAAGGCGGGGAAAGACTTCGGCGAGCTCGCCCAGCAGTACTCCCAGGATCCGGGGTCCGCGAAGAACGGCGGCGACCTCGGCTGGGCGGAGCGCTCGGCCTTCGTCGCGCCGTTTGCGGATGCGCTCTTCGGCATGAAGGTCGCCGAGATCAAAGGGCCGGTGAAGACCCAGTTCGGCTATCACATCATCCGGCTCGATGAGATTCAGGCGGGCAAGTCCAAATCCTTCGAGGAGGCGAGGAGCGACCTCGAGGCGCAGATCAAGCGCGATCGCGCGACCGATCGGTTCGGCGAGATCCAGGAGCGGCTGCAGACCAAGGCCTCGGAGCCCGGCGCGGACTTGAAGGCGCTCGCGCAGGAGTTCAGCCTGCAGGCGGGCGAGATGCCGACCTTCGTGAAGGGAGCGGGCGCGCCGCCCTTAGGGCTCGCCCCGCCGCTGCAGGAGTTGATCTTCGCCGATCCGCCGCTCCCCAATGGGCGCCTCGGCGGACCCGTGCTCCTCGGGGACGATCGCCTCGCCATCGTGAAGGTGCTCGAGCATCGCAAGGCACAACCCAAGCCTCTTGCCGAGGTCCGCGAGAGCATCGTGGCCGCGCTGACCCAGTCGCGCGCCACAGCGCTCGCGCTCGCGGCCGCGAAGGCGGCGCGCCAGAAGCTGGAAGGCGGCGCCTCGTTCGACGCCGTGGCTCAAGAGCTCAAGGTGAGCGCGGAGCCCGCGCACTTCGTCGGCCGCCACGACCCGTCCATCCCCGCTCCGGTGCGCGAGGCGGTGTTCGCGGTGCCGCGGCCGGCGGGGAAGCCGGTCTTTCGCGAGCTCTCGCTCAGCGACGGCGGCGCCGCGCTCGTCGAAGTGACCCGCGTGCGCACCGCCGCAGCGCGCGATGAGGAGACGCAGGTCACCCGCGCGCGGCAGGAAGCCGAGCGCCTCGGCACGGACGACGCCAGCGCGTACCTCGAGGAAATGCGGCGCACGGCGGACGTGCGCAAGAACCCGAAAGCGTTCGAGTAGCCGCGAAGCGCCCGGCGGGCGGTCCCTTAAGCCGCTCAGCCCTCCGCTTCGAGCGGGAAGCTCATGCCGACGGTGCTGAAGCCGTTGTCGACATAGAGGATCTCCCCCGTGATTCCGGCGGCCAGGTCCGAGCAGAGGAAGGCGGCGGCGTTGCCCACGTCCTCGAGGGTGACGTTGCGGCGGAGCGGGGCGACTTCCGCCACCCGGGCGAGCATCTTCCGAAAGCCGGGGATCCCGGCCGCCGCGAGGGTCTTGATGGGGCCTGCGGAGATGGCGTTGACCCGCACGCCCTTCGGGCCGAGATCGGCGGCAAGGAAGCGCACGTTCGCCTCCAGGCTCGCCTTAGCGAGTCCCATCACGTTATAGCCCGGGATCGAGCGCGCCGCGCCGAGATAGGTGAGGGTGAGGAGCGCGGCGTTCCGGCCCGCCATCAACGGAGCGGCGCGCTGCGCGAGCGCCGTCAGGCTATAGCTCGACACGTCATGAGCGATGCGAAAGCCCTCGCGGGTCGTCGCCTCGAGGAAGGTCCCCGTGAGCGCCTCGCGCGGCGCGTACGCGACCGCGTGCACGACGATGTCGAGCTCGCCCCACTCGCGCTTGAGGAGCCCGAACGCCGCATCGCTCTGACCGTCGACGGTCACATCGAGCGGCAGCGTGAGGCGCGAGCCGAGCGAGTGCGCGAGGGGCTCGACCCGCTCCTTCATCTTGTCGTTCAAGTAGGAGAATGCGAGCTCGGCGCCCTCGCGGTGCATCGCCTGGGCAATACCCCAGGCGATCGAGCGATCGGTCGCGACCCCGACGACGAAGGCGCGCTTACCGGCGAGAAATCCCATGGGTTCATCCCTCCCGGCGGGGATTATGCCGGAAGGCGCGCCGCGGCCGCTGCGCTTAGCTCTTGTGGTGCGAGTGCAGGTGGATGCGGAGCTTTTGTCCGGCGTGGAGCCCCGAATGGGACGAGAGGCCGTTCCACGCCATGATCTGCGGCACGCTGCACTGAAAGAGCCGCGCGATCTGGGACACGGTGTCGCCCTCGCGCACGGTGTAGTAGAGCCGCCGGCGCGACGCCGAGCGCCCCGAGCCGCCCGAGGCTGCCGTGAGCTTGATGCGCTGCCCGGCGCGCAAGGCATCGTCCGGGTGCATGCCGTTCAGCCTCGCGAGGGTGTTCACGTTCATGCCGTTGTGCCGCGCGATGGTCCAGAGCGAGTCCCCGCGCCGCACGATCTGCACGTGCGGACGGCGTGCGGAACGGCCGTGGCCGTCGACCCGCGCTGCGGCCAGCATGACCTTCTCGGGGAGCTCCGTGACGGCGCTCGGCACGCGCAGGTCATTCCCCACCGTGAGCGCGCCGGAGGGCATGTCGTTCAGCTCGCGGATCACGTTGACGGTGGTGTGGAACTTCCTGGCGAGGGAGGCCAGCGAGTCGCCGCGCCTCACGGTGTAGTGGGAGACGCCCAAGCGCTGATCGGCGCTCAGCTGCTCGATGTTCTCGGTGAAGACGTCCGCGGCGTCGATCGGCATGAGGAGATAATGCGGACCGCCGGGATCGGTCGCCCAGCGGTGGAAGGCGGGGTTGAGCTCGTAGAGCTCCTCGGGGGTGATCCCGGCGATCTCCGCGGCGAGCTTCAAGTTGACCTGGCTGATGGTGCCGACCCGCGCGAAGTAGGGCTGGTTCGGGATGGGGCTGAACTCGAGCCCGAAAGCCGCCGGGTCCATCACCAGGCGCTTCATCGCGAGGAGCTTGGGCACGTAGGCGCGCGTCTCGCCCGGCAGCCACACGTTCCAGAAGTCCACCGGATGGCCCGTGGCGCGATTCATCGCGACGGCGCGATCGATCAAGGCCTCGCCGCAGTTGTAGGCGGCGATCGCGAGCAGCCAGTCGCCGTTGAACCGATCGTGGAGCGACTGCAGGTAGTCGAGAGCGGCACGGGTCGACTCGACGATGTCACGCCGGCCGTCGTACCACCAGTCCTGCTTGAGCCCGAAGCGCGAAGCCGTCCCGGGCACGAACTGCCAGAGTCCCGAGGCGCGCGCGCGTGAGTAGGCGTAGGGCTCGAAGGCGCTCTCCACCACCGGCAGCAGCGCGAGCTCGCGCGGCATGCCGCGACGCTCGAGCTCGGTCACGATCTGATAGAGATAGAGCTCGGCCCGTCCGAAGGCGCGCTGCAGGTACTCGGGGTTGTTGGCGTACCAGTGCAGCTGCTGATCCACCGCGCGCTGGCCGGCGCCGTCCTCGAGCGTGAAGCCCGCGCGCATGCGATCGAAGAGATCTCCGTAGAGCGCCGGCGCAAGCCCCGGCACTTGAGCGGATGGCGCGCGGGGTGCTTCGTCGGCGACCCCGGAGGTGGCGCCTGCCGCATCAGTGGCTGCGGCGGACGCATCGGGCGGGAGCGTTGCCGCCGCGGGACCTGCGAGAGGCGCAGGCACGAGTGCCGGGGCGGCCTCCGCAGGGGTCGTCGACGCCGCAGGCGGCGCTGAAGCTGAGGTCGCCTTCGCCGCAGCGGGCGAGCTTCCGGCCGCTTGAGCGGCGGGTGCCTCTGGCGAGGTGGCCTCCGGCGAGGCGGCTGATACGCTCGAGGGCGCCGCTGCGGCGTCCGCCGTCGCGGGCGCGGGGGCCGGTGAGACCGCGGGAGCCGGGCTGGCCGGCGGCGCAGGGCTCAGCGCCTCCGCGGGCGGGGATTCGTGCGGCCGCTGCGGGGCGTGGACGCACGCCATCAGGGCCAGGAGCGCCAAGCCGAGGAGTCCGTGACGCATATGCGTTAAGAGTGCCGTCGCCAAGTTTTGTGCCCTCTATCGGCCGTGCTACTTTTTCCCCGTGCCGGGGCACAGGGTCTTATAGGACGCTACTGGCTCGACAGGCAGAATTTAACCGGTAAGTTCACATTATTACCAGCCCTCCCTCGCTAGTTCGCACTCCGGACATCCCGGACCGTGACGCCTCTCTCAGGGCCTGGTGGCGGCTGCCCCTCGGCCGGGCACTCCTTGCGGCCGAGTCCGAGCTTCTATCTGCGGCGCTCGAGGACGTTTTCGGGTGGGAGTTGCTGCAGGTCGGCGCCTGGGGCGGCGCGCGGGAGCTCCTCGCCGGCAGCCGCACGCGCCGGGCGAGCCTCATCGCGGCTCCTGGGCTGTCGGCCGGCGCTGACGTCCTCGCGAGACCCTCGCAGCTTCCGATCATCAGCGACAGCATCGACGCGGCGCTCCTGCCGCATACGCTCGAATTCGCCCCCGATCCGTACGCGATCCTCCGCGAAGTGGATCGGGTGCTCTCCGGCGAGGGGCAATTGCTGGTGCTCGGATTTGAGCCCTGGAGCCTGTGGGGCATGCGCGGGCGCTGGAGCCGCCGCGGTTTTCCGCCGGGGCTGCGCCGCGTGCTGCCCGAGCGGCGGCTGCGCGAGTGGCTGGTGCTCTTAGGCTTCGAGATGGTCGCGACACAGCGCTACCTGTACCTAAGTCCCTTCAGCCGCGGCCTCTCCGCGGGCGAGGGGACCGGGAGGATGCTGCGACGCGCCACATACCTCCTGCCCGCGAGAAGCCCGCCGTGATCGGCGGCCTGGTCAAGCCCACGACCCGCTCACGGGCGTGATCGAGATCTATACCGACGGCGCCTGCCGCGGCAATCCGGGGCCCGGCGGCTGGGGGGCGCTCCTCAAGTCGGGCAAGCGCGAGAAGGAGCTCAAGGGCGCCGAGCCGCTGACGACCAACAACCGCATGGAGCTCACCGCGGTAATTCGCGCGCTCGAGGCCTTGCAGCGCCCGGTGCAGGCGCGGCTCTACACCGATTCCGAATACGTCCGGCGCGGGATCACGGAGTGGCTTCCGGCGTGGAAGTCGCGCGGCTGGCGCACCGCCGATCGCAAGCCGGTGAAGAACCAGGACCTCTGGCAGCGGCTCGATGAGCTCAGCTCCGGCCACGCGATCGAATGGCGCTGGGTGCCGGGACATGCGGGGGTCCCCGGCAACGAGCGCGTCGACCAGCTCGCGAACGAAGCGATCGACGCCTTGCAGGCGCGAGCGGTGCGGTAGACTCCGACCCCGCCATGCGGCAGATCGTCCTGGACACCGAGACGACCGGACTCGAGCCCGAGCTCAATCACCGCGTCATCGAGATCGGGTGCGTCGAGCTCGTGAACCGCCGTGCCACGGGGCGCACCTTTCACCGGTACCTGAACCCCGAGCGCGAGATCGACGACGGCGCGCTCTCGGTGCACGGCATCTCGCGCACCGAGCTCGACGGGCAGCCGCGCTTTCGAGAGATCGCCGATGAGCTGCTCGAGTTCCTCGCCGGCTCCGAGCTCGTGATCCACAACGCCGCCTTCGACATCGCGTTTCTCGATGCCGAGCTCGCACGGCTCCCCGGCGAGCCGCGCCAGATCGCCTCCGTCTGCCAGGTGCTCGACACGCTCGCGCTCGCGCGCGAGCTGCATCCGGGTCAGCGCAACAGCCTGGAGGCGCTCTGCAAGCGCTACGACGTCGATGACTCGGCGCGGGAGCTCCACGGCGCGCTCCTCGATGCGCGCATCCTCGCGGACGTCTACCTCGCGATGACCGGGGGGCAGAGCGCGCTTGCCCTCACCGAGCAGGGCGCGCCGCCCCGTGGCGTGGAAGGCGCGCGGGGGGCCCGCGTG
>MNCZ01000115.1 GCA_001914695.1 Gammaproteobacteria bacterium 13_2_20CM_66_19 | reverse complement strand
ATTCGTTCAGCACTGGTGTCAGTGATAGTCGGCTGCTGCGTCGCGGCCGGAAACGGGCTCGATCCGGGAGCGCGCGGCGAGAATCCTTTCGCCCCCGCGTACGGGCACCCCTATCGGCACGGAGCCGTGCCCACGCGGGAAGCTCTGGGGAAGATGAGGGCGTGGGAAGCCTCGCACCCCGTCGGTCTGTCGAGTCCTTTGTTCATTGATCCCCTGAATACCCTGTCGTTCGGCGGCGGCATCGATGGCATCGGCGTCACCAGCAGCACACCCAGGGTTTATCTCGTGTTTTACGGCAGCCAGTGGACGGGCGGCGGCGATCCGGACGGAGCAGCCACCTACCTGCAGCATCTCTTCGCCGGCATCGGCACGGGAGGCGAGCTGTGGTCGGGCACGATGACGCAGTACTGCGACGGACCGCTCGTCTCTCCGGGGGCGACGTCCTGTCCGAGCGGCGCACCGCACGTCGGCTACCCGGCGAGCGGTGCTCTGGCGGGAGTCTGGTTCGACACCGCGGGTCCCTCGCCGGGCAATGCTACCGCCGCGCAGCTGGCGGCGGAGGCGGCCAGGGCCGCTGCCCACTTCGGCAACACGACGCCCGCTGCCAACCGCTACGTGCAGTACGTGGTCGTCTCGCCCTCGGGCACCCACCCGGATGGCTTCAACACGATCACCTCGGCCTTCTGCGCCTGGCACGACTACACGACTTCCTCGTACGGCGATCTGGCGTTCACCAACATGCCGTACGTCACCGATCTCGGCGCAAGCTGCGGTCAGAATTTCGTCAACAGCGGCTCGGCCGGAACTCTCGATGGCTTCTCGATCGTGAACGGTCACGAGTACGCCGAGACGGTGACCGACCAGAATCCGCCCGGCGGCTGGACCAACCTGTTCACGGGCGAGGAAAACGGTGACGAGTGCGCGTGGATCAGTTCGGGTCAGGGCGCCGCGGCGAACGTGAGCATGGGCAACGGCGCCTACGCGATGCAGAGCACCTGGTCGAATGACACCGACGAGTGCGACATCTCGCACCCGATCGTGCAATGAAGGAGTGACGGGCCCGTCGGACAACACGGTGATGTGCTCGTCCGTCGGATGCCAGTGCGGCGGCCAGGCCGGCGAGGCCGAGGAGCGCAAACGGAACGGCGCGGATCAGGTTCGTGTGCAGGAGCTCCCCCTGCGTGTTCTAGTCGGGGGCGGACGGTACACCAACATCGCCGCCTGCTGAACTTCCGTGCGGGGCGCGTCTCGAACTGAGGAGCATCCCACCACCGGGATTCGCCCCCGGGGAGCCGAGCGCGCGCCATGACCTCATCGATCGCCGCGAGTCGACTGCCCGCGCTCGCGGTGGTGGTGGGTGCGCACGCGCTGGCGCTCGCCTTCCTTCTCGAGCTCACCCGCACGCACCCGACTGGCCGTAGCGCCGAGGAGAGTCTGACGCTCATCGCTCTGTTGCCCGCCGCGCCGCGCGAGTCGCTCCGGCTCCCATTCGCGATCTCACCGGGTGCAGCCCGGGGCGGGCTCACGTTCGCGAGGCCGGGTGTGACTCGGCCAACCGACACTCGGCCATCCGAGCCCCGCGCGGCGCCTGCTGATGCCGGCCCGGCGGCGATCGACTGGGCGGCCGAAGGCGCGGAGGCCGCATCCCGTGTGGCCCGGGGCGAAGACCAATCCGGACCCCGGACTTTCGGGATGCCTCCCGCGAGCCCGACGTTCGCTTCCGCGCCACCCCGCAAGCCCGCCCTCGCGTGGAACCACGCGCGCACTCACCGGGTGGAGGCCCTGCCGGGCGGCGTCACGGTCTTCAATCTCAATGACCACTGTGCGGTCGCGCTGCTTTGGGTCGTGCCTTTTTTCGCATGTACGCTGGACAAGATCCCGCCGCGCGGCGACCTGCTCGACCACATGCGCGAGCAGCCCGAGCTCGGCGACTGGAAGAAGTGACCTTTGGAAACCGCCCCACGGTGGGCGTAGTCTATCGACAGGGCAGCGGACGTGGCCGCAGTGCGGAGCGCTCACCATGCGACGCAAGCTTTCCCCGGGAGCCGTGGCAGCGGCCTGCGTGGCCGCACTGACGGCAAGCGGTATCCAGACCGTGGCGGCCGATGACATACCGGCTCAGGTATTCGACAGGACGGTGTATCTCGATTCGCGCGCGCTGGAGGAGCTGCGCTCCTCGAATCCGGATCACTACGCGCGCGCCGAGCGCATCCTCGCGGCGGCGAACCACCTGTGCCGTCCGCACGTGCCGGAGGTCTACCTCGCGGAATTCGGCGTCCGCGACTTCTCCTGCGCCCCGATGCTGTTGCTCACGAGCCTCCCGCCGAAGCGGGAGATCGGCTTCCGGCTCGACAACACGCGCTATGCCGCGACGGTGGTCGTCACCGACGACCCGCCGCGGCTCCTTCCGGCACGGTAGGCGCCATCAAGGTCGAGCGGAAGGCGCATTCGGCGCGCTAGAATTGCGCTCGCCGAACACCAACGCATGTCCGCCCTGACGACCCCGCCGCTCGCGCTCTACGTGCACTTTCCCTGGTGTGTGCGCAAGTGTCCGTACTGCGATTTCAACTCCTACACGCTCGGCGGGGAGCTCCCGGAGAGCGCCTACCTCGGCCGTCTCGCGCGCGATCTCGAAGCGCAGGCGAGTGAGGTCGCCGGGCGCGAGGTGATCAGCGTCTTCCTCGGCGGCGGGACGCCGAGCCTCTTCTCACCGCGCTCGATCGGCGAGCTCCTCGCGGCGGCGCGCCGCGTGCTCAAGCTCGCCCCGCGTCTCGAGGTGACGCTCGAAGCCAACCCGGGCGCGATCGAGCGCGGCGCATTCCGCGAATACCGGGCGGCCGGCGTCACGCGCGTATCGCTCGGCGCCCAGAGCTTCGATCCGGAGCGGCTCAAGGCGCTCGGGCGCATTCATTCGCCCGCCGAGACGCGGCGCGCCGCCGAGGAGCTGCATGCCGCGGGCCTCGCCAACTTCAACCTCGATCTCATGTACGCGCTGCCCGGTCAGGACGTCCCCGCCGCCCGGCTCGACCTCGCGGGAGCCCTCGAGCTCCACCCGGCGCACGTCTCGCACTACCAGCTCACGATCGAGCCCGGGACGGTCTTCGCGGCGCGCCGGCCGCCGCTGCCCGATGAGGACGCTGCGGCGGCGATGCTGGACGCGTGCGCCGCGCTGCTCGGTGAGGCGGGATTTGCCCAGTACGAGGTCTCCGCCTACGCGCGCCCCGGGCGGCAATGCCGTCACAACCTCAATTACTGGCGTTTCGGCGATTACCTCGGCGTGGGTGCCGGCGCGCACGGCAAGCTGACGTTCCCGTACGCGGGGCAGATCGTGCGCACCCTTCAGCCGCGCGAGCCGCGCCGCTATCTCGCCTCCTCCGGCGCCGAGCTCGTGCGCCGCGCGGTTCCCGAGAGCGAGCTGCCGTTCGAATTCATGCTGAACGCGCTGCGGCTGAAAGGCGGGTTCGACGCGACGTTGTTCCCCGCGCGCACCGGGCTCGACTGGCAGGCGATCGCGTCGCCCATCGATCGCCTGCTCCGGCGCGGCATGCTCCGGCGCACTCCCGGGAGGTGCCGGCCGAGCGCCCAGGGGCTGCGGTTCCTCAACGAGATGCTGCTCGAATTCATACCGGAAACAGCGGAATTACCCGGTCCGTCAGCGTTGTCAACGGCCGCGTCGGGCGAGCCGGGGCTGCACCGGCGCCCTTTATTCACAGGCTCCGGTGGCGCTATCGGAGAATGAGTAGATTACGTGGCAAACTCGTCAAGCCGCTGGACAAGAAGCCCGTAACTCGTTGAGCAGCCAAGCTAAAAATGGCTGCTCATTTTTTGACCAAGGTAACAAAAATGCAATCTGACCGCGTGATCGCGGCGGGGCGACAGCGGCCGTCCACAGAGTTGTCCACAGCTTCTGTGGATAATGGCCCCCTAGAGGGAGGCGGCCGGTTCGAGACGCCTTGAGAGCACGCGACACTGCGGCTAAACTCGCGCGCCCTTTAATCTGCGCCCCCGGGACCCCATTTCCGGGTGAGCCCTTTGGGAAAGCGTGAGCCCGCCATGAAAGCCGCAATCCACCCCGACTACAGAGAGATCACCGTCACCTGCACGTGCGGCAACACGTTCAAGACGAGCTCAACGCTCGGTCACGATCTGCAGGTCGAGGTGTGCTCGAACTGCCATCCTTTCTATACGGGCAAGCAGAAGATCGTCGACACCGCGGGCCGCGTGGACAAGTTCCGCCGGAAGTACGCGGCCGCAGGCGCCAAGTAACCGCGCGGCAGGCCCGTCGACCTTGCAGCCGCGCTCTTTCGGCGCCCCGGGCGGGTGGCGCGGGCGGCGGGCGGCGGAACTTCGCTGCGTGGTGAGGGCTCTACAGCCTGGGCCTCGTCTTTGCGCCGCGGGCAGGCGAGCGCGTGGGCGAGCCCGGGAGCCCGCGGCCTGAAGCCGCACTCGCCCGATCGGAGTCGTCATGCGCCGCATACTCGCCACCGCCGCTGCCTGCGCGCTCGCGCTCGCCGCGGTGAGCTGCGCCACCAACCCCGCATCCGGCACCCACCACGTCGTCTTCACCACGGTGAAGAGCGAGCAGGAGCAGGCGCGGCGCGACCACGAGGAGATCAAGCGCATTTATGGCCTGTACCAGGACCAGGCGGTGCAGGACTACGTGCAGATGATCGGCACACGGGTGGCGCGCAATACGCCGATCGCGGACTGGGACTTCAAGTTCTTCGTGCTCGATGACGACGAGATCAACGCCTTCACCACCGGCGGCGGCTATGTCTACGTCCACCGCGGGCTGCTCACGTACCTGAATTCCGAGGCCGAGCTCGCCGCGGTGCTCGGCCACGAGATCGGGCACGACGTCGCGCGCCATCCGGCGCGCAGCCAGGCGCAGCGCGTGCTCCTCGGCAGCGGTGCGATCGCCACCGCGATCCTCACCGGGAACTACGCGCTCGCGGAGATGGCGGACCTCGGCGCCGCCGCCTGGTACCAGGGCTACGGCCGTGAGCACGAGTCCGAGGCCGACCGCCTCGGCCTCGAGTATGCCGCGCGCGCTGGCTATCGCCCGACGGCCATGGGTGACACGATGAGGATGTTCAAGGCGCAGGAAGCCTTCGAGATCAACCGCGCCAAGGAGGAAGGCCGCGACCCCAAGATCTATCACGGCGTGTTCTCCGATCACCCGGCCCCCGACGAGCGCGTCGTGGAGGCGACGCTCGGGGCGGCGAACATCACCACCGTGCCGCGCGGCGGCTGGCTCGACAACCGCGAAGAGTACCTGAAGGCGATCGCCGGGCTGCCCTTCGGCTCCTCCCGCGAGCAGGGCATCGTGCGCGAGAACCGCTTCTACCACGCCGGCATGAAGCTCACGATGGCCTTCCCCAAGGGCTGGAACGTGCAGAACGAGCGCGACCGGCTGCTGGTGACGAAGAAAAAGGAGTCGGTGATGCAGGTGACGCTCGAGAAGCGTCCCGAGAAGAAGTCGCCGCGCGAGTTCCTGCTGCAGAAATTGCGGGGCGCATCCGTCTCGCACGGCGATACGCTTGCGGTGCACGGCATGGAGGGCTACGCGCTCATCACGCGCTCGGGGTCGCCCCTCGATGGCGGCGAGGGGCCGGTGCGCTGGGCGGTGCTCTATCGCGGCACCCAGGCGTTCGTGATCGGCGGCGCGAGCCGCTCGAGCGAGAACGGCGCGCCGCTCGATGACGGGGTCTTCATGTCCTCGATCGAGACCATGCGCGACATGAAACCCACGGAATACCCGCTCGCCGAGCCCTACCGCATCACGATCATCACCGCGGACGAGAAGACGAAGATCGAGGACTACGCGAAGGACATGCCGGTCGAGAAGTTCAAGCAGGAGGAGCTGCGCCTCATGAACGCGCTCTACCCCAAGGGCGAACCCAAGCCGGGGGATCTCGTCAAGGTCGTGCAGTAGCGCAAGCGCGCGACGCCATTCCCCGCAAGGGTGCCGCCGGGCCCCTGTCGGCGACCCGGCGCGCCTTGATTCGGCGCTTGGGTCCATGTAAACCTGCCTCGTGGTGCGGCGCGCCCGCAGTGCTCGGCGACCACCACATGGAATGGCGGCCGTGGACATGAACGGGAAGACGGAAACAGCGTTCGAGCTCAGCGACGGCGCCAGCGGGCGCAGCAGCCAGCTGCCGGTGCGCACCGGCACCATCGGACCGGCGGCGCTCGACATCGCGGGGCTGCACAAGGACCTCGACGTCTTCACCTACGATCCGGGCTTCGCCGCGACCGCCGCGACCGAGAGCCGCATCACCTACATCGACGGCGATGCGGGCGTGCTGCTCTATCGCGGCTACCCGATCGAGCAGCTCGCCGGGAAAAGCTCCTTCATGGAAGTCGCGTACCTGCTGCTGCTCGGGGAGCTGCCGACTGGCAAGCAGCTCGCGGAGTTCACCGGCAACATCCGTTATCACACGATGATCAACGAGACGTTGCTGCGCTTCTTCAACGGCTTCCACCACAACGCGCATCCCATGGCGATGGTGTCGGCGGTGGTGGCGTCCATGTCGGCGTTCTATCACGACACCATGGACATCTATAACCCGCGCCATCGCGAGATCTTCTCCCACCGCATCATCGCCAAGATCCCGACCATCGCCGCCGCCGCTCACAAGCACTCGCTCGGACAGCCCTTCATCTACCCGCGCAACGATCTCGACTACGCGGCCAACGTGCTGCACATGCTGTTCGCCGTGCCGTGCGAGCCCTACAAGCTCGACCCGGTGGCCGCGGAGGCGCTCGACCTGCTGTTCATCCTGCACGCCGATCACGAGCAGAACGCCAGCACTTCCACCGTGCGCCTCGCCGGCAGCACCGGCGCCAATCCCTATGCGGCGATCTCGGCGGGCGTCTCGGCGCTGTGGGGTCCGGCGCACGGCGGCGCGAACGAGGCCGTGCTGGCGATGCTCGAGCAGATCGGCAGCGTCGACCACATCCCGAAATACCTGGCGATGGCCAAGGACAAGTCGAGTCACTTCCGCCTCATGGGCTTCGGCCACCGCGTCTACAAGAACTTCGATCCGCGCGCCAAGATCATCCGCGAGATGTGTCACCGGGTGCTCACCGCGCTCGGGCGCAGCGACAATCCGCTGTTCGAGCTCGCCCTGCGGCTCGAGGAGATCGCGCTCAAGGACGAGTACTTCGTATCGCGCAAGCTCTACCCGAACGTCGATTTCTACTCGGGTGTCATCTACAGCGCGATCGGCATTCCGCGCTCCATGTTCACGGTGATGTTCGCAATCGCGCGCACCGTGGGCTGGGTCGCGCACTGGCTGGAGATGATTTCCGACCCCGCCATGCGCATCGGGCGGCCGCGCCAGCTGTACACGGGTCCGCCGCGCCGCGAGTACGTCGAGGTCTCGAAGCGCCGCTGAGCGCAGCGCGCCGCTGAAGCAATGCCGGCTCCGCCTGCCGGCCGCCTCAGCTCCGCTCGAGCAGCGCCTCGACCTCGCCAGCGTCGGCGCGGCGCATCGGCCGCCCGTCCACCGGGCTCATCGGGGCCTGCCGGATGCCGTCGGTCGGAAACACCGTCGCCTCGATCGGCTGGTCGTCGACCTCGAAGCGCACGCCCGGAAAGGGCCGCACGAGCTCGGCGTTGAGCTTGAGGCGTTTCTCGGTGAGCTCGTGGGGGATCCCGCCATCGAGGAGCTTCAGCGTGACCGACTCGACGCGCTCGGCGAACAAGTGCAGCTGCACCTCGGTGTACTCCGTGGCCGTGCCCGAGAGCACCGGGCCCACGAGCCGCGGCGCGAACTCCCGCAGGTAACGCATGGCCGCGAGCGCCGCACGGCGCTGGGCCTCGAGCGCCTCGAGGTGCGAGGCGCCGCGGAAGAGGCGCTGGTACTCGGCGAGTGCGCTCTCGATCTCGCTGTTCTTCGGCAGCAGCGCCACGCCATCGATGACCCCGAGACGCTCGGCCGCCTTCCTCTTGGCCACGAGAAAATCGCGGATGCCATGCTCGGCCATGAGCCGTGCGGCTTCCTGGGCCAGCGCGCGGCGCAGGTTCTCGACGCGCGAGGGGTGTCGCTTCGATCGCATCGCGTGTCAGAAGATCGGCTCGCCGCTCGCCTGGCCCTCCGGGCCCTGCGCCAGCGCTCCGGTGTTCCCCGAGGGCAGGTGATCCGCCATGAAGATTTCCGGAATGCCGTCGGGATTCTCGGCGCTCACCAGCGTGCCGGTCTGCGGCGAGATCCGCAGCGTGACCAGGCCGTCGGGCATGCTGCGGGCCTGCTCTGGCACCCCCTTGAGCGCCTCGCGCATGAACTGCATCCAGATCGGCAGCGCGGTGCGCGCGCCCTCCTCCGCCTCCCCGAGCGGCCGCTCCTGATCGAAGCCGACCCACACGGTGGCGACGAGATTTCGCGTGAAGCCGTTGAACCAGGTGTCCCGCGCCTCGTTGGTGGTGCCGGTCTTGCCCGCGATGTCGCCGCGCCCGAGCGCGAGGGCGCGCCGCCCCGTGCCGCGCTTGATGACATCGGACATCATGTCGGCCATGAGGTAGGCGTTCTGCGCGCTGATGACGCGCGGCGCTGCCTGCGTCTCGGGCAGCGGCGCCGGCTCGCCGTGGGTCGTGTCCGAGATTCGTAGCGCCGCGCCCGCCGCCGGCGGCTCGCCCTGTTCGCACTGCGTGCACACCATGCGCGGCGCGGCCTGCCACACCGCCTTCCCGGTGGCGTCCTCGATGCGGTCGATGAAGTAGGGCCCGACGCGATAGCCGCCGTTGGCGAACACCGCGTACCCGGCGGCGAGGTCGAGCGGCGTCGCTTCCAGCGTGCCGAGCGCCAGCGTCAGGTCGCGCGGCATGGTCTTGGGGTCGAAGCCGAAGCGCGTGATGTAGTCGATCGCCGTCTGCACCCCGAGCTCCTTCAGGATGCGGATCGACACGAGATTGCGCGAGCGCACCAGCGCCTCGCGCAGCCGCGTCGGTCCGCTGAACTCGCGGGTCGAATTCTCCGGCCGCCAGGCTTCCTCGCTCCCGCTGCCGTCGAGGACGATGGGCGCATCGAGCAGCACGCTCGCCGGAGTGAAGCCGTTCTCGAGCGCCGCGGAGTACAGGAACGGCTTGAAGCCCGAGCCCGGGAGGCGCCGCGCCTGCGTGACGCGGTTGTACTTGTTGGTGAAGTAGTCGAAGCCGCCCACGAGCGCGCCGATGCTGCCGTCGTTGGGATCGAGCGCCACCAGCGCGCTCTGCGCTTCCGGTATCTGCGCAAGCTGCGCGTGTCCGGCGGCATCGGCGACCACGTAGACGACGTCGCCGCGGCTCAAGACCTGGCTCGCGTCCTTCGGCGGCGGCCCGGGCGTCTCGTTGCGCTGCTGCCGGTGCGCCCAGGAGAGTCCGTCCCAGTCGATCTGCACCGTCCCGAGCGACTTCACGTAGGCGCGGGCGCTTTTTTCGGCGACCGACACCACGACGGCCGGCGAGAGGTTGCCGATCGCGGAGTACTCGTCCACCAGGTCGTCGTAATCCGGCTCACCGTGCGCGGGCAGCTCGACGTGCCCGGCCGGCCCGCGCCAGCCGTGGCGGCGGTCGTACTCGATGAGTCCCACACGCACGGCGCGGTTGGCGGCGGCCTGCAGCCGGCCGTCGATGGTGGTGTAGACGCGGTAGCCGGCGGTCTCGACGCTCGGGCCGTACCGCTGGCGCAGCTCGAGACGCGCCATCTCCGCGACGTACGGCGCCTCGACGTCGAAGAGCGGCGCGTGCGCGCGCGCCTGCATCGGCTCCTTGTTGGCGGCCTCCGCGGTGGCGGCGTCGATGTAGCCGAGCTCGCGCATGCGCCGCAGCACGTAGGCACGGCGGTTGCTGGCGGCCTCGGGATCGACGATCGGGTTGTAGCGCGAGGGCGCCTTGGGGACCCCGGCGAGCGTCGCGGCCTCGGCCACATCGAGCCTGTCGAGCGGCTTGCCGAAGAACGCCTCCGCCGCGGCCGCGACGCCATAGGCGCGCTGGCCGAAGAAGATCACGTTGAGGTACAGCCCGAAGATTTCTTGCTTCGTGAACTCGTGTTCCATGCGGTAGGTGACGAAAGTCTCCTGGAGCTTGCGGCGGTAGGTCTTGTCGAGCGTCAGGAACATGTTGCGGGCGGCCTGCATGGTGATGGTGCTGGCGCCCTGGGTCTTGTCGCCGGCGAGGACGTCGATCAACACCGCGCGCACCACACCGAGGTAATCGATGCCGTGGTGCTCGAAGAAGCGCTCATCCTCGGCGGCGAGAAACGCGTGTTTGACGAGATCGGGAATCTGGTCGTAGCCGACCGGGATGCGGCGCTGCTCTCCGATCTGCGCGATCAGCGCGCCCGAGCGCGTGTACACGCGCAATGGCACCTGCAGTTCGACGTTGCGCATCGCTGCCGTCGTGGGCAGCGAGGGCAGCAGATACACGTAACTGCAGGCGAGCGCGTACGCGCCGAGAAGTGTGATCAGGATCACACATCCGCCGATGAGCGTCGCGAGGCGAAAGTAATTCCATTTCACAGAAACCAACTCTGTCTCCTTGCGCTCGCTGCGGGGGCTATGCATAGTACCCGCGACTCAAGGGCAAACTCACCGAAAGGTGGGGACGCAAAGCCTCCGGTCTACGGGCGTCGTGCCTACGACAGCGGGGTTGCCGGTTCGAACGTTAACGCACTCCGCAGTCACTCGGCCACGTGCTGCGGATTCTGAGCGGTTCGACCGAACTCCCGCAGCGCCCGCCGCCCGTGTGCTGACGGTTTTCGTCCCCAGAACGCTTGGACAAGAGGACGCAGCATTTGTTGATCCGGGACACCGCAGCGCGCGGCGCGCGTGATGCTTTCGGCACTGCGCGCATTTGCTGCATGGCAAGCCTGCGGATCCGTGAGCCCGCTCACGTTCAATTTAACAGTGCACTGATATATAGTGATCCGGGGTCATGTCCGACGCGGTCATTTTCAGGCGTAAAGACCTGAAAAGGATATAAAAAATGTTCCTTCTCCAGCGCAAATACCGCCCGCTCCTCGGACTTGACATAACCACCTCGTCGGTGAAGCTCATCGAGCTGGCGACGGCGGGCGGGCAGTACCGGGTCGAGGCCTATGCGGCCGAGCCCACGCCCCAGAACGCCATCAACGAGAAGGCGATCGTCGATGCCGAGGCGGTGGGCGAGGCGATCCGCCGCGCCGTGAAGCGCGCCGGCGCCAAGGCCTCCGAGGTCGCGGTGGCGATCTCGGGCGATGCCGCGATCACCAAGGTGATCCAGATGCCGCGCGCGCTGCGCAGCGCCGACCTCGAGGCGCAGGTCGAGATGCAGGCCGACCAGTACATCCCCTTCCCCATGGACGAGGTCAGCTACGACTTCGAGGTGCTGGGGCCGAACGAGAAGGATCCGGAATCGAGCGACGTGCTGCTGGTCGCGACGCGCACTGAGAATGTCGAGCAGCGCCAGGCGGCCGTCAAGGCGGCGGGACTCACGGCCAAGATCGTGGACGTCGAGGCGTTTGCGCTCGAGAACGCCTGCAAGCTGATGACGCACCAGATGCCCGATGGCGGCATCGATCGCACCATCGCGGTGGTCGACTTCGGCGCGAGCAGCACCACCTTCAGTGTGCTGCGAAACCTCAAGGTGGTGTACACGCGCGATTTCGCCTTCGGCGGGCAGCAGCTCACCGAAGAGATCATGCGCACCTACGGACTCGCCATGGAGGAGGCGGGGCGCGCCAAGAAGGAGGGCGGCCTGCCGGGCAACTATCAGTCCGAGGTCCTCGACCCGTTCATCGACGACATGACCCAGCAGGTGAGCCGCTCGCTGCAGTTCTACCTGGCTTCCGGGTCCGGGCGCGAGCAGCCGGAGAAGATTCTGGTGTGTGGCGGTTGCGCCAACATCCCGGGCGTGGCGGAGGTGATCTCGAGCCGCGTCGGCATTTCCGCCGAGAAGGGCGACCCGCTCGGCCAGATGAAACTGTCCTCGCGCGCCAAGGCGCAGGCGGTGCAACGTGACGCCACGGCGCTGCTGACGGCCTGCGGGCTCGCACTGCGGAGTTTCGACTGACATGCCGCGTATAAACCTGCTTCCCTGGCGTGAAGGCCAGCGCAAGGAGCGCAAGCTCGCATTCCTGGTGGCTCTCGGGGTGGCGGCCGTCGCCGCCGGCGTCGCCTCGTTCGCCGCCTATCTGCTGTATGGCTCGATGATCGAGTCGCAGCAGCACCGCAACGACCAGCTGCGCCGCGAGGTCAAGACGCTCGACAAGCAGATCGAGGAGATCAACAACCTCGAGACCGATAAGCTCAGGTTCATCGCGCGCATGGGGATCATCGAGAAGCTGCAGCGCTCGCGCCCGGAGATCGTGCATGTGTTCGATGAGATCGTGCACACCCTCCCGGAGGGGGTGTACCTCACCGGTGTGAAGCAGACCGAGCGGCGTCTGCGGTTCGACGGCGTCGCGCAGTCGAGCACCCGTGTTTCCTCGTTCATGCGCAACATCGACGCCTCGCAGTGGCTGCGCAACCCCGAGCTCGAGGTCGTGCAGACCGGCAAGGGCACGGGCCCGGGCTCGAGCTTTACCCTCACCGCTGAGCAGGTCTCCGCGACGCCCCAGGAGAGCGGCAACGCCGCGAAGACCAAACTCCGCAAGGCGAGCCTCGGCGGCGCGGGAGGCCGGCAATGAACCTGCTCGAGGAGCTGCGCTCACTCGATCCGCGCGAGCCCGGCCGCTGGCCGCTGCCGGTCCGCGCCGGTGCGGTCGGCGTGGCGTTCCTGGCGCTCACGCTCCTCGGGATCTACCTCCTGGTGTGGAACGAGCAGCGGCCCGAGCTGCAGCGGCGTCAGGAAGAGGAGCAGCAGCTGCGTCAGGAGTTCCACAACAAGCACGCCAAGGCCGTCAACCTCGAGGTCTACAAGCTGCAGCTGAAGGACATCGAGCGCTCCTTCGGCGCGCTGCTGCGTCAGCTCCCCGGCAAGACCGAGGTGCCGAGCCTGCTGGTCGACATCTCGCAGACCGGCCTCGCCGCCGGCCTCGAGGAGAAGCTCTTCCAGCCGCAGCCCGAGCAGAAGAAGGACTTCTACGCGGAGCTGCCCATTAAGATCAGGCTCACCGGCAGCTATCACCAGTTCGGCGAGTTCGTGAGCGGCATCGCGGCGCTGCCGCGCATCGTCACGCTGCACGACATCGACATCAAGCCGGACAGCAAGGACTCCTACGACCAGTTGTCGCTCGAGCTCACGGCCAAGACCTACCGCTATCTCGACGAGGACGAGGTCGCGGCGGGCGAGGCGCAGAAGCGCGACGTCGCCCACCGCCCGAAGCCGGCGGGTTGACCCACATGAACGGCGTGAATGCGGTACTCACCCATGCTTAAGCTCTCACACACATCGGGTCTGCGCCTGCTGGGCGCCGCGCTCGTGTGCGCCGGCTACGCCGCGCTCACGGCCTGCACGAGCGCCGACAGCGACCTGGCGCGCTTCATCGAGGATACGAAGAAAGAGCCCGGCGGGCGCGTCGAGCCGCTGCCCGAGATCAAGCCCTACGAAACCTTCGTTTACACCGCCGCCGATATGCGCTCGCCGTTCCTGCCGAGCACCCCGGGCGCGGGCGCCGGCTACAGCGGCATACGCCCCGATTCCAAGCGCAATCGCGAGTTTCTCGAACAGTTCTCGCTCGATACGCTCAAGATGGTCGGCACGCTGCGCCTCGGCGGGAACATGTTCGGCCTGGTGCAGACCAAGGACGGACTGGTGCACCGCGTGACCGCCGGCAACCACATCGGACAGGCGGAAGGCAAGATCACCGACATCACGCCCGCCAAGATCAGCTTGATCGAGATCGTTCCGGACAGTCTCGGGGGGTACATGGAACGCCCCGCCGCGCTGGCCCTGAACGAATAAAGGTCCAGCAGGGAGTCTCACGAATGCAAGCGTCTAGCCTGATGAATCGCCTTCTCGGCACGACCGCGCGCCTCATGATCGCAGGGGTGCTCGGCCTCGCCGCGGGCACGGCGGCACAGGCCGCGGACAATCCTGCGCTGCAGGCCATCGACGTGCAGCCCCTGGCGGGACAGCAGCTGCAGCTCACCCTGCGCCTGTCGGGCCCGGCCCCCCAGCCGCTGTCCTTCACCATCGACAACCCGGCGCGCATTTCCTTCGATCTGCCGAACACCACTCTGGCGCTGCCGTCCCGCCGCATCGACGTGCACGCCTCGGGGGTCGACACCATCCTCGCCGCCGAGACCAAGGACCGCACGCGGCTGGTGCTGAATCTCGACAAGCTCATGCCCTACGACACGCGCGTCGAGGGCAACAACATCATCGTCATGCTGGGCGGGAGTGCCGGGCATGCCGCCGCGGCCGCTTCCTCGGGCGCCGCGCCCGCCGCGCCGGTCGCCGGCGGGCCCCGCGAGCTGCGCTCCATCGACTTCCGGCGCGGCGCCGACGGCGCCGGACGCGTGGTCGTGAGGCTCTCGGATCCTCACATCCGCATCAACCTGCACCAGGTCGGCAACCAGGTGGTGGTCGATTTCAGCGACGCCGCCGCGCCGGCCAACCTGCTGCGCCGCTACGACGCGACCGACTACGGCACCCCGATCAGCGGCTTCGACGTCACGCGCGTCGGCAACGGCTCGCGCATCGCGATCACCGCCACGGGCGACTACGAGCAGCTCGCTTACCAGTCGGACGATCAGTACGTGGTCGAGGTGGCCCCGAGGCGCAAGCTCGCCAACGCCCCCGAGGAGCGGCCGGTGTACACCGGCGAGCGCCTGACGCTCAACTTCCAGGACATCGAGACCCGCGCGGTGCTGCAGCTGCTCGCCGATGCCAGCGGCCAGAACATCGTGGTGTCGGACTCGGTGAGCGGCAACGTGACGCTGCGGCTGCAGAACGTGCCGTGGGACCAGGCGCTCGACATCGTGCTGCGCACCAAGGGGCTCGACAAGCGCCGCCAGGACAACGTCATCATCGTCGCTCCGCAGGCGGAGCTCGCGGCGCGTGAGAAGGCGGAGCTGGCCGCGAGAAAGGACGTGCAGGAGCTCGCGCCGCTGCGCTCCGAGTACCTGCAGGTGAACTACGCCAAGGCCCAGGACATGGCGGCGCTCATCAAGACGCAGACCAACTCGCTCCTGTCGGCGCGCGGCAGCGTCGCGGTCGATGAGCGCACCAACACCCTGCTGCTGCAGGACACCGCCGAGCGGCTCGCGGACGTGCGCCGCCTGGTGGCGACGCTCGACATCCCGGTGCGCCAGGTGCTCATCGAGGCGCGCATCGTCGTCGTGAGCAACGACTTCCAGCGTCAGCTCGGCGCGCGCTTCGGCTACACCAGCTTTCAGAAGTATGGTCAGGGCCTCATCAGCACCGCCGGTACCGCCGCCGGCACCGACACGGCGATCAGCTCGGGAATCGCCAACCTGGCCAGCACCGGCAACATATACCCAGTCGGGGTGCCGACCGGGGCTGCCGCCAGCAACCGCTATAACGTCAACCTGCCGGTCACCAGCCCGGCTGGCAGCATCGCGCTCGGCATCCTGCACGACAACTTCATCGTCGACCTCGAGCTCTCGGCCGCCCAGGCCGAGACCCAGGCGAACATCATCGCCTCCCCGCGCGTCATCACCGCGAACCAGAAGGAGGCGACCATCGAGCAGGGCGTCGAGATTCCGTACCAGCAGTCAGCCTCGTCGGGTGCGACCACCATTCAGTTCAAGAAGGCAGTGCTGTCGCTCAAGGTGACCCCTCAGATAACCCCCGACAACCGCATCATCCTCGACCTCGACGTCAAGGACGACGCCGTCGGCACGGTGGTCGTGACCTCGGGCGGGGTGAACGTGCCCTCGATCGACACGCGCGAGATCGCCACCCAGGTGCTGGTGAATGACGGCCAGACGGTGGTGCTCGGCGGCATCCTGACCACGACGCAGCGCGAGGACGACACCAAGGTGCCGTATCTCGGCGATATCCCCGTGCTCGGGCATCTCTTCAAGACCACCAGCCACAAGGACGACAAGGACGAGCTCATGATCTTCATCACTCCGAAGATCGTGCGCGAGGGCGTAAACGTCTACAACTGACGCCCCCGACGTTCCGCCCACCGGTTGCGGCCGCCTTCGGGCGGCCGCGTCGTTTTCGGTATCCTCTCGTACCTGCATGCTCGGCAAGCCCAGCGTATTCCTCATCGGCCCCATGGGCTCGGGCAAGACCGCCGTCGGGCGCCACCTGGCCCGCGCGCTTGGCCTTCCCTTCCACGACAGCGACGCCGAGATCGAGCGCCGCACGGGGGTCGACATCCCCTTCATCTTCGAGAAGGAGGGCGAGGCCGGATTCCGGCAGCGCGAGCGCGAGGCCATCGACGCGCTCACCGCGCTGCCGCGCATCGTGCTCGCCACCGGGGGCGGCGCGGTGCTCCTGCCCGAGAACCGCCGCCACCTGGCCGAGCGGGGCTGCGTGGTGTACCTCGAGACTTCGGTGGCGCAGCAGGCGCACCGCGTACGCCACGGCCGCAATCGCCCGCTGCTCGCCGAGGGCGACGCGGCGGCGCGCCTCGGGCAGCTGATGGACGCGCGGGCGCCCCTCTACGGCGAGATCGCCGATATCACCGTCCCGACCGATGGCCGCCGCGTGGCAAGCGTCGCCGAGCACGTCCTGCGGGAGCTCGCCGCGGCGCGCCCGCCGCCTTAGATGGCGCGGCTCGCGCGGGCCGGCCTGCGAGGACAGCCGCTCAAGCTATACTGCCGCGCGCGGCGCGCGTGGGCTCGCGGCGCCGCGTGAACGTGGACACACTCAACGTCGAACTCGGAACCCGCAGCTACCCGATCCTGATCGATGCGGGCCTGATCGGCCGGGCCGAGGTCTTCCGCCAGCACCTCCCGGCCCGTGATGTGCTCGTTCTCAGCAACACCACCGTGGCGCCGCTCTACCTGCCGGCGCTCGCCGCCAGCCTCGGCGGACGGCGCATCGTCGAGGTGATTCTTCCGGACGGGGAGGCGCACAAGACTCTCGCCAGCGCCGCGCGCGTGCTCGACGTGCTCGTCGCCAACCGCTTTGGGCGCGATTGCGCCGTCCTGGCACTCGGCGGGGGCGTGGTCGGCGACCTCGCGGGCTTTGCCGCCGCCTGCTATCAGCGGGGTGTGGCGTTTGCGCAGGTGCCGACGACGCTGCTCGCGCAGGTCGACTCGGCGGTGGGCGGCAAAACCGGCGTCAACCACCCGGGGGGCAAGAACCTGATTGGGGCCTTCCACCAGCCGGTGCTGGTGGTGAGCGATACCGCGACGCTCGCGACGCTGCCGGAGCGCGAGCTGCGCGCGGGGCTCGCCGAAGTGATCAAGTACGGACTCATCTGCGATGCGGCGCTGTTCGCCTGGCTCGAGGAGCACCTCGATGAGCTCCTGGCCCGCGACGGCGCGGCGCTCGCGCACGTCATCCGCCGCTCCTGCGAGATCAAGGCGGCGGTCGTCGGCCGCGACGAGCGCGAGCAGGGCGAGCGCGCGCTGCTGAACCTCGGGCACACCTTCGGCCACGCGCTCGAGTCGGCCACCGGATATGAGGAGTGGCTGCACGGGGAGGCGGTGGGCGCGGGCCTGTCGATGGCCGCGGCCATGTCGCGCGAGTGCGGACTGCTGACGGGCGCCGAAGCCGGCCGGATCGTGCGCCTGCTCGAGCGCGCGGGACTCCCCACCCGGATCGCCTCGGTCACGCCGGCCGCAGCGCTCGAGCACATGCGTATAGATAAGAAAGTGCTGGGCGGGCGGCTGCGCCTCGTGCTGCTGCGCGGCATCGGCACGGCTTACCTCACCGCGGACTATCCGCCGGCGGCGCTCGAGCGCACGCTGGCGGCGCACTGCGGGTGAGCGCGGTGAACGACGTCTCCGCGACGACGGCCGGGCTGCTCGCGCCCTACGCCGCCCACGACGGCGAGTCCCGGGGCCGGCGCTACCCCGAGAGCCCGCCCCAGTTCCGCAGCGAGTTTCAGCGCGACCGCGACCGCATCATTCACTCGAACGCGTTTCGCCGCCTGGTCTACAAGACCCAGGTGTTCGTCAATCACGAGGGGGACCTGTACCGCACGCGCGTGACGCACTCGATCGAGGTGGCGCAGATCGCGCGCTCCGTGGCGCTCGCGCTGCGGCTGAACGAGGCGCTGACCGAAGCGATTAGCCTCGCCCACGACCTCGGCCACACGCCCTTCGGGCACGCCGGCCAGGACGCGCTCAACGAATGCCTGCGAGAGTACGGTGGCTTCGAGCACAACCTGCAGTCGCTGCGCGTGGTGGACGAGCTCGAGGAGCGCTACGCCGAGTTCCGCGGGCTCAACCTCACCTTCGAGTGTCGCGAAGGCATCCTCAAGCACTGCTCGCTGCGGCACGCGCGCGCGCTCGGGGAGCTCGGCGAGCGCTTCATCATGCGCCGCCAGCCCGGGCTCGAGGCGCAGATCGCCAATCTGGCCGATGAGATCGCCTACAACAACCATGACGTGGACGACGGCATCCGCGCGCAGCTGCTGGATCTCGCCGCGTTGCGCGAGGTGCGCATCTTCCGGCGTCAGCACGATGCGGTCGTGGCGCAGTATCCGCAGCTCGGCGAGCGCCGGCTCGTGCACGAGACCATCCGGCGCATGATCAACCACCTCGTGGTCGACTTCATCCACACCACGCAGACGCAGCTCGAGCGCGCGCAGCCGCGCTCGATCGACGAGGTGCGCGCACTCACCGCACCGCTCGCGATGTTGAGCGACGCGTGCCGCGAGGAGCACCTCGAGCTCAAGGCGTTCCTGCGCGAGCAGGTCTACCGGCACTACAAGGTGCTGCGCATGACCTCGAAGGCGCGGCGCGTGGTCGAACAGCTCTTCGAGGCGTTTTTCAAGGACGTGAGTCTCATGCCGAGAGAGCATCGCGATCAGGCGGTGCAAGCGGAGACCCAACATGGAGCCGCCGGTCGCGCTCGCGCGGTGGCTGACTACATCGCCGGAATGACCGACCGCTACGCCATCCTCGAGCATAGGCGGCTCTTCGAGCCGGCCGAGCGCACCTGACCCTCCCGTTCCCGACATGGCACTAGGGGGATTCCCTACTCCATGTAAAGCCCCTACGACGGATCCAGTAGCTCGGAACCGACAGGCGTAACCCGCTGTTCCCATTGAGCTTTGCTCTTGAATGGGCGTTCAACCGTCGCGTTGCGGCAAATACTTAATTGACATAAGTACCTCTAAAACTTAGAGTTATGTCACAACAACGTAGCAGGCGACATGAACAAGTCGACCCGGGAGAAAGAAGCCGTTCTGAGTGTGTTCGCCGAGCTGGTGCGACCGCTCATGCGCGTTGCTTTTGAATATGGAATATCGGCGAGTGAGATCGCCGGCGTTGTGCGCCGCACATTCATCCAGGCGCTCGAATCCCGCCTGTTGGAACAGAAGCGAGCGACCACGGACGCGCGGCTCGCGCTCGTGGCGGGCCTGACCAAGTCCGATGTAACCGCTCTCAGGCAAGCGCTTCGGTCGGGCGCGCCGCACAGCATGCGCGCGCCGGTGAGCCTCGACCAGGTCACCAACCTGCTCACGGTCTGGCATACCCACACGGGCTTCTCCGGCGCCTATGGACTCGCCATGGAGTTGGATCTCGTTCCAACTCACGGCTCCCCGCGTCGAAGCTTTCAGGACCTCGTCGATCTCGCTTGCCCGGGTACCGATCCGGAAGGGTTACTCGATGAGCTGGTCGCTTCAGGCTCCGTCGAGATAATCGAGTCGGTCACCGTTCGCTGCCTCTCGCGTGCCTACCTTCCGAAAGAGGCTGACGTGAAGCGGATCGAGTGGATGGGTCGAGCTCTGTCGAATGTCGCGACCAGCTTCGTACACAACCTGCTGCGCACGACGCAGGAGCCTGCGTATATGGAGCGAGCCGTCGTTTCGGACGAGGCGCTCTCCGAAGTTGGACGCGACAAATTCCTGACTATAGCCGGTGAGCGGGGCCAGGAGCTGCTGACCGAGCTAGATACCTTTCTGACTCGTCTGGCTGCGTCGGAGAGAAGCGACACTGGAAAGAAGTACGGCGTCGGCGTTTACTTTTTTGAGGACCGGTCGACCGAGAGACCGCCAGATATTCAACACAAGCCCTACATCCAGAAGACTGCCCGTAGGGGATCGCCCGTTGAGGAAATCGACGTTCTTGCGGGACTGGTACCCAACAAGAAATAAGCGATACGCGACCACTATTGGAGAGCACATGAAGAGCCTTATATGCGCTGCGATTGCAGCGCTCGGGGGGATTGCTGCGACCTCAACCTCATTTGCCGGCACGGCGGGCTCCGCGGGCCAGCTGCTGGTTGTAGGTCCCGTTGAAGCTGTCGATTTGGCGAATAGCACTGCCACGGTACTCGGACAGCGCGTTTACACAACGTCGCTAAGCGGGCTCACCGTCGGCAGCGAAGTGGCCGTCTTCGGGACGGTGGGGGGTGACGGAAGTATTAGGGCTCCGTCGATTCAATCCCGGGGACTTTATGTTCCTGGTGCAAGCTCGATCTTTCTTTCCGGAACGGTTCAGAAGGCCGAACCTTCACTCGGCAGAGTGGTGGTTAACGGCGTCACCATAGATCTGACTCCGGTGATGTCACAGGGGACCCTGTCCCCCGCCGTGGGAACGAAGCTGTCTATCTCGGGGACGCAACCGCTAAGCGGCGGCTCAGTGTTAGTGACGGGCATTAGCGGCAGCGCCGGCACCAGCGGCATCATCGGGACCGGTGGCATCATTGGTACTGGTGGCATCATCGGGACCGGCGGCGGTACAAGCACCGGTCAATAGCTTTGTCGCGGGGGCGATTCCGGATCGACCGGCGGCGCCCGCCCCCGCGCACAGTTCGCGCGCCTGGACAAGCAGTGGGCAGTTTCTAGGCGAAAGCCCCTAATATTCGGTCTTCCCTTGCGTAGGTCGAGGGACCATCATCTCGGCTTATGCGCCGGCAAGAGTCCGGGGGCATAAGCGTCGCAAGCGCCTGCTATGCACGAGACCGCGCGCGGTAGATGAAGCACGTCCGACCTTCCGGTAGAGAACATCGCGAAAAATCCAATCTAGTATCTCCGCGAGGAACCTCTGTTCTGCAGAGCCTGCTCACAGAGCTAGCATTTGTACTTCTGCCACGGGGAATGACGCCTAAGAGCTTTGGCGAACTCGCGCGCTCTGCTTTTGTGCAAGTTGCAGCTGACGCGGCGAAACGTCGGAATGGCAGGATTAACCACTCGAGGGTAGCGGCCCAGACGGGCTTAAGTCGATCTGACGTGAGACGACTATTGAGCCGGGATGTACTTGATTCAGTGCATGTCGATCAGACGCCGGTAGGGAGGGTCATTGCTGGTTGGCGAACAGATCGAAAGTTCGCCGACAGGGACGGCAAGCCTAAGCGCCTGACGATCGCTGGGCCGCGCAGTTCGTTCACCGGTCTCGTGAAAAAATATGGAGGCGACATACCGCACCGGGCGGTCTTGGATGAATTGCTTAGAATTCGCGCGGTCGTCGAAGACAACGATACCGTGCAGCTGCAGCCCTCCATTCGCTTCGAGCGACGCCAAGATATTGGCTTCTTATCGCCTGTACTCCCTGCCTTGCTGGATGGGATCAGAATCGCAGCATCTAGCAACAGAAGCGCAGCAGCGTCTTCATCCATTTACCGACTTAGCTTTTCGGTGGAGGGCGAGGTTGATTTAGCCATCGTACGTGAACGATGCGCTTCAAGCGTGAGGGCAATGCTGGACGGTCTTGGTCAGTCGCTCGGGACACAAGTGACATTACCAACGAGAACCCGAAATTCGGCCTATTCCTTTACAGTTACCGTCCTATTGGCTGAAAACCGGGCAGGCAACCCTCGCGGAACTCGCTGATTTACGGCAGAGCGCGTGCCGACCGCGGCTTAAGGGGAGAGGGCTCAATATGACAACTAAGTTCTCAAAGCGTCTTGAACTCGACTCCTTTGCGTCACTCGTTTCGATTTTTGATCTCATGCTCACAGGTGGAATTCAACCTGAGGACCTAATGGCAGTTTGTGCGCGTGCAGTCAAACAAGCCGAAGCGCGAGTGCGCTTAGCGCAATCCGCGGAGTCGGGTGGTCTCGTGACTGCGGCACTAGTCTTGGATGCATGGCATCGTGACCGTCGTTACATGAATGCTAGGGCCGTCCCGAGAGCCGTTCGTTTCCTTGGGCCTGCACCGAGTGTCGAGGCGCTTATAAGACTCCAACATGGGCGCGAGAACGCTGTACACATTGCGCGACGTCTTAGGAAGCTTCGCTTAGTGGTGCCTTGCGGACGTGGCTTGTACAAACCGGCTAGCGACGCCGCCGTGCTTTCCGCGCAGGACCCACTCGTGGTGCAGCACGCAATGCGTGCTCTTTCAACGCTGTTGGAAACTGTCGGGGAAAACGTCAACGGACGTCGACACCCTGCGCCGTTGATCGAACGAGTTGCGGAGGTTCCTGATCTTCCGCGTAGGCACGTCGTGGCCTTCCAGAAATTCACCCAGATGCAGGGACGCACCTTTTTGAGGACTGTCAACGACTGGCTCGAGTCCAGGCGTGCCCGACGGTCTCCTCGA
>MNCZ01000072.1 GCA_001914695.1 Gammaproteobacteria bacterium 13_2_20CM_66_19 | reverse complement strand
AAGCCACGGTGCGCGCATAGCCGCGCTCATCGACCCGCTCGACACCGGGGATCGCGCGCGCCGCGAGGAAGTCGCGCACGTGGGTCCAGTCGTACGGCGGCCGGTACGCGAGCTTGAGTACCACCTCCTCCGCGCCGCCGCCAACGCCGCCGCGGCGGCCCGCCCTGCGAAGCTCGCGCGGCGTCCGGCCGTAGGCGCGGCGGAACGCGTCGTTGAAACGGCGGCAGCTGCCGAAACCGGCCGCCATCGCGATCTGCGTGATCGGCAGGCGGGTCTCGGTCAGCAGGCACACCGCGAAATGCAGGCGGCGCGTCTGCGCGACCGCGATCGGGGAGGCGCCCACGTGGCGGGCGAACAGTCGCACCAGGTGGCGCGCGCCGATCCCGAGCCGCCCCGCGAGCGTCTCGACCGAATCTTCATCGAGCGCGCCGTTGTTGATCAGCCGCAGCGCGCGGCGCACCACCGCAGCGGTCCCGAGCCAAGCGGGTGTGCCGGGCGCGGCCTCCGGGCGACAGCGCAGGCATGGCCTGAATCCCGCCGCCTCGGCGGCCGCGGGGGTGCCGAAGAAGCGCACGTTGGAGCGCTTGGCGTAGCGCGAGGGACAGATCGGCCGGCAGTAGATGCCGGTCGAGGTCACGGCGATGTAAAACTTGCCGTCGAAGCGGGGATCGCGGCTGATGCGGGCGCGGTTCAGCGCCTCCGGGTCGAGTCCCGAAATGCTGTCCATGGCGCCCAACATAGCGCGGGGGCGGCGGCACGAGTAGCCATTTTCGGACCTGGCGGCCCGTGCCCTGCCCGCGCCGCCTGCATTAGGCAGCCCCGTCACGCGGCAGCGTGGCGAGCAGCTCCGCGAGGAGCTCGAAGCAGCTGCTCCATCCCTGCTCGTGCCCGTCGCGCGAGGCAACCGACTCGAAGACTCCCTGGTGGAACGTCATCTCGGTGCGACCGTTGCGCTCCCTCAGCGTGACGGTCACGCGCGTCTCCGGGCCGGGTCCGCCGCCGGCATCGAGCCAGGCGTGCGTGAACACCAATCGCTCGGGCGGCACGATCTCGCGGTACACGCCGCGCATGCGGTGATCCTCGCCCTGCGGCGAGCGCATCCAGGCGAAGAACGCGCCGCCCACGCGCAGCTCACCCCGGTTCTCGATCATGGTGAAGCCGCGCGGGCACGACCACTGCGCGAGGTGCTGCGGCTCGGTCCAGGCGCGGAACACGAGCGCGCGCGGCGCGTCGAACGTGCGGCGGATCGTCAGCTCGCGCTCCGCGACGGGCGCGGCGGCGCTATCTTGGGCTCTTGCGGCCATCTCTTCTCTCCTTGCGTTGCAACCTGGCGAGGTAGGCATCGAGGCGCTCGAAGCTCCTCTCCCAGTAGCGCCGATAGCGCTCGGTCCAGTCCGCCACCTCCCGCAGCGGCCGCGCCTCGAGCCGGCAAGGCCGCGACTGCGCCCGGCGGCTGCGGACGATGAGCCCGGCCCGCTCGAGCACCTTCAGATGCTTCGAGATCGCCGGCTGGCTCATGCGGAAGGGCTTCGCGAGCTCCATCACGCCCGCCTCCCCGCCGGCGAGGCGGGCGAGGATCGCGCGGCGCGTCGGGTCGGCGAGCGCGGCGAAGGTCTGGTCGAGGCGGTTGGCCGTCACGCGTATAAAACCATATGGTTATATAACCGGAGAGCGTTTTAACCCCGGCGCCGTGCGGCTGTCAAGAGGCGGTCGAGCGAGCGATCCTCAGCGTAGTGACCGCAGCGTCCCGAGCGTGGAGTCGCGCAGCGTGTCGATCGCGCCGTCGATGCGCTCGACGGCGGTCTGGTCGTCCTTACCCAAGCCTTCCCAATTCCCCCCCCACACCTGCTGCAGCCGCTCGGCCTGCGCCGGCACCGGCGCAGGCGCCAGCTTCGAGAGGTCTTGAATCTCCAGCACGTAGGTCCAGCCGGTGCGGGGATTGCCGCCCGCCTGGTCCCGGTCGTACTGCGCGAGGAACACGACACGCTTGAGATCGGCGAGCCTCATGAGCAGCTCAAAGGCCGCGGCGCGGACGTTCCGGTTGTGCTCGGTGCGCTCGTTGCGCCAAGTGTTATATCCGAGACTACCGAGCGCCACCACTAGGCTTATGAGCGCCACGGCGTTGTCGCGCAGCTGCCGGCCGACGGTGGTCATGGCGGCTTAGTCTGAACCCTCGCGCGCCGCGACTCCACAGAACGCGCTGCCGCAGGCCCCTTCCCGCGAGTTTGCGGCAGAGCCAGGGCTATACTCGCCATCCTCAGCTCTTGCTTCGAGGAGTCTCGAGTGCCTGCCCTGCGTGCGAAAACACCGCGCGCCCACAGCTCACCCGCCTGCTACGCGCACGAGCTCGAGCCTGTGCCGCGAGCCGGGCGCGGCGATATTCAGGTCAAGCGCATCTACGAGCCGCCCGATCCCGCGGACGGCTATCGGGCGCTCATCGACCGGCTGTGGCCGCGCGGAATCAGCCGGCCGCGCGCCGCGCTCGATAACTGGCTCATCGACCTCGCGCCGAGCACGGAGCTGCGCAAGTGGTTCCACGAGGACCCCCGGCGCTGGACGCAGTTCGTCCGGCGCTATCGCGCGGAGCTCCGCACTCAGGCGCCGATGCTCGAGGCTCTGCGCCAGCGCGCCCGGCAGCAGCGCCTGACGCTCCTCTACGCGGCGCGCGACCCGCGGCGCAACCACGCGCTCGTGCTGCGCGACGTGCTGCGCAAGGCTTAACGCCGCCCGGTGCGAGGAACGATGATCACATCGAGGACCGCCGCGCTCGCGACGCCGGTGCGATCGCTGCGCTATGGGCAGCTCAAGACCATCGTGTTGCTCTTCGGCGGCTATGCGGCCTGTTATTACTGTCGGGCGGATCTGTCGGTCGCCACGCCGCTTCTCGTCGAGGAGCTCGGCCGATACGGAGTCGGCCACGGCGAAGCGCTGGTGCGAATCGGCTCGATGACCTCCCTCGGCGTCCTTGCCTACGCGCTTGGCAAGCTCTTCCTGACCGGCCTCGGTGACTACTGGGGCGGCCGGCGCAACTTCCTCATCGGCGTCGGGGGCGCGATGCTCTTCACGCTGTGCTTCGCTGCGGGCGGCGGCGTGCCGGTGTTCACGCTGGCGTGGGTCGGGAATCGCCTGACGCAATCGGTCGGCTGGGCCGGTCTCATCAAGGTGTCCTCCAAGTGGTTCGACTATTCCTCCTACGGGTCGATCATCGGCATCCTGAGCATCAGCTATCTCGTGGGCGATGCCGCCGCGCGGCAGCAGATGGGGATGCTGATCGAGCGCGGCTACGGCTGGCGGTCGCTGTTCGTGTTCGCCGCGATCGTCGCGGCAGTCTGGCTGGTTGCGAGCCTTCTGTTCCTGCGCGAGTCGCGCGCCGCCGAGGGGCACCCGGAGGCGACGCCTAACCCCCTCAACCTGTTTGCCGCCTCGGAATCGCGGCCGGCGAGCGCGGGTGCGCTGCTCCTGCCGTTGCTGCGCAGCCGCGCGTTCATCCTCGTTTGTGCGCTGTCTTTCGCGTGCACGATAATCCGCGAGACCTTCAACACCTGGACACCGATGTATCTGCGCGACCATCTCGGATACAGCGTGAGCGAGTCTGCCGGCGTCAGCGCGATATTCCCGGGCGTGGGCGTCGCTTCGGTGCTGCTCGCGGGCTGGCTCAGCGACCGCCTCGGCCTCAATGGCCGCGCGCTCCTCATGTTCCTCGGGCTCGGGGCCACGGCCGCCGCGCTGGTGGTGCTCATGTCGGTGCGCCCGGGCGCTTCCACATCGCCCCTGGCCGTGACGCTGATCGGGGTCGTGGCCTTCTGCCTGCTCGGTCCCTACTCCTACCTTGGAGGCGCTTTCGCGCTCGATTTCGGCGGCAAGCAGGCGAGCGCCGCCTCCTCGGGAATCATCGACGGCATCGGCTACCTCGGCGGAGTGCTCGCCGGAGACAGTGTCGCGCGGGTCGCGGTGGCGTACGGCTGGCAGGGGGTGTTCGTGAGCCTTGCGGCGGTGAGCGCGGTGGCGGCGGTGTGCGCCGGCGTCCTGCTCGGGCTCAACACCCGAGCGGCCCACACGCGGGCCGCAGTCGCCACGGCCGCGGCGGAGACGACTCGTGGCTAGAGACGTCACGGCGGAGATCCTCACGATCTACGCGGCGCACGGCCCGGGCGCGTACTTCGGCGAGCGCGTGTCGATGACCGAGCACGCGCTGCAGACCGCGCACTTCGCCCGAGAGGCCAGCGCGCCCGAGGCGCTGGTGCTCGCGGCGCTCCTGCACGACATCGGCCACCTGCTCGAGCGGCTGCCGGCCGAGATCGCCGACTGGACCGCGGATGCGCATCACGAGACCCTCGGCGCGCGCTGGCTGGCCGAGCGCTTCGCTCTGGAGATCTCCGAGCCGGTGCGCCTGCACGTCGCCGCCAAGCGCTACCTCTGCGCCACCGATCCCAACTATCTCGCAAAGCTGAGCCCGGCTTCGGTGCACACGCTGAAGTTGCAGGGCGGCCCGATGGCGGCAGCGGCAGTGGCGCGGTTTGAGCGCGAGAGCTACTTCAGCGAGGCCGTCCAGGTGCGGCGCTGGGACGATGAAGGAAAGGTCGCGGATCTGCGCACCGCGCCGCTCGAGTCCTACGCCGGCCTGATCACGCGCTTCGCGCGCCCGGCCTAATTTGCCATGTGACGCGCGCGGCGAGCGAGGCGCGGCGCCGCGGCGGCTCAGTGCGCCGCGAGGATCGCGCGCCAGTTGATGATCGCGTTCCAGAGCATCCGCTGGTCGCCGCGATTGAGATCCCGATGCAGCGGGTTGAAGTTGAAGGCGATGACGTGACCCGCGCCCGAGCGCAGATCAAGGATCGCCGGGTGTCCGATCAGGTTCTCCTCGCCCCATGCCTGCCCGCTCACGACGAGCGGCGCTCCCTCCCGATCGCCCCACTCGAGCACCACGGCGCTCATGTCCAGCGGTCCGTCGAGACAGGTCGTGCAGTACGCCATGCGTAACCACCGGCGCGGGATGGAATAGCGCGCGAAGTTCTGGCGGAAGACATAGGTGCGCGCCCCATAGCCGTACGCGATCGGGTGATCGGGCCGCGCGAATGACACGCGCACGTGCGCCCCGGGGGTGCGGGTGACGGAGGACTGGGAGGCCGCCGCCGCCGCCGCCCCGCCTCCCTGAGTGCTGCGCGGGACGCCCCCGGACTCCCGGCGCACGCCGCGCACGATGCCGCTCTCGAGCGGCAGCATCGAGCCGTTGCCGAGCGTGATCAGCAGACCCCCGGAATCGACGAAGCGCTGCAGCTCGGCGACGCCGCTCCAGCCGATGCCGCCGGTGATGTCGTCGGATTCGGCCGGAGTGCCGAGACTCGGCGTGGCGCGGGTCTTCTTGAAGGGCATGGGGCCCCAGGCCCTCGGGATGCCCTGAATCTGCTCGGCGAGCTCGAGATCGACGTGCCCGTAGAGCAGAACGTCGTACTTATCGCGGAGCCTGCCGGCGCGGATGTCCTCGTCGCGCACGTAGATATAAGGAATGTGCCGCTGGTCGAGCGTGTAGCGCGCCCACCCGATGGTGTCGGTATCGGCCCAAGGCACCCAGAGCCCGAGCCTGGGTGCGGGCGCGGCGTGGCTTGCGACCTCGGGCGCCGAGCGTGTGCTCGCGAAGTCGAGCCCGAGAGTCTCCGCCGTCTCCGTGAGCGCCGCCGCGAGGCCCGGCTGCGGAGCGAGGATCCACGATCCGGCGGGATAAGCGCTGCCGTTCGCGGTGAACGCGCGCTCGGCGATGCCCACCTTGAACCGGGCGAGCCGGTAGCGGGCCTCGAGCAGCCCTTCCTGCCCCGTGTCGGCGAGAAGGTAAACCGGCCCCTCGCCCAACACCTGCCCACGAGGCCGGGGCGCCTCGCCGAGAGCGGTGAGCTGCGCCCCGCGCACCGCGGGGTCCGCGGTCGCAATCGCCGCGAGGTGGTAGTGAGCCGGGAGCTCCCAGGAGACGTCGTCGTAAGCCTCCCCGCCCTCCTTCGGATAGCTCTGGGCGCTCAGGAGATCCAGCGCGTAGTCGCGGTACGGCTGGTCGAGCCGCACGACGTAGGTTCCGGCGGGAAAGCTCCCTTCCTTGAGCGTCAGGTCGGTCGCGGCCCGGTGCACCTCGATGCCCTGCGCGAGGAGCCGCGCCACGAGCTGCGCCACGCGCGCGGGATCCCCCTGGCGGTCGGGAATCAGGAACGCATAGGGCGACTGCTCGAGGCCGCGGCGGTAGGAGTGCACCGCCTTCAGGTAGTAATTCTCGAGCAGCCGCTTCGACTGCTGCGCGGTGTCATCCAGCGCCGCGAGCATCGCGGTCTCGTTGTAGTTCACGTTGTCGCGCGCCGACCAGGTGAAGCTCTTCTGCGCCGGCGGCGGCAGCGGCCGATACCACTCGACGCTGGTGTCGTTCTCGGGCTGCTCGGGGACGAGCGTCTCGGCGGTGCCGTTGCCGAAGGTCTCGTAACCGCGGCCGTCGGCGTTGTGGTTGGTCGCGATCGCATCGAGGTACAGGTGCGCGAAGTCGTCGCCGAAATTCCAGGTCCACACCCCGGGCATGCCGAGCGCGGTCAGCGTCTGCACCTCATGGAAGCTGAGCTCGAGCCGCTCGGCGTAGGTGAGCGGATCGACGTGCTCGTTGATCGGGCCGGTGCCGTTCCAGGTGACAAGCAGCGCGATGCTCTCGTGCAGGTCGTGGATCACCTGCGGGTGCCACTCGCGGAACATGTGAAACACGGCGCGGGTGGTCTCGTGGACCTGCTGGTGCGCGTCGCGGTTGATGTCGACGAAGGCGTACTTCGACCAGTAGGGAGGCGCCTGCCGCGGCAGAGTCGCGAGATCGGTCTTGCCCTTGAGGAAGCGGTAGAACCACTCGACCTGCTTGTCGCGGCCGTCGGGATTCGACACCGGGTTGATCAGCACCACGAGACTCTCGCGGATGCGGCGGATCATCGGCTGCTCGGAGACCGCGAGCCGGTACGCGAGCTCGAGCACCGACTCGGTCGAGCCGGTCTCATCCGAGTGCAGCGCCGCGTTGAAGTAGTAGATCGGGCGGGCGTTGGCCACGATCTGCCGGGCAGCTGCCGCGTCCGTGCGGCGCGGATCGGCGAGCGCCGCGGTCGCGGCCTTGAGGCGCTCGAGGTCGGCGATCCCCGCCTCGTCCGCGATCGCGAGCATCACGATCTCGCGACCCTCCTCCGAGCGCCCGATGGTGAAGAGCCGTACCCGGGGCGAGCTCTCCGCGAGCGCGCGGCAATAGGCATAGGCGGTCTGCGAGTTGACGAGCTCCCCCGCCGCCCCCGGAATCCGGTGGAGGTATGCACGCGGCGAGACCACGGTGGCGGAGGCCGGCAGATACGCGACCCAGGGCGACAGAAACCGCGTCTCGGTCGTCGCCCGCGCGATCTCCTCGACCGAGCCGGGCTCCGGGGTGTCGGGAGCGGCCGACTGACCCGACGAGAGCGTCGGGGCGGCGAGCGCCAGCAGACCGAGCAATGCGAGCGGCTTGTCGTACACGAATACCTTCCGGCGGTTGCACGCGCGTCGAAATTCTTGGTGCGGGCAAGTATATCTTATTGAACATTCGCTCAACTGCGGGCAGACTTTCGAGCATGGTCCGCAATCCGCGTTACGACATCCTGTTCGAGCCCGTGAGGATCGGGCCGGTCACCGCGCGCAACCGCTTCTACGCGGTCCCGCATGCCGCCGGCATGACCAACTCCATGCCGCACATGCGGGCGAAGTTTCGCGAGACCAAAGCCGAAGGCGGCTGGGGCGTCGTGTGCACGGGCTACGTCTCGATTCACCCGAGCTCCGACGATGCGCCGCTGCCGTTTGCGACGCTCTGGGACGAGGACGACGTCCGCTCGCACGCGCTCGTGAGCGAGGCGGTGCACCGGCACGGCGCGCTCGCGGGCATCGAGCTCTGGCACGGCGGCGGCTCGGTCATGAACCGCGCGAGCCGCACGGCGCCGCTCTCGCCCTCCGGGACCTCGTGGATGGCGACGCACGTGAATTTCATGGGTAACCAGCGGCCGCGGGCGATGGACGCGCACGACATCGCGGCGCTCCTGCGCTGGCAGGCGGAGGCGGCGCGCCGGGCGCGACGCGCCGGATTCGACATCGTGTACGTCTACGCCGGCATGGGCTATCTGCCCTACGAATTCCTGCTGCCGGAGTGGAATCAGCGCACCGACGCCTATGGCGGAAGTCTCCGCAATCGGGTGCGGATCGTGCGCGAGCTCCTCGAGGTCACGCGGGAGGCGGTCGGCGAGCGGTGCGCGGTGGCGCTGCGTATCAGCCTCGAGGAGCTGCGCGCGAGGCCGAGCGAAGTCGCCCCGTCCGAAGCCCACGAGCTAGTCGGGCTTCTCGCGGATCTGCCGGACCTCTGGGACGTCAAGCTCGACTCCTCGCCGACCGACTGTGCCCCGTCGCGATTCTCGCCCGAGGGGAGCCACGAGCCGATCGTCGAGTTCGTGAAGAAGCTCACCCGCAGACCCGTGGTCGGCGTCGGCCGCTTCACCTCCCCCGACGCCATGGTGGGTCAGATCCGGCGCGGGGTGCTCGATCTCATCGGCGCCGCGCGGCCCTCGATCGCCGACCCGTTCCTGCCGCGCAAGATCGACGAGGGACGCGAGCAGGACATCCGCGAGTGCATCGGCTGCAACATCTGCATCTCGAGCTGGCACGATTCGGTGCCCGTGCGATGCACCCAGAATCCGACCATCGGAGAAGAGTGGCGCCGCGGCTGGCATCCCGAGCGCATCCCCCCGGCGGGGAGCACGAGCTCGATCCTCGTGGTCGGCGCAGGTCCCGCGGGCCTCGAGTGCGCGCTGTCGCTCGGCCGGCGGGGCTACGAGGTGAGCGTGGCGGAGGCGGCGGACGAGATCGGCGGGCGGCTGCGCTTCGAGACGCGCCTCCCGGGGCTCGCCGCCTGGGGCCGCGTCCTCGACTGGCGCCGCGCCCAGCTCGAGCGGCTGCCGAACGTCAGCATCTATCGCGGCAATCGCCTCACCGCCGAGGAGATCCTGGAGCTCGGCAACACCCACGTGGTCATCGCCACGGGCGCGCGTTGGGCGCGCCTCCTGTACTCGGCGCTCGAGATCCCGGCGGGCAGGCTCGAGGGCCCCGGCATCTTCACGCCCGACGACGTCGCCGAGGGCGCGCGGATCGAAGGACCGGTCGCCGTCTACGACTTCGACAACTACTACATGGGGAGCGTCCTTGCCGAGCACCTGGCGAGGTCCGGGCAGCGCGTCGCCTACGTGACGCCCGCCGGGCACGCCTCGGCGTGGGCCATCATGAGCAACGAGCAGCCGCAGATCCATCGGGCGCTGTTCTCGGCCGGGGTCGCGCTGCACACGCTGTCGCGCGTGACGGCATTCGCGCCGGGCGAGCTGACGCTCACCGGCCAGTTCACGGACACGACGACACGGATCCCGTGCCGGTCGCTCGTCATCGTCGGCGCGCGCTTCGCCAGCGATGCGCTCCACCAGTCGCTCGCCGCGCAGCCTGAAGAGCTCACCGCGGCGGGCATCCGCTCGGTCAGCCGGATCGGGGACGCACTCGCGCCCGGGGCGATCGTGCACGCCGTGTACAGCGGCCACCGCTACGCGCGGGAGCTCGATGCCGACCCCGCGACGCTCGGGTTTCGGCGCGATGCGCCGCTCGCGCGGCACACGACGCCCGCTGCCGCCTCACGCGCCGCACGCGGGGATCTGGAGAGACTCACGTGAGCACCTCCGGGCTCCCGCCGCGCGTTGCCGGCATGGAAGCGACGCTCCCCTCGACCTGGTATCGCTCCGAGAGCGTGCTGGCGGTGGAGAAGGAGCGGATCTTCTGCCGGGAGTGGGTCTGTGCCGGCCGCGAGGAGGAGCTCGCCGGGCCCGGAGCGTTCCGCGTTCTCGATGTCCTCGGCGAGAGCATCATCCTCTTGCGCAATCGCGAGGGGGAGGTGCGCGGCTTCTACAACGTCTGTCGCCATCGCGGCGCGCGACTGTGCCGCGCGGCGGCTGCGCGCGCTTCGGGCGCGGCGGCGGAATCGCCCGTGGCGCGCCAGCTGCCCGGCGGCATCTCGGGCGGCCGCATCACCTGCCCCTATCACCAGTGGACCTACGACTTGAACGGCCGCCTGATCGCCGCGCCCTGGCTGATGAGCGAGCCGGAGTTCGACAAGAGCCTCTTCAGCCTCTATCCGGTGGGTGTCGAGTGCTGGGGCGGCTTCGTGTTCGTGAACCTGAGCCCCGGGAAGGGCGGATCGCTCGGAGAGCAGCTCGGCGCGATGCCCAAACGACTCGCGCACTACCCCCTGAGCGAGCTTCGGATCGGTCACACGATCCGCTACCAGGTGGGCGCGAACTGGAAGGTGCTCTGCGAGAACTACAACGAGTGCTATCACTGCGGGGGCGTGCACCCGGAGCTCTGCGCGCTCGTGCCGGCGTTCCGCGAGCGCGGCGGCGGCAGTCTCGACTGGCTGCGCGGCATCCCGCATCGGGACGGCGCCTACACCTTCACGAAATCCGGCACGTCGCGCCGGCGCCCCTTCCCGACGCTGAACGAGGATGAGCGGGTGCGCCACAAGGGCGAGCTGGTGTTCCCGAATCTCTTCGTGAGCCTCGCCTGCGAGCACGTGGCGGCGTTCATCCTCGAGCCGCGCGGCGCGGCGCGCACCGACATCACCTGCCATTTCCTCTTCGAGCCCTTCGAGATCGACAAGCCCGACTTCGACCCGAGCGACACCACGGAATTCTGGGATCTCGTCAACGCCCAAGACTGGGCGATCTGCGAGGCGGTGCAGCAGGGAATCAGCGCGCGCGTGCACGAGCGCGGCTTCTACGCGCCCATGGAAGACTTCAATCTCGACATCCGCCGCTACGTCCTGGAGCGGATCGGCGACTCGGTCGACTCGTGAGGAGCCCGCCGCCCGCGGCAGCGTCCTCGTCCTCCCCGCAGCGCATCCGCGTTCGCTGGAAGATATTTCTCTTCCTTTTCGGCTTCGGCTTCATCGCCTACGTGCAGCAGCGAGGCATCACGGTGGCCGGCTACCGGATGATGTCGGATCTCGGTCTCACTCAGATGCATATCGGCTGGCTCGAGACCGCGCTCCTCATCGGTTACACCGCGATGCAGTTCCCGGGCGGGGTGATCGGCCAGCGTCTCGGGGCGCGCCGGATGTTCGTCCTCATCGGGCTCATCGGCTTTGCCGCCTGCATGGCGACCCCGGTCGCACCGCTCTTCCTCAAGGGCGAGGCGCTCTTTGGAGTGCTGCTCGCGGCGCAGTTCCTCCTCGGCGCATCCCAGGGGCCGATTTTCCCCGTTTCCGCGGGAGTGTTCGAGGCCTGGTTCACGCCCGATCGGTGGGCTCTGGTGCAGGGCCTGCAGAGCATGGGCCTCGGCCTCGGAGCCTCCCTCACGCCGCCCCTGATCGCCTGGCTCATGTCCGCCTTCGACTGGCAGCGGGCGCTCGCCTGGACGACGCTGCCGGCGCTCGTGCTCATTGCGTGGTGGGCAGGGTACGGCCGGAACAGCCCCGCCGAGCACCCGGCGGTGACCGCCGAGGAGCTCGCCGAGCTCGGGCCCGAGCCGCCGGCGCGCCCGGACGCGTCGATTTCCTGGTCCCGCGTGTGGGAGCTCATGAAGGATCGCGACGTGCTGACGCTCACGGTCTCGTACGTGTGCATGAACTACGTGTTCTACCTGCTCGCCAACTGGTGCTTCCTCTATCTCGTGCAGGAGCGGCACTTCACCGTGCTCGAGAGCGGATGGCTCGCGAGCACGCCGCCGCTCGCGGCCGCCATCGGCGCAGGGGTGGGCGGCGCGCTCGCGAGCTTCCTCGGCAAGCGCTACGGCGTGCGCACGGGCCTCAGGATCCTGCCCCTCGTGTCGCTCCCGGCCGCGGGCCTCCTCGAGTTCGTGGCGGTGGACGCGACGAACCCCTACCTCGCGGTCGCCGCGCTCGCGCTGTGCTTCGCGTGCGTCGAGCTCAACGAAGGTCCCTTCTGGGCGGCGATCATGCATGTCGCCCGCGCCGATTCCATGGCGGCATCGGGGCTGCTCAACACCGGCGGAAACGTCGGCGGGCTGATCGCCACCCCGATCGTGGCCTACCTCTCGGGCCATCACCACTGGTCCACGGCCTTCCTGATCGGGACCGCCTTCGCGGTCGCGAGTGCCGCCGCGTGGCTGCTGGTCGATCCGACTCGCCGTGCGGTTGCGACGGGTGCGGCCGCAAGCACTTGACGGGATGCGCACCGCGCGGCGCGAGACCGCGCGCCTGTAGTATTACGGTCCTCGCCGAAACAGGAGCCAAAGATGCTGTCGTCGACGATCACCCGATCCCTTTGGTGCGTCCTCGTGTTGGCGCTCATCGCATCCGGGCCGGCCCTTCCGGCCGAGATGTCCGGCGTGCTCAAGACGCGCACCGTCGTGCTCATCGTGAGCGACGGGCTGCGCTGGCAGGAGATCTTCACCGGAGCGGACCCCGAGCTCTTGAACGAGAAGAACGGCGGCATCTGGGAGACGGAGCGGGAGCTGCGGCGCGAGTTCTGGCGCACCGACCCGGCCGAGCGGCGCCAGGCCCTGTTCCCGTTCCTCTGGGGCACGGTCGCCGCGCGCGGCCAGATTTTCGGCAATCAGACCCAGGGCAGCATCGCCCGCGTCACCAACGGCCTGGCCTTCTCCTATCCCGGCTACAACGAGATGCTCACCGGGCACCCGGACGCGCGCATCAACTCGAACGAATTCGGCCCGAATCCCAACCTCACCGTATTCGAGTGGCTGAACGGCCTGCCGGAGCTTCACGGGCACGTCGCGGTATATGCCACCTGGGGGGCGTTCAAGGACATCTTCAACGTGGGTCGGAGCCACCTTCCGGTGCAGGCGGGTTGGGATCCGCCGTATCGGGGCACGACGAGCGCGCGCGAGGAGCTGCTCAACCGCCTGTACCAGTCCACCACTCCCCTCGAGGACGGCGACGTCTACAACGCGTTCCTGCAGGTGCCGCTCCTCGACTCCCTCCCGGCCCAGCAGGCGCGCGTCCTCTTCGTCGGCTACGGCGAGACCGACCTCTGGGGGCACGTCGGGCGCTACGATCAGCTGCTGCACAGCGCGCACCTCTTCGATCATTTCGTCGCAGAGCTCTGGAACGCCATGCAGGCGCTGCCTGCGTATAGCGACCGGACCACCTTCATCATCACGGCCGATCACGGGCGCGGCAGCGGACCGGTCGAATGGAAAGAGCACGGCGTCAAGCAGAAAGGCTCGGAGAACATCTGGATCGCGGTGCTCGGGCCCGACACGCCACCGCTCGGGGAGCGTATGCACACTGCGCCCGTCACGCAGGCCCAGATTGCGGCGACCGTCGCGGCGCTCCTCGGCAAGGACTACCGGCAGGCGGTGCCCGAGGCCGCCGCGCCGATCGCCGACGTGCTCCGGTAGCACGGGCTCACGACCGGCCCCGTAAGGCGAGCTTCGGCCCGCAGTGCCTTGCTACGCGAGCGCGGTGCCGAACAACGCGAGCATCCGGCCCCAGGCCTTCTCCGCCTGCTCGCGGTTGTAGACCCGCGCATCGATCGGGCACCAGCCGTGCATGGTGCCGGGATAGACCTCGATCTCGGCGGGGAGCTTCGCTTTCGCGAACGCTTCGCGAAGAACCGTCTTCGCTTCGGGCTGGCGCTGGTCGTCGCTCTCGGCGATGGCGATGAGATAGCGCGCCTGCATCTTCGGCACGAGCAGATGCGGGCTGTCGGGCTTGTCGGTCACGAGCCCCCCGCCGTGAAAGGAGGCGCCCGCTCCGATGCGATCGGGAAGCGCTGCGGCCGCGCGCATCGTGAACGGCCCGCTCATGCAGTAGCCCACGGCAGCCATCCTGCGCTTCCGGTCGACCGATGGCTGGCCGTCGAGCCAGGCGACGAACGCCCTCGCGTCGATGACGACCCGGTCCGGCGTCAGCGGCTTGCCGAGCGCCATGAGAGCGTCGCGAGTCGCGGGATCCTCGAAATCGGCGTGCTCGGGCGCGGTGGGGGCTCGCTTCGAGCGGTAGAAGGGATTCACGACCAACACCGAGTAGCCGGACTCGGCGAGTCTCCTGCTCATCTGACGGAATGCCGGACGCAGCCCGAAGATATCGGGCCACATCAAGACCCCGGGATGCGCGCCCTTCGAGGGATGCACGAAGTAAGCGTCCGCAGGGCCATCGGGTGTCTTGATGTCCACATCCGATTCCGCGACGTCCGCGCCGGCCGCGCCTGCAACCCGTGGCAGGAGCGACACGAGGCCGACGCCGAGACTCAGCGCCCCGAAGTGCCGCCGCGACAGCTCGCCTGACCTCAGGCGGTAGGAAACGACATCCTCGACCAGGTCCTCATCGCACATGATCTCCCTCCATCGCCCGATCCGGCCGGCCCGCCCGGCCAGCACCGCCGCCGCATCCCATCAACTCAGGTAGAGCCCGCCATGCCGCTCCCGCAATGCGCTTTTCTGCACCTTGCCCATGGCGTTTCGGGGCAGCTCGGCAACGACGAGCACGCGCTTCGGCAGCTTGTAGTGCGCGAGCCGTGCGCCGAGAGCCTCGATGATCGCGTCCTCGGAGAGCGAGGCTCCGGACTTCGGCACGACCGCGGCGGTCACTCCCTCGCCAAAGTCCGGATGCGGCACGCCGAACACCGCGCTCTCCAGCACCCCGGGCAGCGCATCGAGCTCGAGCTCCACTTCCCTCGGATAGACATTGCACCCGCCGCTGATGACCAGATCCTTGGCCCGACCGACGATGTGGACGTAGCCGTCGCGATCGATGCGTCCGAGATCTCCGGTCCTGAACCAGCCGTCCGCGGTGAATTCTCCGGCGGTCTTGCCGGGATCCCGCCAGTAGCCGGCAAAGACATTGGGTCCGCTCACCTCGAGCGTACCGATCACGTCGGGCTTGCGCTCCACGGCCCCGCCTTCGGGATTCGTCACGCGGATGCCGATCCCCGGCAGCGGCGGCCCCACCGAGCCCGGCACCCGCGGGCCATCGTAAGGATTCGACGTGTTCATCAGGGTCTCGGTCATGCCGTAGCGCTCGAGGATCACGTGACCGGTGCGCCGGAAGAACTCCTGGTGAGTCTCGATCGGAAGCGGCGCCGAGCCCGACACGAACAGCCGAACGTGCGCCGTCGCTTCGGGATTGAGCCCTGCCTCGTGCAGCAACCGCGTGTAGTGGGTGGGCACGCCCATGAAGACCGTGGCCTCCTTGAAGTGCTGCAGCACCTCGGCGCTGTCGAACTTCGGCAGCAGCAGGATACTCGAGGCCGAGGCCAGCACGGTATTGATCGCGGTCAGGAGGCCATGCACGTGAAAGAGCGGCAGCACGTGCAGCAGGACGTCCTCGCCGCTGAAGCGCCAGGCTTCCGCCAGCACCGTTGCATTGGAGGCGAGATTCGCGCGAGTCAACATCGCGCCCTTGGAGCGGCCCGTGGTTCCGGACGTGTAGACGAGCGCTGCCACTGAATGCGGTTGATGGGCGCCCGGTGACGGGTCTTCGGGCTCGGACACTCGCGCCAGCCGCGACAGCGACCCCTCGCCGTCCGCGCCGAGCGTTTCGAGGAGTTGCACGCCGGCGCGATCCGCGATCGGCTCGAGCGCGTCCGCCTCGCCCGGAGGCACGATGGCGATGCGCGGACTCGAGTCGCGCAGAAGGTAATCGAACTCCTGGGGCGAAGCGCCCACATCGATCGGCACGTACAACGCGCCCATCCGCAGGCACGCGATGTAGAGCAGCACGGCCTCAACGGACTTCTCGACCCGCGCGGCCACCCGGTCTCCCGTCGTCACGCCCCGCCGCGTCAGCGCGCAGGCGAGGCGCGCCGAGCCGTTGCTCAGAGTCTGGTAGCTGAGGCCTCTCCCCGTGGGAGTCCTGAGGAACAACCGATGCGGATGCTCGCGCTCGTTGCGCTCGATCCACTCGGCGGGATCGGCGACCGACGATGCGCTGATTGTCGAGCCCGTTCGCATGAGTGTGTCGGCGTTCGCTCAGTCCCGCTGACCGGACGGGGGAGCGGCCGTGAGCCACAGTTCCGCGAGCCGCACCCACATCGAGCCGCCGAGCGGTATCAGCGCGTCATTGAAGTCGTAACTCGGGTTGTGCAGCATGCACGGCCCGCCGCCGTGGTCGGCCGCGCGGTGACTGCCGTCCCCGTTTCCGATGATGAAGTAGCAGCCCGGCTTCTCGAGCAGGAAGAAGCTGAAATCCTCGGCTCCCATCGTGGGCTCGAACTCTTTCACGTTGTCGGGGCCCACGAGGCCGCCGAGGAGCTCGCGCGCGAATTGCGTCTCCCGGGTGTGGTTCACGGTGGGCGGGTAGTTGCGGCGGAGCGTGAACTCGCAGCTCGCCTCGAAGGCTTGGGCTGTGGCTTGCGCAATCTCTCGCATCCGCCGCTCGATCAGATCCAGCACGGGCACTGTGAAGGTCCGGACGGTCCCCTGCAGCTCGCACGAGTCCGGCACGACGTTGACGGCTTCTCCGGCCCGGATCATGGTGACCGAGAGGACGCCGGTGTCGATCGGGCGCTTGTTGCGCGAGATGATGGTCTGGAATGCCTGCACCATCTGAGCGGCCACCGGCACCGGGTCGATGCCGTTGTGCGGCATGGCCGCGTGCGTGCCCCGGCCACGGATGGTGATCCTGAAGTCGTTGCTCGAGGCGAACACCGGCCCTTCCTTCAGCGCAAACTGACCGGGCTCGAGGCCCGGCCAGTTGTGCATGCCGAAGACGGCTTCCATCGGAAAGAGATCGAACAACCCGTCCTTGATCATCTCGCGCGCGCCGCCCCCGCCCTCCTCGGCGGGTTGAAACACGAGGTACACGGTGCCGTCGAAGTCGCGCTGGCGCGCGAGATAGCGCGCGGCGGCGAGCAGCATCGCGGTGTGCCCGTCATGCCCGCAGGCGTGCATCTTCCCTCGATGAACGCTCGCGTGAGCGAAGCCGTTCCTCTCGGTCACGGGCAGCGCGTCGATGTCGGCGCGCAGACCCACGGCCCGCGCGGAGCTCCCGTTCCTCACGATGCCAACGACCCCAGTCCTGCCGAGACCCCGATGCACGGGGATGCCCCAGCCCGTGAGCGTGCTGGCGATGAGATCGGAGGTCCGCTGCTCCTCGAAGCCGAGCTCGGGGTGTGCGTGAAGGTCCCGCCTCAGCGCCTGGATTGAAGGGGCCTCGGCGGCGATCGATTCAATCAGCTTCATAGGATGCCTGCATCGGCTGCGTAGCGGGAGCTCAGCGCCGGCGTAGCGAGCGTCACCACCGCCACGATCAGGAAGTTAAGACACAGCGCCAGAAAGCCCGCGCTCACGCCGAACCAGGGATCCCGATGGCTCAGCATGAGGACGACGGCCGTGACGACTCCGGCAATCATGCCAGCAAAGACGGCTCTTGTGCTCACGCGCGGCCAATAAAGGCCGAGCACCACTCCCGGGAAGAACTGGGTCACGCCCGCATAGCCCATGAGGAGGAGCGAGACCAGCGTCGTCGAGCTGAAGACGGCGAGGATGAGGCTCACGAGTCCCAGCACCACGACGATTGCGCGCGCGAGCTTCGCCACCTGATCGTCCGTCATCGCCGGCGCGAAGAGCGGCCGATACAGGTTCTTCGCGAAGAGCGTCGCGGCGGTGAGGATCAGGATGGCTGCGGGCACCATGGCGGTGAGCGCTCCGGCTCCGCCGACGACGCCGAGAAACCAGGGCGGGAAGCTCCGCCGCACGACCGTCAACAACGCCAGATCGCCGTTGGCGAGGCCCGGCACGAGGAGGACTGTAGCGAAGCCGGCGAAGAAGATGAAGGCGAGCGTGAGCGTGTAGAGGGGCATGACGACTGCGTTGCGACGGAGCGCATCGGCGCTCTTCGCCGTGAAGGCCGCACCGAAAATATGGGGCCACATGTAAAAGCCGAGCGAAGTGAGCAGCACGGTGGAGACGTACCACGCGTGCCCGAGGTTCTGCGTTGCGCCGGGCATGGTGAGGTGCGCCGGACGCTCGTGCGCGAGCGCGGCGAACATCGCTCCGATCCCCCCGAAGTGAATGAGCGGAATGCCGATGCCGATCGAGAGCGCCGCAAGCAGCATCAGTGCATCCTTCACGACGCTGACCCAGGCCACGGCCCGCACTCCGCTCGCAAACACGAAGGCCACGAGCGCCGCCACCGCGATCGCCATGGCCGTCGTGCGCGGGATGGCATCGAAGCTCGCCACCGACACGATGATGCCGACACCGGTGATCTGCAGCTGCAAGTACGGAACGAAGCATACGATACCGACGATGCACACGAATCCGGCCAGGTGGCGGTTGCCGTAGCGCAGGCCGAAGAAGTCGGACAGGGTCTGTAGCGTATATTTTCGGCCGAGCTCCCAGACCGGCGGCAGAATGAAGAACGAGACGACGTACGCGAGCGTGAGGTAAGCCAGCACGTAGAGCGTCGGGCCGCCGCGGGAGTAGGCCCAGCCGCTGGCTCCGAGAAAAGCGAAGGTCGTGTACACCTCGCCGGCCGTCAGGAGGAAGACGAGCACGACGCCAAAGCCGCGACCGCCGACCGTCCACTGCTCGAGGTCCATCTTGCGGCGAGCCCCGGCCAGAAAGCCGATCGCCGTGCCGATGGCGACGATGGCGGCGATCGTCGCCAGGCTAACGGCAGCAGCGCTCACGGGAGGCGGCCGGCGTTCCGTGCCGTCTCCACCCGGTACGCGCCCCACATGCACAGGCTGCTCAACACGATCCAGGCGATGAGCCAGAACAGGTTGAACGGGAGGCCGAGAATCATCGGGTCGATCCGATCCCAGAGCGGCACGGAAAAGCACATCGCCGCAAACGGAATCAGCGCAAGCGAGAGCGCGCCGGTCGAGGGCTTGCTCATGTGACCCCAGGGCCCGCCGTTACTCGGTTTCTGCGAGCAGCCACGGAAATCGACCGCCGGCTCTAGTGTAGGGCGACCGCGGCGGCGCGCAAAGGCGTCCACCCGTCCCGAGGGCCTGATCCGCCCCGGCAGCGCCCAAGGATCCAAGCCGCCACGGCGGGCGAATTTGGCCGGCAGAACAAGGTATTGGCACGCCCGGAAAAACGTGACGCCGTTGGGAATTAGCGCGTCCCTCCTGCCTTGCCGGTGCTGCAAGGCTCAAGAACCGTGACGGCGTCCATGCGGCGCG
>MNCZ01000136.1 GCA_001914695.1 Gammaproteobacteria bacterium 13_2_20CM_66_19 | reverse complement strand
CAGCTGGTGCTCGATGATGCCGCTCATGCGGTCGATCTCCGCCGACACCGCGCTGCCGCGGGCCTCGCCGGGCAGACTCGAGCGCATGACGGCGAGCGGCGTCTTCAGACTGTGCGCGAGATTGCCGAGGGTGTCGCGGTAGCGGGCGACGCGCTTGCGCTCCCCGATGAGCAGCGCGTTGAGGTGGGTCGCAACGCCGTCGAGCTCGCGCGGATAGCCGGCGCCGAGATTCTCGCGGCGGCCCTCCTCCACTTCGTGGATCTCCCGCTCCAGACGGCGCACCGGCCGCAGCACCCACTGCAGCAGCGCGGCGAGTGTGACGAGCAGCACCAGCATGAGCCCGATGAACCAACCGACCAGCCGCTGGCGGTATCGCCACAGCTGCTCCTCGTACGGACTCAGGCTCACCGCAACGCTGAAGGTGAGCGCGCGTGCGCCGGTCGGATCGTCCGCAAACTGGATCGCGCGGCTCTCAATCGCGACGCGGTCATGATCGAAAGCGGCGTAAGTGATCGTGCGGTCCCCCGGCACCAGCAGCGGACCGAAATCGGCGGCGAGCCCGGCCGTCGACGGGGAGCGCCACTGATGCTGTTGGGAGCGGATCTGCGCGTACAGTCCCGAGTGCGGCGTCGACAGCCTCTGGTCGCGCACCTGTGGGGGCGGGGCGTAACCGCCGTCGGGCTGCGGCTCGGCGGCCGCGATCAGGGACACCATCTGCGAGTCGAGCAGCTCCTGCAGCGTCCGTTCGGACAGCGCCCGAAAGCCGGTGTCGAGCACCACCATCATGACGCCGAAGAACAGCGCGAGCGGCGCGGAAACCGATAGCAGCAACCGCCGGCTGAGCGAGTGCACGATGGCGCCGGGTGGCTCAGGACCCCGAGTCGCGCGGCAGCGCGAAGCGATAGCCCCGGCCGCGCAGCGTCTCGATAGGATGCAGCTCGTCCCGCGGGTCGAGCTTGCGGCGCAGCCGTCCGACCAGCACTTCGATGACGTTGCTGTCGCGCTCGAAGTCCTGGTCGTACAGCCGCTCGGTGAGCTCGGTCTTGGAGATCACATCGCCGGCGCGCAGCATGAGGTGCTCGAGGATGCGGTACTCGAACGTGGTGAGCTCCACTGGCGCGCCGCCGACCTGCACGCTCTGCGCGCGCGTATCCAACGATACGCTTCCGCACGTGAGCTGCGGGCTCGCCCAGCCGCCCGCGCGCCGCAGCAGCGCCTGCAGTCGCGCGAGCACCTCCTCGAAGTGAAAGGGCTTGGCGACGTAGTCGTCCGCGCCCGCCTGCAGCCCCTCGACCTTGTCCTGCCAGTTGTCGCGCGCCGTGAGTATCAGGATCGGGAAAGTCTTGCGCGCGGCCCGCAGGCGGCGGATCACCTCGAGGCCTGGCAGATTCGGGAGCCCGAGGTCGACGATGGCCACGTCGAGCGGATATTCGAGTCCGGCAAACAACCCCTCGTTGCCGTCGCGCGCCACATCCACCGTGAAGCCCGCAGCGGCGAGGCGCTCCTGCAGCGAATCGCGCAGCGTCGCCTCGTCCTCGACCACCAGTACGCGCATGCCTCCCCTTTATCTTAGCGCGCCTATTGAACCACCCCGTCCCTGGCGTCCACCCGCACGGTCCACACCTTGCCCGCATCGTTCAGGAGGCGCAGCACGTAGACCGTGCGGCCGTTGTCTCTTTCCGTCTCGGCCTTGACTACCCGGGCGTGAAAGCGCCGCTCGACCATCTTGACCGCCTGGTCCATCGAGACCGCGCTCGTCGTCATCGTGGGGGCCGGTGCGGCACGGCTGTCCGGCGCCGCGGCGCCCGCCTGCGCCGCGGGGAGCCACGCGACCACCGGCAACAATAGGACAAGGAGTGCGGCGCGGGTCTTCATCGGTGCGCGCAAGCGTAGCGCATCCGCCTCTCGAGCCGCGAATCTCAGCCGTCGGGCGTGCGTTCAGGCGCCGTTCAGTTTCGCCTCGCTCCACAGGGCGTCCCACTCGGCCGCCGAGAGTTGCTTGAGATCGAGACCACGCGCGCGCGCCAGCGCTTCCATGGCCGCGAAGCGGCGCTCGAACTTGGCACTGGCCGCACGGAGCGCCGCTTCCGCATCGAGCTCGAGGTGTCGGCTCCAGTTGACGATCGAGAACAGGAGATCCCCGAGCTCATCCGCCACCGACTCCCGAGCGCGCGCATCGAAGCCGCGCCCGGCTACGGCGGCGAGCGCCCGGTCGAGCTCCGCGAGCTCCTCCTGCACCTTGGCGCGCACCTGAGATGCCTCGGGCCAGTCGAAACCCACGCGCGCCGCGCGCCGGCCGAGCTTCGCCGCGCGAGTGAGCGCCGGCAGCGCTTTGGGGACTCCTCCCAACACGGCGCCTTCCGCCGCCCGGGCGCCGCCGGCCGACTCGGCCCGCTCCTGCGCTTTCTGCTCTTCCCAGACCCGCACGAGCTCCTCGGGCGCGGGCGAAGTTCCGGCGAACACGTGCGGATGGCGCCGCACCAGCTTGTCGTGAATCGAGCGGGCGACGGCCGCGAAATCGAACCAGCCGCGCTCCTCCGCCATGCGCGCATGGAACACGACCTGAAACAACAGGTCGCCGAGCTCATCGCGCAGCTGCCGCGGGTCGGCGCGCTCGATGGCGTCCGCCACCTCGTAGGCCTCTTCGATGGTGTACGGAGCGATGCTGCCGAAAGTCTGCTCGCGGTCCCATGGGCAACCGCGCTCCGGATCGCGCAGCCGCGCCATCAGCCCGAGCAGCGCGCCGAGCGCGGCCTCGGCCTCACTCATGCGGCCCCACCCGTGCCGCATCGGCGGCGGGCGGCTCCACGCACAGACGGTACAAGGTCATGAGCATGCCGGCGGTGGCACCCCAGATATTGCGCTCGCCGTAGGGGATGTCGCAGAACTCGACCTCCTCGCCCGTGAATGCGGAGCGGCGGCGGTTGCGGTGGTGACTGGCGGGATCGAAGAGATGATTGACCGGCACCTCGAAGGTGTCCTGAACCTCCTTCGAGTCCGGCGACAGCGAGAAGCCCGGCTGCACGAACGCGACCACCGGCGTCACCCGGAAACCGCTGATCACCAGGTGATCGGGGAGGTACCCGATCACCGACACGAAGCGCTCTTCGAGTCCGATCTCCTCGCGCGCCTCGCGGAGCGCCGCCGCACGGGGACTGCCTTCGTCACGGCTCTCGATGCGCCCGCCGGGGAAGCTGATCTGGCCCGCGTGGTTGCGCAAGCTCCTGACCGAGTGTCACCGGCATCGCGTCCATCAGGTGCGTGCGCCCGGTCTTGACGATGCGTGCGAGCTCGCGCTCGCGGCCGCCGAGCGCCCCGACCAGGGGCGCGAGCCGGCCAGGCGCTCGCGGATGATCCGCGCCCAGTCGCGCGGCCCTGCGGCGCCCGCGCGCTCAGCCTCCACCGCCGGTGCCGCCCTTGATGCCGCCGCGGGTGAGCTCGGCCGGATCGAGCAGCCGCGCGAGCTCCTCGCGCGGCAGATTGGTGGACTCGCCGGCGACCTCGCGGATCGGCCGCCCTTCGGCGTAGGCTTTCTTCGCGATCGCGGCGCCCTTCTCGTAGCCGATCACCGGATTCAGCGCCGTCACCAGGATGGGATTGCGGTCGAGCGCCGCGGCGATGCGCGCCTCGTTGACCTTGAAGCCGGCGACGGCGCTGTCGGCCAGCAACCGCGTCACGTTGGCGAGCAGCCGGATGCTCTCGAGCAGATTGTGCGCGATCACCGGCAGCATGACGTTCAGCTGGAAGTTGCCCGACTGGCCGGCGATCGTGATGCTCGTGTCGTTGCCGATGACCTGCGCGGCCACCATGGTGGCGGCCTCGGGGATCACCGGATTCACCTTGCCGGGCATGATGCTGCTGCCCGGTTGGAGCGGGGGCAGCGCGATCTCGCCGAGTCCGGCGAGCGGCCCGCTGTTCATCAGGCGCAGGTCGTTGGCGATCTTCATGAGGCTCACGGCGATGACCTTCAGCTGTCCGGACAGCTCCACCGCCGTGTCCTGCGCCGACATGGCCTCGAAGTAATTGCGCGCCGGCGTAAACGTGACGCCGGTGAGCTTGGAGAGCTCCTGGCAGCATCGCCGCCCGAACTCCGGATGCGCGTTGATGCCGGTGCCGACGGCGGTGCCTCCCTGCGCCAGCGCCGAGAGGCGCGGCTGCACCGACTCGAGTCGCGCCAGTCCATTCTCGATCTGGGCGCGCCACCCCGAGAGCTCCTGACCGAGTGTCACCGGCATCGCGTCCATCAGGTGCGTGCGCCCGGTCTTGACGATGCGTGCGAGCTCGCGCTCGCGGCCGCCGAGCGCCCCGGCCAGGTGCGCGAGCGCCGGGGTGAGCTCGCGGCGCACCGCGAGCGCCGCGCTCACGTGGATGCAGGTCGGAATGACGTCGTTGCTGCTCTGACACATGTTGACATGGTCGTTGGGGTGCACGGGGCTGCCGAGGCGCCGGGATGCCAGCGCCGCCACAACCTCGTTCGCATTCATGTTGCTGCTCGTGCCGGAGCCGGTCTGGAAGACGTCGATCGGGAACTGCGCGTCGTGGTTGCCGGCCGCGACCTCCGCCGCGGCCGACTCCACCGCCTGCGCGATGCGCTCATCGAGCAGCCCCAGACTCCTGTTCGCACGCGCCGCGGCCTGCTTCACCAGCCCGAGCGCGGCGATGAAGGCTCGCGGCATGGTGAGGCCGCTTACGGGGAAGTTCTGCACCGCGCGCTGGGTGTGCGCGCCCCACAGCGCCTCCGCCGGCACCTTGACCTCGCCCATGCTGTCATGCTCCACCCGGAAGGAACTCGTCATGCTCGCACTCCGCGGCCGCCCGCGCTGCCAAAGTCGGCAGCCGAGGCCCGGCCGGGCGACTGTATGCGTTATCATGTTAACGCATGTCCGCGAGCTGCAGCGACCTGATGTCAGCGCTCGATGCGCTCTCGCCGGTGGATGGGCGCTATCAGGCAGCGGCCGCGCCGCTCCGTGGCCTGCTCGCCGAGCGCGCACTTGTTCTCGAGCGCATCCGCATCGAGGCGCAGTGGCTGTTGCACGTGGCCGCGGCCGTGCCGCAACTGCCGGGAGCCCACTTCAGCCCCGCGGTGGGCGAGTGCGCACGCCAGCTCGCATCCGCGCCCGAGCCAGCCGCGGCGGAAGCCGTCAAGTCGATCGAGGCGCGCATCAACCACGACGTCAAGGCGGTCGAATACTACGTGCGCGAGCAGCTCGCCAGGGCCGGCGCCGCCGATGCGACCCTCGAGCTCGTGCACTTCGGCTGCACCTCCGAAGACATCAATAACCTGAGCTACGCGCGGCTGCTGCAGGCGGCCCGCGTGGCGCTGCTCGGCACCCTCGACGCCCGCGGCGTCGAGCTGACCGAGCTCGCGCATCGCTACGCCGACATGCCCATGCCGGCCCGCACGCACGGTCAGCCGGCGAGCCCCACCACCCTCGGCAAGGAGCTCGCCAACTTCGCCGCGCGCCTCAGGCGCGCGCAGCGCCGCTGGTCCGCGGTAAGCATCCTCGGAAAATGGAACGGCGCAGTCGGCAACTTCAACGCCCACGTTCTCGCGCTCCCGGCGGTCGACTGGCCGGCCGTCTCGCGGGCGTTCGTGAGCTCGATGGCGCTCGAGTACAACCCCTGGACCACGCAGATCGAACCGCACGACTGGATCGGCGAGTACTGCGACGCCCTCGCGGCGGTCAACGTCGTGCTCATCGATCTCGCCCGCGACCTCTGGGGATACATCTCGCTCGGCTACCTACGCCAGCGCGCGCACGAAGGCGAGGTCGGCTCATCGACCATGCCGCACAAGGTGAACCCGATCGACTTCGAGAACGCCGAGGGCAACTGTGGCGTGGCCAATGCGCTGCTGCGCCACTTCGCCGAGAAGCTCCCGCTGTCCCGCTGGCAGCGGGATCTCACCGATTCGACCGTGCTGCGCAACCTCGGCGTCGCACTCGCACACGCGCTCATCGCCTGGAGCGCGCTCGGCCGCGGCCTGGCCAAGATCGAGGCCGACCGTAAGCGCATGGCCGCGGACCTCGATGCGGCGTGGGAAGTGCTGGCGGAGGCCGTGCAGACGGTGCTGCGCGCCGCGGGGGTCCCGGGGGGCTACGAGCGGCTGAGGGAGCTCACCCGGGGCCGCGCGATCGACGCCGCAGCGTTCGCAGCCTTCGTCGAGACTCTGCCCCTCGCGCAGAGCGAGAAGGCACGTCTCAAGGCGCTGCGGCCGGCGGACTACGTGGGTCTCGCCGCGCAGCTGGCACGGCAGGTCTGAGGCCGCGCCCAAGCCTCCGCCCTGGTGCTCTGACCGAGCGCCACTGTCGGCAACTGGCGACAGTGGCGCCTTTATAAAATGCGAACTGCACCTCGCTTTTGACTCACTGCGGGCGGGTGCGGCGGCCAAACCGTGACCGGTTTGGCAACGAAAATCAGAGTGCGGTCACTAAGATGCGGCACTGCCTGCCGGCCGTGCAGGCGAAGACGGGGCGCCACTCGTGGCAGTGACCGGGGAATTGGACGCTAACAGTGCATTGGCGCAGCTCGCGAACGCGCGCTACGCCTCGGAGTCGGCGGGCTCCGGGCGCGGCACGACCCCGCCGCCCCGAGAGGGCGGGGAGACGCTGACCGTCCTCACCTCGCTCGCCGAGGTGCGCGCCGCGGTCAACGAGATCGCCGCCACCGCGCAGCGCCGCATCACTATCTATACGCCCGACCTCGAGCCGGATCTGTACGACCAGACGGCCTTTCTCGAGGTCATCAAGCACTTCGTGCTGACGCGCAGCTTCTCCAAGGTGCGGGTGCTCCTTGCCGAGCCGACGCGTGTCATGCGCGACAGCAACCGCTTCGTGGCCATGGGCAAGCGGCTCTCGAGCTGCATCGACATCCGCTACGCCGCCGCCCAGGCGCCGCAGCGCGCCTCCGCGTACCTGATCGCCGACGACCGGGCGATCGTCTATCGCATGCGAGCCGAGAGCTGGGACGGCGTCGCCGACATCAACAATCAGGTAATGGCGCGGCTGTACCTCCAGGAGTTCGATCAGGTGTGGAACGCCAGCGAGGTCGAGCGCGGCCTGCGCACCCGCACCGCCCGCCGCGGCTGAACTGCCGAGCAGCCGTCGCAGCGCCGACGGCTATAATCCTTTCCCATGTCCCGAACGCCTGACGTGACCGTCGCGGCCGTCACGGAGAGGGCCGGCCGCTTCCTGGTCGTGGAGGAGCGTGTCAGGCAGCGGCTGGTCTTCAATCAGCCGGCCGGGCACGTCGAGCACGGTGAGACGCTGCTGGCCGCCGTGGTGCGCGAGGTGCGCGAAGAGACCGCGTGGCGCTTCGAGCCGAAGGCGCTGCTCGGCGTGTACCTGTGGCGCAATCCCGCCAACGGGCGCGCCACGCTGCGCTTCGCCTTCACCGGCGCCGTCACCGACCACGACGCTGCGCAAAAGCTCGATCGCGGCATCGTTCGCACTCACTGGCTCTCGCCGGGGGAGCTCGAGCGGCGCGAAGCCCAGCTGCGCAGCCCCCTGGTCTTGCGCTGCGTGCGCGACTACCTCGTCGGCCAGCGTCGCCCGCTCGAGCCGGTCGCCGGGCTCGATCTCAAGGCCGCGGGCGGCGCCGGTGCCACCGCGGTGAGTCTATGAGCGAGCGCGTCATCGTCGGGCTGTCCGGGGGCGTCGACTCCGCAGTCGCGGCGCTGCTCTTGAAGGATGCGGGCCACGACGTGCAGGGCCTCTTCATGAGCAACTGGGAGGAGGACGACGACGGCTACTGCACCGCCGCGCAGGACTATCAGGACGCGCGCGCGGTCGCGGCCGAGCTCGGCATTGCTCTGCACCGCGCGAGCTTCGCCAGGCAGTACCGCGAGCAGGTGTTCGGCGAGTTCCTGCGCGAGCATCGCGCCGGCCGCACGCCGAATCCCGACGTGCTGTGCAATCGCGAGATCAAGTTCGGCGTGGCGCTCGAGTGGGCGCAGCGCCTCGGCGCCTCGCATTTCGCGACCGGGCACTACGCGCGCCTCGAACCCTCTCCCGAGGGCGGCGCGCTCTACAAGGCGCGCGACGACGCCAAGGATCAGAGCTATTTCCTGCATGCCGTGTCGCGGGCGCAGCTCTCCCGTACGCTGATGCCGCTCGGCGAGCTCGAGAAGAGCGCGGTGCGCGAGCGCGCGCGGCGCTCGGGGCTCCCGGTGTTCGACAAGCCCGACAGCACCGGGATCTGCTTCATCGGCGAGCGGCCGTTCCGCGCGTTCCTGACCCGCTTCCTCCCGGTGACCCCCGGACCCATCGAGTCCCCCTCGGGGGAGCGGCTCGGCACCCACCAGGGACTCGCGTTCCACACGCTCGGCCAGCGCGGGGGGCTCGGAATCGGCGGACAGCATGGCCGCCCTCACCTGCCCTGGTACGTGGCCGCGAAGGATGTCGGCCGCAACGCGCTCATCGTCGTACAGGGGCACGATCATCCGCTCCTTTCGAGCGAGGCGCTCGCCACCGGAGCCTGGCACTGGCTCGCGAGCCCGCGCCGCCAGCCGTTCCGCTGCGGTGTGAAGGTGCGCTACCGCCAGGCGGACGAACCGGCGCTGCTCGAGCCGCGCACCGATGGCACGGTCCGCGTGCGCTTCGAGCGGCCACAGCGCGCCGTCACGCCCGGCCAGTATGCGGTCGCCTACGAAGGCGAGCGCTGCCTCGGTGGCGCCGTCATCGAGAGCATCGAGCCTCGAGTCAGGGAATCCGCCGCCGCCTGAGGACCCTCGAGGGCGGCACGCGCGCGCCGCGCCCGATATAATTGCGTGCCCACGCGCGGAGACACCCATGACCAACAGCTTCCGGGCGCGCTCGACGCTGACCGCCGGCGCGTCCTCGTACGAGATCTGGAGTCTCGCGGCGCTGCCGCAGGACAAGCTGGCGCGGCTCCCCTACTCGCTGAAGATCCTGCTCGAGAACCTCCTGCGCTTCGAGGACGGCGTGACCGTGACCCGCGCCGACATCGAGGCGCTGCTCGAGTGGGATCCGAGGGCGACCCCGTCGCACGAGATCGCCTTCACTCCGGCGCGCGTCATCCTCCAGGACTTCACGGGTGTGCCGTGCGTGGTGGATCTCGCCGCGATGCGCGATGCGATCGTGCGCCTCGGCGGCAACGCCGAGCGCGTCAACCCGCTGAATCCCGCCGAGCTGGTCATCGACCACTCCGTGCAGGTCGACGAATACGGCACGCCCAAGGCGCTCGCGGCCAATACCGCCATGGAGTTCGCGCGCAACCGCGAGCGCTACGCGTTCCTGCGCTGGGGACAGACAGCCTTCCGCAATTTCTCGGTGGTGCCGCCCAACACCGGCATCGTGCACCAGGTGAATCTGGAATATCTCGCGCGCGTGATCTTCGACACCGAGGCCGGCGGCGCCCGCCGCGCGTACCCCGACACCCTCGTCGGTACCGATTCCCACACCACCATGATCAACGGCTTAGGGGTCCTCGGGTGGGGCGTCGGCGGCATCGAGGCCGAGGCGGCCATGCTCGGGCAACCCGTGACCATGCTGATCCCGCAGGTGATCGGCTTTCGCCTCGACGGGCGGCTGCAGCCGGGCGCCACCGCCACCGATCTCGTTCTCACCGTGACCGAGATGCTGCGAAAGAAAGGGGTGGTCGACAAGTTCGTCGAGTTCTTCGGCGACGGGCTCGCCAACCTGCCGCTCGCCGACCGCGCGACGATCGCCAACATGGCGCCGGAATACGGCAGCACCTGCGGCATCTTTCCGATCGATGTGGAAACCGTCCGCTACCTCGAGCTCTCCGGCCGCCCGCGCGAGCGCATCGAGCTCGTGAGCGCCTATGCGAGAGCCCAGGGCCTGTGGCGCAACCAGGGCGCAAGACCGGCCCGCTACAGCGACGAGCTCGAGCTAGATCTTGGCAGTGTGGAACCGAGTCTCGCCGGGCCGCGCCGCCCGCAGGATCGCGTGCCGCTCAAGAGCGCCAAGTCGGTGTATCGGACGAACGCCCGCAAGACCGCGGAAGAGCGCCGCGCTCGCAACGCGACCGCGCAGGGCGTCGCGCCCGTGACGCTCGACGGACGGCGCTTGCAGCTCGAGGACGGCGCGGTGCTCATCGCCGCGATCACGAGCTGCACCAACACCTCCAACCCCTCGGTGATGCTCGCCGCCGGACTGCTCGCGCGCAAGGCGCGCCAGCGCGGACTCAAGTCCGCGCCGTGGGTGAAGA
>MNCZ01000105.1 GCA_001914695.1 Gammaproteobacteria bacterium 13_2_20CM_66_19 | reverse complement strand
AGGTCGAGCAGTTCTACGTCGACCGGCGCCTCGGCGATTCGGTGAGCGCCCGCGGGGGGCTGTTCCTGATGCCCTTCGGGCTGCTCAACGAGCATCACGAGCCGACGCGTTATTACGGCGTCCAGCGCAACTTCGTCGAGACCCTCATCATCCCGAGCACCTGGCGGGAAGGCGGCGTCAGCCTGCGCGGTGACACGCCGCTCGGGCTCGGGTGGAACCTCGGGCTCACGACCGGCTTCGATCTGTCGAAGTGGCAGTTCGATCAGACCTTTCCTCCCTACGCGAGCGCGCTCGCGCTCGCCAACAGCGGCGTCGCGCCGCTGCAGGCTACGCATCAGGAGCTGGCGCTGGCCAATGCCCGACACCTCACGCAATACGCCGCGGTGAGCTACTACGGTGTGCCGGCGCTCGAGGTCGGTGGTGCGATCAGCACGGGAAAAGCGGTCGGGATCCCGCTCACGGCCGGCTCGACCACCGCGCAGCCCGATCCCCGGATCACGCTATGGGAGGCGCACGGGCGCTGGACGCCTGGGAAGCTCGACCTGTCAGGGCTCTACGCGCGGGGCTCGATCAGCGACCTCGCGGCCGCCAACGCGGCGCATCCGGGGGCTGCGAACCCGGTGCCGTCGTCCTTCTACGGATACTTCCTGCAGTGCGCCTACGAGCTCTTCGAGCAGGGCGGCTACCGCGCCGCGGCCTTCGCGCGCTTCGAGCGCTACAACCTCGGCGCGAGCTACTCCGGGACGGGCGGCCCGGTGGTCCCGACGGGACTCGTGCCGCTCTCGGGCAGCCCCGGGGACCTCGGCTACTGGCCGGCCAGCCATGACCGGGTATGGACCGCCGGGGCGAACCTCTACCTCGGCACGCACGTGGTGCTGAAGGGCGACTACCAGTGGTTCCGGCTGAACTCGTCCTTCAACCGCTTCGACCTCGGACTCGGCGTGAGCTTCTAACGCTCGGCGCGCAGCACCACCTGCTCGGGCTCGTTGATGAAGTAGCCCTGGATGTACTGCACGCCGACCTGCCACAGCACCGCCATGGTGTTGGCGTCCTCGACGCGCTCGCCGATGGTCTGGATGTCGTGCTTGCGCGCGGCCTCGACCAGGGCGCGCACGCGCTGTTGGAGCGGCTCGTCGCGGGCCAGACTCTGCACGATGGTGCCGTCGATCTTCACGAAGTCGAGCGGCACCGCCTCGAGCAGCCCCGAGCTGGCGCGCCCGGAGCCGAAGCCCTCGAGCGCAAAGCGGAAGCTCCGCTGGCGCAGCGCCGCGCCGAGCGCCTTGACCTGCGGCAGGTGGCTCGTCGCGCTCTCCTCGGTCACCTGGAAGCACAATCGCTGCGGCTCCGCGCGGCTCGCGCGCAGGTGATTGTCGAGCCACTCGAGGAAGCCGGCGTCGCGGACGGTCTCCTTCGACAGGCGCACGAACAGGCATTCCGGCTTCTTCTGCGCCGCAAACGAGAGTGAGGCGCCGACCACCCAGCGGTCGATGTTCCTCAGCAGGTCGTTGCGGGCGGCGGCCGCCATGAACTCGGACGGCAGCACTTCGCGCCCCTGCGTATCGATCATGCGCACCAGCACGTCGAACATGCCGGGACGCTCGCCCTCGAGGCTCGCGATCGGCTGCTGCACCAGGCGGAAGCGGTTCTCCATCAGCGCCGCCTTGATGTGCTTGACCCACACCTTGTCATACGACATGACACGGCTGTCGTTGTCGGCGCGGTCCGTCATGATGCTCTGATTACCGCCGCGCGCGGCGCCGCGGCGGGCCGCCTCGGCCGCATCGGCGATCACCGCATCGAGCTTCACCTGTGCCGACGGCACCACCGACATGCCGAGGCTGCAGGTCACCGTCACCGCCTTGTCACGGATGCGCATCACCTGCCTCTGAACGCGCGAGAGCAGCCGCTCGCTCCAGGCGTTGATGTCCTGCTCGTTGCCGCGCTCGAGGAGCACGAGGAAGCGCACTCCGCCGAAGTGTCCGGCGAGCTCCTTCGGATGCAGGGTCTCCTTCAGCAGCCGCGCGAACTCGATCAGGATCTCCTCGCTCGCCATGACGCCGACCACGCGCTCGAGATCCGTGAACTTGTCGATCCAGATGAGCGCGAGGCAGCGCATGCCTCCGAGCGCGGGCGTCGCCAGGCGCCGCGTGAGCCCCTCGAGGAGCTCGCGCCGCGGCAAGAGGCCCCCGGGGGCTTCGCCGCCGCCGGCCGGACGGGCGATCGCCCCGCGCTCCTCGCGCGAGCGGGACGGCACCATCAGGCTCACGCACGGCTCCCCCTCGTGCTCCCCGAGCGCCAGCGTCATCTCGATGGGCAGGACGCTCCCATCGGCGAGCTGCGCGTTCACCCGCAGCGGGTGATCGGCTTTCCAGCGCCCCTGGAGACACGCGGCCAGCGCGCCGCGCAGCGCCGCGTGAGTCGAATCGTCGAAAAGGTCCATCACCGGCTCGCCGCTGACGCCTTCGGCGACGCCGTAGAGCTCGAGCCAGGCGGGGTTCGCATCGACGACGATCCCCTCCTGCACCTGGATGATCGCGTCGTTCGAGCGATGCAGCACGGTGCCGAGCTGGCTGCGAGCTTCCTGAGCGGATTTCAGCGTCTCGGCGAGCTTGCGCTCGGTGCGAAACACCTCGAGCTCGCGCAGCATCACCGCCTGCAGCCGCTCGGTGTTGGCGAGCGTGACGACGTCGCGCGCGCCGAGCGCCATCGCTTCCGCGATGTCGGCCTCATCGACCTCCGGCGCCAGCAGCAGCACCGGCACCCCGGGCGCGAGCTTGTCGCGCACCCGGACGGCGGCCTCGAACTCCCCGCGGCTCTCGGCGACGTGCACGAGTAGCTCGGGATTGAGCTGGGTGAGCGCGTCGGCGAGGTCGCGCAGCGCCGGAATCCAGGTGCAGTGAGCGGGCTGCCCGGCACGCCGCAGAATGCCGTTGACGGCTTCCACGGGCTCGCGCGCGGCGCTGAGCACGATGAGCGGAACGGCGTTCTGCCCGGGCATGGCGCCGCGATTCTAGCACCGCGTCCCCAGCCGGCCGTGTGTGCGACTTCGCGAAAAGCACGCCACGCGCGAGGGTGCGCGGCGGCAAGCGGCGCGCGCGCTTCCCGGCCGCGGGCGATGCCGCTATCATACGCGGCCCTTTTTTGTGCATACCGGCGCTGAAGCGCAGGTACGCGAGCGCGAGAGTCAGATGGCCAGCTACACGACCAGCGAGATCCGCGGAGGCCTCAAAGTCCTCCTCGACGGCGAGCCCTACACCGTGATCGAGAACGAGTTCGTCAAGCCGGGCAAGGGCCAGGCGTTCAACCGCATCAAGGTGCGCAACCTCAAGACCGGCCGCACGATCGAGCGGACCTTCAAGTCAGGCGAATCGCTCGAGACCGCCGACGTCGTCGACACCGACATGCAGTATCTCTACCAGGACGGCGACTTCTGGCATTTCATGGTGCCGGAGAACTTCGAGCAGTACACCGCGGGCAAGTCGGCGCTGGGCGAGAACGCGCAGTGGCTCAAGGAGGGCGTGGTCTGCATCGTGACGCTCTGGAACAACGTGCCGCTCGTGGTCACGCCGCCGCCGCACATCGAGCTCAAGGTCATCGAGACCGACCCGGGGCTGCGCGGCGACACCGCCACCGGCGGCCAGAAGCCCGCCAAGCTCGAGACCGGCGCGGTGGTGCGGGTGCCGCTCTTTATCAACGAGGGTGAAGTGATCCGCATCGACACCCGCACGGGCGAGTACATCTCGCGCAGCAAGGGGTAGGCGCGCCGGCGGGCGCGCCCTCTGAACGGCTCGGGGGCCGCCGACTTCAGGCGCGCTGCAGCCGCGGCGCGCTCCGCACCCGCCACAGGCCATCGGCCGCGTAGATCGCGAGCGCCGCCCAGATCAGCGCAAAGCCGACAGCGCGGGCGAGCCCGAAGTGCTCGTGATAGACCACGACGCCGCAGAGCAGCTGGAGAGTCGGCGCGATGTACTGCAGCACGCCCACCGTCGAGTAAGGAAGGCGGCGCGCCCCGTAAGCGAACAGCAGGAGCGGAATCGCCGTCACCAGCCCGCTGCCGACGAGGAGCGCATCGATGGCGGCGCCGGAGGAGCCCAGCGCGCCGGTGCCCGCGACCTGACACCACCCGAGATAGGCCACCGCGAGCGGCAGCAGCAGCAGCGTCTCGCTCGCAAGTCCCGGGAGCGCCTCGACGCTGATCACCTTGCGCAGCAGTCCGTAGAGCGAGAAGGTGAGCGCGAGGAAACAGGCGATCCACGGCAGACGCCCGGCGAGCACGGTGAGATAGCCGACGGCGATCGCGGCGAGCGCCACCGCGAGCCACTGCGTGCGGTTCAGCCGCTCGTGCAGCACCACCACCCCGAGCACCACGTTCACCAGCGGATTGATGTAGTAGCCGAGGCTGGTCTCGACGATGTGCTGGTGCGTCACGCCCCAGACGTACACCAGCCAGTTGCAGCTGACGAGGAGCGCCGTGAGCGTGAGGCGCACCAGGAGCGCCGGGTTGGTGAGGGTCGCCGTGAGCCGTCCGAGCTGCCCGCGCAGCAGCATCCACCCGAGGAGGAACAGGCACGACCAGGCGACGCGGTGCGCGATCACCTGCGTCGCCGGCACGCCGCTCAAGGGATGCAGGTAGAGCGGGAACAGTCCCCAGATCGCAAAGGCCGCGCTCCCCGCCGCCAGCCCCCGCGTCCCGGACCGCGGGCCGCTCATGCGGGATTCTCGAGCGCGCTCGTCTCCCGGATGCTCCGCACGAAGAGCCCGGCGAGCGACTCGAGGCCGCGGGCGTCGGCCTCGTCGAAGCGCGCCGCGCGCGGACTGTCGAGATCGAGCACCCCGAGCAGCGACCCAGCGCGCGCGTCGCCGGCGATGAGCGGCACCACGATCTCCGAGCGCGACGCCGGATCGCAGGCGATATGGCCCGGGAACTCGAGCACGTCGGGCACGACGAGCGTGCGGCGCTGCACCGCCGCCGTGCCGCACACGCCCGAGCCGAGCGCGATCCGCACGCACGCCGGGCGGCCCTGAAAGGGCCCGACCACGAGCTGCCCGCCCTTGAGGAAATAGAAGCCGGCCCAGTTCACCTCCGGCAGAGCCTCGAAGACGAGCGCCGCGGTGTTGGCGGCGTTGGCGATCGGATCGCTCTCGCCCGCGAGCAGCGCGCCGAGCTCCTGCGCGAGACGCGCGTAGTCCGCGGGCTTGTCGTGAAACTGGTAGCGGCCGACCGCGTGGCTCATGCATTGCGCCTCACCGATTCACCGGCATTCATACTTGCTTTGTACATCTGATCCTCAAGCACGCGCCGTCGGAAAGGCGAGCACCTCCTCGATGTGCGAGGCTCCGGCGGCGAGCATCAGCGTGCGCTCGAAGCCGAGGGCCACCCCGGCGGAATCCGGCAGGCCGCTCTCGAGCGCCGCGAGCAGCCGCTCATCGATCGGGCAGACCGGGAGCCCCAGGCGCCGCCGCTGCGCGTTGTCGCGCTCGAAGCGCTCGCGCTGCTCGGCGGCCGACGCGAGCTCGTGAAAGCCGTTGGCGAGCTCGACGCCGTCGCAGTACAGCTCGAAGCGCCGCGCGGTGCGGGGTTCCTCGGGGTCGAGTCGCGCGAGCGCCGCCTGGCTCGCGGGGTAGCCGTGGACGAAGGTGAGGGCGCTGCGCCCGAGGCGGGGGCCCACCCAAGAACCCATGAGGAGCTCGAGCCACGCGTCGCGATCGGCGCTGCGGTCCGCAAATCCGAGCGGCCGCGCGGCCTCCTCGAGCGCCTCGTCGGGCGCGGTGAGGGGGTCGAGGCCGAGCTCGCGGAGGAACGCGTCGCGATAGCTGATGCGCTCGCTCGCGCGCTGCGCGGCGGCCGGGCCGAGGAGCAGCCGCACGAGCGCCTCCACCTCGTCCATGAGCGCCGCCAGCGGGAAACCGACGCGGTACCACTCTATGAGCGTGAATTCGGGGTTGTGCAGCCGCCCGCTCTCGGCGCCGCGCACCACGTGACAGACCTGGTAGATGTCGCCACTGCCGGCGGCGAGCAGCCGCTTCATGGCGTACTCGGGCGAGGTATGCAGGTAGGCCGGCGTACGCCCAAGTTGCACGGTGGCGCTCACGATGTGCACCTCGCTCACCGGCGCATTGACGACGACGGGGGTGTCGACCTCGAGCACGCCGCGGGCGGCAAAGAACTCGCGCGTGCACGCGAGGAGCGCCGCGCGCCGCTCGAGGAGCGCCCGCGAGGCGCTGGGCCGCCAGTCCCCGCCGCCGCTCACGTCAGCCTCACGTGAGCCGGGCGAGCGCCTGGCCCACCCGCACGCCGCTGCCGGGGGTGAGCGGGCGCAGCCACTCGCTCCTGCCCGGAGGCAGCAGCAGGATGACCGTGGAGCCCATGTTGAAGCGGCCGAGCTCGGCGCCTTTCCCGAGCTCGAGCGGCGCGCGGCTCTCATCGAGCGGCAGCTCGGTGCCATGGCGCAGGCTCCGCGGCGTCACCTCGCCGTGCCACACGGTCTCGATGCTGCCGACGAAGAGGGCTCCCACCAGCACCAGGGCGAAGGCGAGCGTTTCCTGCGCGAAGACGCACACCACGCGCTCGTTGCGCGCGAAGAGAGCGGGAACCGAGGCGGTGGTGGCGGCATCGACGCTGAACAGCCGCCCCGGCACGTACCACGCCGCGCGCAGCCGCCCGGAGAGCGGCATGTGGATGCGGTGGTAGTTGAACGGCGCAAGGTAGAACGTCGCGAACGCGCCCGCCCTGAAGTGCTGCGCCCAGGAGAGATCCGCCGCCAGGAGCGACTCGAGCGTATAGGCACGCCCCTTGGCCTGCACCAGCCACGAGCCGTCGAGCCGCCCGATCTGACTCACGCTGCCGTCGACCGGCGAGACGAGCGAGCCCGGATCGGGATCGATCGGGCGCGCGCCGGGGACGAGCCCCCGGGTGAAGAAGGCGTTGAAGCTCGCGTAGCTCAGCGGGTCCGAGAGCTCCGCGTCGCTCATGTCGGGGTGGAAGCGGTCGTCGAAGGCGCGGATGAGCGGCTCCCGGACGAGCGGTGTGCGTACGCGGGTGATTGCGCGCACCACGCGCGAGAGGAAGTGCTGCGGCAGCAGGTATTGCAGCGCGACGAAGAGCCGCGTCCGCACGCTGCCGGCCAGGCCGCCCGGGCCGATGTCCGCCGACGTGCTCATAGCCAGGGCGCCGCGCGGCGCAGGTCTGCCGCGAGCGGGCTCGCCTCGAAGGGCGGCGTGAATACGGCGACGACGCGCGCCCTGGCGTCCAGCAGGAACACCACCGCGGAGTGGTCCATGGTGGAGTCGCCGCCGGGCAGCTCCACGCGATCGACCGCCACCCCGAAATCGGCGGCCATCGGTGCGATCGACCGCGCCGCCCCGGTCAGCCCGAGGAATGCGGGATCGAAGGCGTGCACGTAGGTGCCGAGGAGCGCCGGCGTATCGCGCTGCGGGTCGACGCTCACGAACACCACCCGCAGCGTGGGGAGCGCCGCGGCCCTTCGCACCTGCGCGAGCTCGAGGAGCGTAGCCGGGCAGACGTCCGGACAGCGCGTGAAGCCGAAAAACACGAGCGACGGCGCCCCCACGAGACTCGCCCGCGTGAAGACGCTCCCGGTGGTGTCGGTGAGCGCGAAGTCGCGCACCGCCTTCGGCTGCGGCAGCCACGTGCCGCTTGTCAGGCGCGGGCCTGCCCTGTCAAGTTGTTGCGCGAGCCAATACCCGCCGACGCTGGCGGCGAGCGCGGCGACGGCGAGAAGCAGGCGGACACGGACCTTCGACATGGGCGAATTATTTCACAGGGCCCGGCGCGCGGGGCCGGCGCGGGCGCGGCGCGCCCCACACGCGCCCTCCGCCGCGGGCACCGTCACCGTGGGCGAGCTCATCGCGCGCGCCGCGCGGGCGCTCGCGCGCGCGCGCGTGCACTTCGGACACGGCACCGACAATGCCCGGGACGAAGCCGCCGCGCTGGTACTGCACGCAATCGGGGCGCGCGATGGCGGCGGCCCGGACCTCCTTCGGCGACGCGTCCACCCCCGCGCGCAGGCGCGCGCGGCGGAGCTCGTCAGGCGGCGCATCGAGGATCGCGTCCCGGCCGCCTACCTGACCGGCGTCACCTGGTTCGCGGGCCTCGAGATCCGGGTCGACGCGCGGGTGCTCGTGCCCCGCTCGCCGATCGCGGAGCTGATCGAGCGGCGCTTCGCGCCGTGGATCGACGCGCGACGCGTGCGACGCGTGCTCGATCTCGGCACGGGCTCGGGCTGCATCGCCATCGCCTGCGCGCGGGCGCTGCCGCACGCCCGCGTCGATGCGGTCGATATCTCGGAGGCGGCGCTCGAGGTGGCGCGCGCCAACGTCCGCTCCCACCGTCTCGGGGGCCGTGTACTGCTCAAGAAGTCCGATCACTTCCGCGCGCTCGGGCGCGCCACCTACGATATCATCGTGTCGAATCCGCCTTACGTGGGGGCGCGTGAGCTCGAGCGACTGCCGCCGGAATACCGCCACGAGCCGCGCGTGGCGCTCGCGGCCGGCGAGGCGGGCCTGGACTCGGTGCGCATCATCCTCAAGGAGGCGCGCCGGCATCTGCGTCCGCGCGGCGTGCTGATCGTCGAGGTGGGCAACACCGAGAGCGCGGTGCGACGGGCCTTCCCGCGCCTGCCCTGCGTGTGGCTGGAGTTCGAGCGCGGCGGCGGCGGGGTGTTCCTGCTGTCGCGCGAGCAACTGCCGGCTTAGCTGAAGCAGCGCCCCGCGGAGTCACACAGGACCATGTCCGGCAACACCATCGGCAGGCTGTTCACGGTGACCACCTTCGGCGAGAGCCACGGGCCCGCCATGGGATGCATCGTCGACGGCTGTCCGCCGGGCCTCCCGCTGAGTGAGGCGGACCTGCAGCAGGACGTCGATCGCCGTCGCACCGGCACCTCTCATTTCGTCAGCCAGCGGCGCGAGGCCGATCAGGTGCGCATCCTCTCGGGCGTGTTCGAAGGGCACACGACCGGCACGCCGATCGGCATCCTGATCGAGAACACCGACGCGCGCTCGCGCGACTACGACAAGATCAAGGACCGCTTCCGCCCCGGACACGCGGACTACACGTATCAGCAGAAATACGGCGTGCGCGACTACCGCGGCGGCGGGCGCTCCTCGGCGCGCGAGACGGTGATGCGGACCGCCGCGGGTGCGATCGCGCGCCGCTATCTCGCCGCACGGCTCGGGGTGCGCATCTACGGCTACCTGAGCCAGGTCGGCCCGCTCTCGATCCAGGCGGTGGATCCCGCCTTCGCCTACCAGAATCCGTTCTTCTGTCCGGACCCCTCCCGGCTCGCCGAGCTCGAGGAGCTCATCTGGAAAGTGCGCGCGGAGGGCGACTCGATCGGCGCGCGCGTCACGGTGGTGGCGAGCGGCGTGCCGCCCGGGCTCGGCGAGCCGGTGTTCGATCGGCTGGACGCGGACATCGCGCACGCGCTCATGAGCATCAACGCCGTGAAGGCGGTCGAGATCGGCGCCGGCACCCGCGCCGCCGCGCAGCGCGGCAGCGAGCACCGCGACGAGCTCGCTCCGCAGGGCTTTCGCAGCAACCACGCCGGCGGGACCCTCGGCGGCATCTCCTCCGGTCAGGACATCATCGCGCACCTGACCCTCAAACCCACCTCCAGCATCCAGCTGCCGGGGCAGACCATCGACGTCGCGGGCAATCCGGTCGAGGTCGTGACCACCGGGCGGCACGACCCCTGCGTAGGACTGCGGGCCACGCCGATCGCCGAGGCCATGCTCGCCATAGTGCTGATGGACCATTACCTGCGGCACCGCGCGCAGAACGCGGACGTGAAGTCACCGACTCCGGATATCACCGCAGCGTCCCGCCGCTGACCGCAGCGTGAACTACTGCGCAAAGCGGCCCGCGTCGCATTCCCGGACGGGCGGCGGACGCGCCCGTACTCCACGGTGGCTCCCGAGGCAGCGAACCGCGACACAGTTTATGCCCCGAGAATCCGTGAAGATTCTGCCCCTTGGGCGAGGACTTGACTTATGGATTGCCCCCGACCATGCGTATAAAAGCGTGGCTGCGCAGTGGGTTCCGGGGAACCGGGCTTTGGTGCAGCAGCCTATTTAAGTTATATTGCGGCGTTATTTCTAAGGGGGTCGCATCCTGTGGCCTACCCTTTTGTTTTCATAGGACATTTGGTCCGATAATGCCTTTCGGGGTGCCCTGATGGTTGCCAAACGCTCAAACCGGGCGCTGGCATTGCTGCTGGCCTTGCCGTCGGCGGCGTTTGCCTTGGGTCTTGGAGACATCCGTCTCCTGTCGCCGCTCAACGCGCCGCTCGATGCGGAGGTCGAGCTGGTCGACGTTGCGCCCGACGAGGTAAACACGCTCCAGGCACAGCTTGCCTCGCGCGAGACGTTCGCCCGCTACGGGCTCGAGTGGCCGGCCTACCTCGCCGGCGTCCAGGTCCACGTGGTGCACTCGCCCAACGGTAGCGAGGTGCTCAAGCTCAAATCCACGGAGGCCATCTCCGAGCCGTTCATGACGGTCCTGCTCGAGGTGAGCTGGTCGCGCGGGCACCTGGTGCGCGAGTACACCATGCTGCTCGATCCGCCGGTGTATACGCCGGGTCAATCCGCCGTCGCCAGCGCACCGGTGACCGCCCCCGCGACCGGCGTCGGCACGCGTGAAGGGGCGATCGCGCGCAGCGCCGACGCCCCGCCGGTCGCCGCGCCCGCGGCACCGCAGCCCGACCCACCCGCCGAGGCGGCGCCCGCGGCGCCCCGCGGCGCGCCTCCCGCGAGCTCCGACTCGACCGCAGGCTCGATGCACGTCGTCCAGCGCGGCGAGACGCTCACGGCGATCGCCAGCGACGCCGCCGGCGCGAGCGCGAATTCCGCCCGCACCCACAGCTGGATGCTGGCCATCTACCAGGCCAACCCGCGTGCTTTCGATCGGAACATGAACGTGATGCGCTCGGGCGCAGTGATGCGCATCCCTGGCGAGGCGCAGGCCACGGCCGTCTCTGCGGCCGAGGCGGCGGCCGAGATCCGTCGTCAGTACGCCGCCTGGCGCTCGAGCGGTGGGGCCCCGACCGCCTCCTCGGGCGAGCAGGCCGGGCGGCTGAAGCTCGTAACCCCGTCGGAGTCGGCCTCGGTGGGCGCGACGCCCGGTGCCTCGAGCGGCGCCGAGGTCAGCCGGCTGCAGGGCCAGGTGCACGACCTCGAAGGGCAGCTCGCCGAATCCAAGCGGCTGCTCGAGCTGAAGAACGCAGAGCTTGCGCGGTTGCAGTCGGAGCTTGCCGCCAAACGGGCGCCCGCCGCCGCCGCGCCGCCGCCGCCCGTGGCGCAGGTGCCACCCCCTGCGGCGCAGCGACCGGTCGAGCAGGCTCCGGTGACGCAGGCCGCTCCGCCGCCGCCACCCGCTCCGATAACCGAGGAGAAGCCGCCCGAGGCCGCCGCGCCGCCCGAGGCCGCCGCGCCGCCGCCCCCCGCGCCGCAGAGCGCAAAGCCTGCGCCGGTGCCGCCCGAGAGCGCCGCCGGTGAGTCGCTCCTCGACACGCTGGAGGGCTACTGGTGGGCGCTCGCGCTCGTGATGCTCGCGGTCGTCGGAGTGATCGCCGCACGCTTCGTGCGTGCGCAGCGCGCGGCGCAGTTCGATGACTCCCTCGGGCGCCTCGCCGTCGCGGGCGCCGAAGCCGTGGAGGCCTCGCCGCCGAGCCGCGGGTTCGCTTCCCGCGGATTCGCATCGGGCGAGCCGCCGATGCGCGCGACCGAGCCCGCCTCCCGCGAGCCGGGCTTCGTCGTCGAGGAATCCGGCACGCACGAGCGGCCGCGCCTCTCGCTCGGAGCGGCCGAGGCGGCGCCAGCACGGCATGTCACCGCCGACGAGACGATCAGCAGCGAGACCGCGATCAACCTCGACCAGGGCGACCCCCTCGCCGAGGCCGACTTCCACATGGCGTACGGCCTGTACGACCAGGCCGCGGATCTGATCCGCATCGCGATCGGCCGCGAGCCCGCGCGGCGCGATCTGAGGCTGAAGCTCCTCGAAGTGTTTTTCGTGTGGGGGAACAAGGAGCAGTTCCTGCAGACGGCCCGGGAGCTCGCCGACAGCCGCGACGAAGCGGCCCCCGGCGAGTGGGAGAAGATCCTCATCATGGGCAAGCAGCTCGCGCCCGAGGATCCGTTGTTCTCGGGCGCCGGCGCGGTGAGCGGCGCGATGGCCGGGGGCGTGGACCTCGACCTCGAAGGCGGACAGAGCCGCGTGGACTTCGATCTGCTCGGCGAGCCGGGCACAGCCGACGGGCAAGGGACCGTGGATCTGGATATCGGCGCGGCCATGGGCGATCAGGCGGACTCGCCGACCAATGTCACCGACCGCAACGCCGCGCTCGGGGGCCTCGGCGCCACCGGAACGACGCGCCAGATGACGGCGCGCCTGCGTCAGGACCTTACCACCACCACCGAGGTCGACGCGCCGACCGTCGAGCAGCCGACGTTCACGCAGGATCAGCCCACCATACGTCAGAAAGTGGAGACGGCGCTCAAGAGCGCCGACCAGACTGCGGAGCTCGCCCTCGATGACCTCGGGCTCGATGTGGGGCAGGTCGACACGGTGGAACAGCCGGGACCGGCGGCCGCGGCGGGGGCGGAGGGTCCCACGCTGGTGGCGGGCCTCGACGATCGCTCCCGTAAGGTCATGGATGACGCGCAGCGGCGCGCCAAGAAAGACGAGCACGGTCAGACCGGTGCCTGGCAGTTCGACCAGGACGAGCTCGAAGCGGCGCTCACGCAGACGAGCCTCGCCCTCCAGGACGCCTCGGCGACCTCGCGCCTCGCGGCGCTCGGGGCGCACTCGGTCGATGTCGACATCGGCGAGGCGAGCAGCACGCACCCGTCACTGCACGGCGGGGGAGTGGATCTCGACGTCGGCGACGCCACCGGCAGCCACGCGGCCAACGGCGGGCACATCGACGTCGACGTCGGCACGGCCAGCGTGCCGGACACCGCGTTCGCCGCCACGCAGCGACTGTCTTCGGAGGACCTGGCGCTCCCGGACCTCGAGCCGGTCACCATGAGCGAGGTCGGCACCAAGCTCGATCTGGCCCGGGCCTACATGGACATGGGCGACCCGGACGGCGCGCGCAACATTCTCGAGGAAGTGCTCGCGGAAGGCTCGGCGGCGCAGAAGCAGGAAGCGCAGCGCCTGATGGAGTCGCTGCCGGGGTAGTGGACTCAAGCGCCGGCGGCTAAGAAGAACCGCGGCCTGTGGCCGCGAACAACCGGCCGGTTTTCGTTGCGGGTGCAGCGCGCATGGAGAGGATCGCCGTCGGGATCGAGTACGACGGCTTCGCCTACGCGGGCTGGCAGGCGCAGGCCGAGCGGGCGACCGTCCAGACGATCGCCGAGCGCGCCCTCGGCAGCGTCGCAGCCGAGCCCGTAACCCTCACGTGCGCCGGGCGCACGGACGCCGGCGTGCACGCCTTCGGTCAGGTGGCGCACTTCGACACGCATGCGCTGCGGAGCGGGCGCGGCTGGGTCCTCGGAGCCAACAGCGGGCTGCCCGTCGATGTCAGCCTCTCGTGGGCGGTGCCGGTGCCGGCGCACTTCCACGCGCGCTACTGCGCCGAGGCGCGTACCTATCGTTACCTGATCCTGAACCGCACGGCCCGCTCGGCGCTCACTGCACACCGTGCCGCGTGGGTGCACCGGCCGCTCGATGAGGAGCGCATGGCGCAGGCGGCCGCCATGCTGCACGGCGAGCACGACTTCAGCGCCTTCCGCTCCTCGGAATGCCAGGCCCGATCGCCGATCCGGCGCATGGAGCGCCTGACCGTCGAACGCCGCGGCGACTGGATCCTCATCGAGGCGACCGCGAACGCGTTCCTCCACCACATGATGCGCAACATCGCGGGACTTCTCATCGCCATCGGCAAGGCCGAGGCGCCCCCTTCCTTTGCGGGCGAGGTGCTCGAGGGGCGCGACCGCACGCGTAACGCCGCCACGGCGCCTGCCGCGGGCCTCTATCTCATGTCGGTGCGCTACGGGGAAGCGTTCGGGCTGCCGGCGGCGCCCGGGCACGAGGGGCACGGGGCCCGATCGGCTATGATCGCAGGATTCGGCCTCGAGCCCGTGTGGGCGCGCTAAGAATGTCCTGGTTCGACAAGATCATGCCCTCCCGTATCAAGACCGAGCGGCGCTCGCGCTCGGTCCCGGAGGGACTGTGGATCAAGTGCCCGGCCTGCGATGCGGTGCTCTATCGCGCCGAGCTCGAGCGCAACCTCTATGTCTGCCCCAAGTGCAGTCACCACATGCGCATCGGCGCGCGCGAGCGCCTCGAGCGCTTCCTCGATCCCGGTACGACGTCCGAGATCGGCGCCACCATCTCCCCGGAGGATCCGCTCAAGTTCCGCGACAGCAAGCGCTACCGCGACCGCCTCGCCCAGGCGCAGAAGGCGACCGGCGAGAGCGATGCGCTGGTGGTGCTCGCGGGCACGCTGCACGGCCTGCCGGTGGTGAGTTGCGCGTTCGAGTTCCAGTTCCTCGGCGGCTCGATGGGATCGGTGGTCGGCGAGCGCTTCAAGCGCGCCGTGGACTACTGCATCCAGGAACGGCGGCCGCTCATGTGCTTCTCCGCGAGCGGCGGGGCGCGCATGCAGGAGGCGCTGTATTCGCTGCTGCAGATGGCGAAGACCGCGGCGGCGCTCTCGCGCCTGGCGCAGGCGCACCTGCCCTTCATCTCGGTGCTGACCGATCCGACCACCGGCGGCGTGTCGGCGAGCCTCGCGCTGCTCGGTGACCTGAACCTCGCCGAGCCGCGCGCGCTCATCGGCTTTGCGGGCCCGCGGGTCATCCAGCAGACCGTGCGCGAGACGCTGCCCGAGGGCTTTCAGCGCAGCGAGTTCCTGCTCGAGCACGGCGCGCTCGACATGATCGTCGACCGCCGCGAGATGGGCGACCGGATCGCGGCGCTCCTGCGGCTGCTGCTGAAGCTCCCGGCGGCCGCCGCCTGAAGGCCGCGCCCGCTTCGCACATCGGACCCCATGCGCACGCTCGCCGAGTGGCTCACGCTGCAGGAGGCGGTGCATCCGAAGAGCATCGACCTCGAGCTGACGCGCGTGGCCGCCGTGGCGCGCGCGCTCGGGATCGAGGCGCCCGAGTTCCCGGTGATCACCGTGGCCGGCACCAACGGCAAGGGCTCGGTCGTGGCGCACCTCGAGGCGCTCTTCGGGGCGCTCGGAGCCTCGACCGGCATGTTCACCTCGCCGCACCTGCTGAAGTACAACGAGCGCATCCGCCTCAAGGGCCGCGAGGCCGCCGATTCCGAGCTGATCGCGGCGTTCGAGCGCATCGAGGCGGCGCGCGGGGCGACCACGCTCACCTTCTTCGAATACAACACGCTGGCGGCGCTCGTGATCTTCGCGGACCGTGCGGTCGATGTGGCGCTCCTCGAGGTGGGGCTCGGGGGGCGCCTCGATGCCACCAACCTCGTGGCGGCCGATGTCGCGGTGCTCGTCTCGGTCGGCTTCGATCACAGCGACTGGCTCGGCGGCACGCTCGACCTCATCGGCGCCGAGAAAGCGGGCATCTTCCGCGCGGGGCGCCCCGCGGTGCTCGGCACGCCGGAGATGCCCGCGAGCGTCGCTGCCGCGATCGAGTCGCTCGGGGCGCGAGCGGTGATCGCGGAGCGCGATTTCAGCTGGCGGCTGCGCGGGGAGAGCTGGGACTACGAAGGGCTCGAGCTGGCACTGCGCGCGCTCCCGCCGTCGGCGCTCGCCGGCTCCATCCAGTATCGCAACGCCGCCACGGCCCTCGCCGCCGTCGAGGCGCTCGCGCGCGACGCAGGCTCGCGGGCGGCGGTCCGCCGTCTCGCCGCGCGCCTCGCGCCGCTCGAGGAAGGTGCGGTGAGCGGCGCGCTGCGCGCGGTGCGGCTCCCCGGGCGCTTCCAGGTGGTGCCGGGCGAGGTGGAGTGGATCCTCGATATTGCGCACAACCCGCCTGCGGCCGAGGTGCTCTCGAGACAGCTGCGCGAGCGAGCGATGCCGGGCGCCGAGGGCGGGGAGCGCGCGCGGGCACGGACCCTCGCGGTCATCGGAGTGCTCGCGGACAAGGACGCCGGGGGAATCGCCGCGGCGCTCGCCGGCCTCATCGATCACTGGATCCTGTGCACGCTGCCCGGTGCGCGCGGCAGCAGCGCCGGGCAGCTCGCGGAGCGGCTCGGGCGGCCGCGGGGCGAGATCCAGCTCGCCGACTCGGTCACTGCGGGCTGCGAGCTCGCGCGCGCGGCGGCACGGCCCGGAGACCGGGTCGTCGTCTTTGGATCAGTCCACACCGTGGGGCCGGCGCTCGAATGGCTTCGGATATACTAAGTGCGAGCCCGCAGCCAGCGCGGCGTCCGTAACGCTCGCGCGGCGGTGCACCGCGCTTGGCTTTCGCGGTTTCGCCCCCATCGTGAGGGGACCTAAGTGAAAGAACGGCTGACGGGCGCAATCATTCTCGTGGCGCTGATCGTGCTGTTGGTGCCCGAGGTGTTGACCGGCCCGATCCGGTCCGCGCCGCACACGGCGGCCGTCACGCCCTCCGGGGAAGGTGCGCCATTACGTTCCTACACCATCAACCTCTCGGACGAGGCTCATCCGCGCAACGCCGACGCCGAGCGCGCCGCACCCGAGCCGCCCGTCCCTCTCGAGGCGGCGCCGGCGTTTCCGCCGCCCGTCGAGGCCGCGCCGCGAGAGACACGAGCCGCCGCGGCGGACCGGGCAACGCTGGCGGACAAGGCTTCCGCGGCGCCCCAGGGCGCGCCACCGCCGGAGCCTTCCGCGCCGCCGCCGGCGAAGCGGGTGACAACGCCCGCAACCTCGGGCCCGGCGAGCGGCGCGGGCGGCCCGGGAGGGTGGGTCGTGCAGCTCGGCAGCTTCGCGCAACACGCGAACGCCGAGCGACTGGCGCGCCAGGTGAGGGCGCGGGGCTTCAAGGTGAGCGTCTCGCAGGAGAGCTCCGGGCGGCGGCTGTTCCGGGTGCGGGTCGGACCCGGGCAGGACCGCGCGGCCGCTACACAGCTCGCCGCGCAGCTGCATGCGGCAGGTCACAGTGGCGCGATCGTGCCGAAGTAACGCCGCGGGCGCGTGATGTGCGCCTCGGGCAAGGCGTGCGCCGCTCTTGTACAATCCGCGCCGCGCCCGACAGGTGCGCCCGCGACGGGTTGCGATGAATCTGACCGACTACCTGGTGATCGTTGCCGTCATCGCTTCCGCGATCGTCGGCGCCTGGCGAGGATTCCTGCGCGAGGTGATCGCGTTCGCCGCCTGGGTCATCGCGCTGTTTCTCGCCTGGCACTTCACGGATCTCATCGCGCCGCACCTCGGGGGACTCATGTCCGACTCCGGGGTGCGGCCCTGGGCGGCGCGCGTGATCATCGTCGTGCTGGTGCTGCTCCTCGGCGCCGGCGTCGGCGCAACCCTCGCACATTTCGTGCGGCTGTCGATGTTCAGCGGCATGGATCGGTTGCTCGGTTTCGTCTTCGGTTTGCTGCGGGGCGCGGTGCTGCTCGGAGTGTTCGTGATCCTCGGCCAGCTCCTCAAGCTCGAGGACGAGTACTGGTGGAGCCACTCGCGGCTCATCCCCTACGGGGCGTCGGTCGCGAACGGGCTGCGCAAGCTCGTGGGCGAGCCGCCGATGGTGGTGCGGCACGCGGGCGAAGCGCGGGTGCGGGTCTGAGGAGCTGAAGTTACACATGTGCGGCATCGTCGGCATCGTCGGAGTGGGCGCCGTAAACCAGCGTCTCTATGACGCTCTCACGGTGCTGCAGCATCGCGGCCAGGACGCCGCCGGCATCACCACCTGCGGCGAGGGCGAGCTCTACGTGCGCAAGGGCAGCGGACTCGTGCGCGACGTCTTCCAGCAGCATCACATGCTCGAGCTCAAGGGCAACGTCGGCATCGGCCACGTGCGCTATCCGACCGCCGGCTGCGACAGCGCCTCCGAGGCGCAGCCGTTCTACGTCAACGCGCCCTACGGCATCTGCCTCGGGCACAACGGCAACCTCACCAACGCCACCGAGCTCGCGGAGATCCTGATCCGCGAGGACCGCCGTCACCTCAACACCACCTCGGATTCCGAGGTGCTGCTGAACGTCTTCGCTTCCGAGCTGCAGCGGGTCGGCACCGCTCGCGTGACGCCCGCGGACGTGTTCGCCGCGCTCACCGCGGTATACCGCCGCTGCCGCGGCGGCTACGCCGTGGTGGCGATGATCATCGGCCACGGCATCCTCGGCTTTCGCGACCCGAACGGTATCCGCCCGCTGGTGCTCGGCGAGCGCAGCACCGCGCGCGGCACCGAATGGATGCTCGCTTCCGAGAGCGTGGCGCTCGATGCCCTCTCGTTCCGCCTGGTGCGCGACGTGACGCCGGGGGAGGCGGTGTTCATCGACGAGCAGGGCCGGCTCCACACGCAGCAGTGCGTCGCGACGCCGCGCCACACCCCCTGCATCTTCGAATACGTGTACTTCGCGCGCCCCGACTCGAAGATCGACAACATCTCCGTTTACCGCGCCCGCATGCGCATGGGCGATCGCCTGGCGGACAAGATCCTGCGCGAGCGCCCCAGGCACGACATCGACGTGGTCATCCCGGTCCCGGACACCAGCCGCACCAGCGCGCTGCAGCTCGCGCAGCGGCTCTCCGTCAAGTACCGCGAGGGCTTCATCAAGAACCGCTACATCGGCCGCACCTTCATCATGCCCGGGCAGGACGAGCGGGAGAAGTCGGTGCGGCGCAAGCTCAACGCCATCGATCTCGAGTTCCGCGGCAAGACGGTGCTGCTGATCGACGACTCGATCGTCCGCGGCACGACTTCGGCGCAGATCATCGAGCTCGCCCGCGAAGCCGGCGCGAAGAAGGTGTACTTCGCCTCCGCCGCCCCTCCCGTGCGCTTCCCGAACGTCTACGGAATCGACATGCCGGCGGCGAGCGAGCTGGTCGCGAGCGGCCGCACGGTGGAGGAGGTGGCGCGCCTCATCGGCGCGGACTGGCTGGTGTACCAGGACCTCACCGACCTGATCGCAGCCTGCAAGCACGAGGATGCGCGCATCGAGGAGTTCGACACCTCCTGCTTCTCGGGCGAATACGTGACCGGAGACGTCACGCCCGAATATCTCGGGCGGCTGCAGCTGGAGCGCTCGGATGCGGCGAAGCACGCGCGCCGCGAGCGGCACGGCAAGCTCAAAGTCGTCCGCGGCAGCTGAGCTCCCGGACGGCGGCGACCCGCGCCGCGCGCTGCTGCTCGCCCTCCTCGAGACGGGCCTGCGGCGCGTCGAGGGGCGGCGCTGTGTGCGCGAGGCGCTCGCGAGGCCCCAACACCCCGCGGCTCCCGTGTGGCTGGCCGGGGTCGGCAAGGCCGCCGAGTCCATGGCGCTCGGCGCATACGATGCGCTCGGCGGCGCCATCGAGCGCGCGCTCCTCATCACGCGCGATGCTCCCCTCTCCCCGGAAATCGCCCGTCTCGGCGCCGAAGTCCTCATCGGCGCCCATCCGGTGCCGGATGAGCGCTCGCTCGCGGCCGGCGGGCGGCTGCTCGCGTGGGTGGAGAGCCTCCCGGGCGAGGTCGAGCCGCTGTTTCTCATCTCCGGCGGCGCCTCGAGCCTCGTCGAGGTGCCGGAGGCCGGCGTCACGCTCCCCGACCTCGAGGCGCTGACGCGCCGGGCCTTCGCCGAGGGGCTCGCCATCGGCGAGTTGAACCGCCGGCGGGCGGCGCTGTCGCGCATCAAGGGGGGGCGACTCGCAGGCCGGCTGCGCGGCCGTCCGGCGCGGGCGCTGTTCATCTCGGACGTGCCGGACGACGACCCGCGGGTCATCGGCTCAGGACTCATGGGCCCCGCCGCGGAGGGCCACGATCGCATCGAGCGGCAGGTGGTGGCCTCGGTCGATCAGGCGGTGGCGGCGGTCGCGGTGGCGGCCGCGGCGCTCGGCCTCACCGTGCACCCGCCGGGGCGGCGCTTCGCGGGAGAGGCCGTGCGGCTCGCGGCCCGCTTCGCGCGCGAGCTGCACACGGGCACGGCGCAGCTGCACGTCTGGGGTGGCGAGTCGACCGTGATGCTGCCGCCGCATCCCGGGCGCGGCGGGCGCAACCAGCACCTCGCGCTGGCAGTGGCGCGCCTCATCGCGGGCCGCCCGGAGCTGATGCTGCTGGCCGCCGGCACCGACGGGAGCGACGGCGTCACCGAGGACGCGGGCGCCCTCGTGGACGCCGACACTTGCGCGCGGATCGCGCTCGCGGAGCTCGACGCGGAGCGCGGCCTCGAGAGGGCGGATTCCGCGCCCGCGCTCGCGGCGAGCGGCGATCTGGTGCACCTGGGTCCCACCGGCACCAACGTCGGGGATCTGGTGATTGGACTTAAGCTGGCCGCGGATGCGGCGCGCGCCCTCGAGGCGCTTCATGGCGGCACGCGCCCGCGCGTGCTGTAATTCCGCGTGATGCGATTGCTGTTGATCGAGGAAGACGCGGCCCGCTGCGATTATATCCGGGAGCGGCTCGCCTCATGGCGGCCGCAGGCGCAGCTCACCGTGCACAGCCCCGTCTCGCAGGGAGCGCTGGCGCCGGAGTTCCTGGCCCAGGGTTTCGATGCGGTGCTGCTGGCGGACTCCTGGCCCGGCGGCCGTGGCCTCAACTGGGCGCGCGAGCTCGCGAGCCGCGCCGGCTTTGCGCCGCTTGTGCTGCTCACCGACGCGGACCTCTCGGAGACGCGCGAGGCGTGCGCGCTCGGGGCCTACACCTTGAGCCGCGAGGAGCTCGAGCGGGACACCTTCGCGCAGGTGCTGGTGGCGGCGGAGCAGCGTCAGGCGCTGGCCCGGGCGGTCTGGCGCAGCAGCCGCGCGGGACGCGAGACCCAGCGCTTCGGCGACGCCTTCATCCGCGGCTATCGCTTCATCCGCCGCCTGGCGTCGGGCCCCACGAGCGATCTCTTCGTCGGCGAGAGCGAGCGCGCCGGGAGGCTGGTGGCGCTCAAGGTCGCGCGCGACCGCCAGGACGAGGAGAGCCAGCCCGTCGACATGTTCCAGCGCTTCCTGCAGGAGCACGAGATCGCCCAGCGCATCAACAGCACGGCGGTGGTGCGCCTGCATGACCTCGGGGTCAGCGATGAGCATGCGTGGCTCGTGATGGAGTACTTCGAGCTCGGCGATCTGCGCCGGCGCATGCGCGCGTCGCTCGCACCGCGAGAGGCGCTGCGGCTCGCGGCCGCGATCGCACGCTCGCTCGCCGCCGTCCACGGCGCGGGAGTGCTGCATCGGGATCTCAAGCCCGGCAACATCATGCTGCGCCACGACGGCAGCGTCGCCCTGATCGACTTCGGCCTCTCCAAGGACCTGGCGCTCGCGCTCGACCTCACCGACAGCGGCACCATCTTCGGCACGCCGCACTACATGAGCCCGGAGCAGGGCCACGCCGAGCCGCTCGATGCGCGCAGCGACCTCTACAGCCTCGGCGTCATCCTCTTCGAGATGCTCACCGGCCAGAAGCCCTACCGCGCCGAGAACCCGATGGCGATCGTCTACAAGCACCGCAAGGAGCCGATCCCGCGGCTGCCGGCGCAGTTCGAGGCCGTGCAGCCGCTCCTCGAGCGGCTGCTGGCGAAGACGCCGGCGGATCGCATCGCTACGGCGGAGGAGGCGGCCGAGGCGCTGCAGCACACGCTCGATGCGTGGCTGGCGCGCGGGATCTCGGGATGAGCGCTGCGGCCGCTCCCGCGCCGGCCGCGGCGGACCGCGCCTCGATCCTCGAGGCGCCCACCCCGCCGGCGTGGGTCGAGGACGCCCTGAGCCATCTGCCGGAGCTGCTGCTCGATCACGCCAACTGCGAGAAGAAAGCCGCCTCGAGCGCGCTCGCGCTCATGTTCGCGTACGCCGAGGACACTCGGCTCGCGCTCGCGCTCTCGCGCCTGGCGCGCGAGGAGCTCAGGCACTTCGAGCAGGTGCAGAAGGCCCTCGGCGCACTCGGGGTCGCGTTCGCGCGGCAGCGCCCCGGCCGCTACGCGCATGGACTGCGCTCGGTGTTGCGCAGCGGCGAGCCCTGCCGCAAGCTCGATCTGCTGCTCGCCGCGGCGCTGATCGAGGCGCGCTCGGCGGAGCGCTTTGCGCTCCTCGCCCCGCACGTGCCGCCGCCGCTCGAGCGGCTGTACGAGGAGCTCTCGGCCTCCGAGGCGCGCCACTTCGAGCTGTACATCGACTTCGCGCGCACGGCCGCCCCGCAGGAGTGGCGGAGCCGCCTCGAGGCGCTCGCCTCGCGCGAGGCGCAGCTCGCGACAACCGCCGACCGGCTGCTGCGTTTTCACTCGGGCCCCCTCGAGCGGGCGCCAGAGCTCTGAAGGCTGCTGCGGCACGAGGCCTACAGTCGCTTACAAACTCGCGCCCGCATTCGCTGTCAGGAACTCCATGGCGGAAGTATCCTCGGGCGTAGCCACCCCGCGAAGCCGGATGAGCCAGCGCCCCCATCTTCTCATCGTCGACGACGATCGCGAGATCCGCGGCCTGCTGGCCCAGTATCTCGAGAAGCACGATTTCCGCACCACCGCCGTCGCCGACGGAAAGGAAATGCGCCGCGTCATGGAGCGCTCGCACGTGGATCTGCTGGTGCTCGATCTGATGCTGCCGGGGGAGGATGGGCTGACGCTCTGCCGCGAGCTCCGCAGCCGCTCGCAGGTGCCGATCATCATGCTGACCGCGCGCGGCGAGGACGTCGACCGCATCGTCGGGCTCGAGCTCGGCGCGGATGATTACCTTCCGAAGCCCTTCAATCCACGCGAGCTCCTCGGACGGATCAAGGCGATCCTGCGCCGCACCGCGCACGCGCCCCGCGATCCGAGCCCCGAGAGCGTCCGCGGCTTCTCCTTCGGCGGCTGGCGGCTCGACACGGTCACCCGCACCCTGAAAGAGACCTCCGGCCGGGAGGTCGCGCTCAGCGGCGCCGAGTACCGACTGCTCGCGATACTGCTCGCGGCCGGCAACCGCGTGCTGAGCCGTGCCCAGCTGACGGAGCTGCTGCGCGGCCGCGACGCCGATCCCTTCGATCGCAGCATCGACGTGCGCGTCAGCCGCCTGCGGCAGATCCTCGGCGACGACGCGCGCGCGCCGCAGATCATCAAGACCGTATACGGCGAGGGCTACGTGGTCGGCGTCGCGGTGGCGTCCGACTGAGGCTCCGGCTCTGCGACGATGCGCCTCCCGCTCTGGCCGCAATCACTCTTCGGACGGCTGCTCGCCGCCACGGTCTGCGCCGTGGTCCTCGCGGAGGTGGCGGCGCTCTTTCTCATCGCCCAGGAGCACGAGCGCTTCGTACAGCAGTGGAGCGTGCGCGAGTGGGCGCGCCGGGTGGCGGAGACCACTCTGATGCTACAGCCCTTAGGCCCCGCCGAGCGCGCCGGGGCGCTCGAGAGGCTCTTGGCGGCGCCACCCGAGCGAGGGCATTGGCCGCTCATGCCGCCGGGTGACCCGGCACACCCGCCGCCCGGACCACCCGGTGGCCCCGAGCGCGGCCCCGAGCCCGGCCCGCACAGCTTCATTCCTCTGCCAGTGCTGACGGACTTCGAACGGAGCCTGCGGGATCAGCTGCGCGCGGCCCTGGGCCCGGGCTACGCGGTCGAGGTGCGCGCCACGCCGGCCGCGGCGCCGCCGGCGATTGCAGTGTCGGCGCCCTTCCTCGGAGCGCACGAGGTAGCTCCCCGGGGGCCGGGCGCGCAGCGCTACGATGTGAGCGTGCGCCTGCCCGACGGCGGCACGGTGCCCTTCAGGGTGGTGCGCATGTCCCGCGTCGTGTCGCTGCCGCGGCACCTGTTGTTCAACCTGACGCTGCTGGTGCTCATCCTCGTGATCGTGCTCTACGTCACGGCGCGCAGCATCACCCGGCCGCTCTCGGCGCTGGCCCGGGCGGCCGACCGCGTCGGCCGCGACGCGCGCACGGAGCCGCTTGCCGAGCGCGGCGCGCGCGAGCTCCGCCATGCGGCGCGCGCTTTCAACACCATGCAGGATCGGCTCCGCCGCTACCTCGACAGCCGCACGCGGGTGCTCGCCGCGATGTCGCACGACCTGAAGACGCCCCTCACCCGGCTGCGCCTGCAGGTGGAGACGCTCGACAACCCGCCGCTTGAGGTGCGCATCGGTCGCGAGCTCGACGAGATGGAGGCCATGGTGCGCGAGGCGCTGGCGCTGTTCCGGGGCGTCGAGGACGGCGAGCCGGCGGCGCCCGTGGACCTCAACGCGCTCGTCGGCAAGGTGCGCGAGGAGTTCGCCGACATGGGCGGGAAGGTGAGCGTGGCAGGCCGCGCCGGCGAGCCGCTCCCAGCTAAGCCGCAGGCGCTCAAGCGCTGCCTCACCAACCTGGTCGCCAACGCCATCAAGTTCGGCTCGCGCGCCGACATCGAGCTCGAGGACGGTCCGGTGGTGGCGATCCGGGTGCGCGATGCGGGTGCGGGCATTCCGGATGCGGAGCTCGAGCGCGTGTTCGAGCCCTTCTACCGCCTCGAGTCCTCGCGCAACCGCGACAGCGGCGGGACTGGGCTCGGGCTCACCATCGCGCGCGACATCGCGCAGGCCCATGGCGGCACGCTCAGCCTGCGCAACCTCGCGGCCGGGGGACTCGAAGCGGAGCTGCTCCTGCCGCGGGCCGCTGTGGGCTGACAAGAGCCGCGCACCGCACGGGAGACACGGTTCGTCGCACGCGCCGGCACGGCCTTACCGGACGCTGAGCCCCGTCACACTCGCTCACGATTGCTCACCGTCGGCCGCGGCGCTGGCCCGTTAGCTATGAAGTACCCTAGAGGGACCGACGTGCCGACACGCGGACTCTAGACCCGCCACACTTGAGTCAAGGAGACCCCCGATGAAAGCCACCGTGTTTGCCCTCGCCCTGCTGTGGGCCGGCGCGCTCTGTGCCCAGACGCCCACCGCTCCGCCGCCGAACGCCGCGGCGCATCTCGACAAGCTCGCCACGCTCCTCGACCTCACCGACGCGCAGAAGGCCCAGGTGCAGGCGGTGCTCGAGGCCGAGCACGCCAAGATCCGGGCCGCGCACGAGCAGGCCAAGGCCTCGGGCACCAAGCCCGACTGGGAGCAGATGAAGGCGCTCCACCAGCAGATTCAGCAGGAGACCCTGCAGAAACTCACGCCGGTGCTATCCGAGGCGCAGCTGAAGAAGTTCCAGACGCTGCAGGAGTTGCACCACGAGATGATGCACGAGCATTTCGGCCACGGCGGACCGCCGGGCGGCGACACACCGCCTCCGTCACAGAACTGACGCGACCGCGCACCTGCACGCGGCGCTGCCGCCGCTCAAGCCGGGCGCGGCAGCGCGTGCAGCTCGTATTTTCCCTGCTCGCAGGTGAGGTAGCTCCCCTGCTCGTACCAGGCGCCGAGCACGATCCGCTCGGCCGGCGCGCCGTCGATGCGCATCTCGTGCACGCCGGGGCGGTGCGTGTGCCCGTGGATCATGCGCCGCACCCGCGCCGCGCGGAAGGCCGCGGCCACCGCGCCTTCGTTCACGTCCATGATGTAGGGGACCGCGCGCGCGATGTGGCGGGCGCTGCCGGCGCGCGCCTCGCGGCTCAAGGTCTCGCGAACGCCGAGCGGCAGAGCAAGGAAGCGACGCTGCCAGTCGGGGCTACGCACCGCGCTACGGAGCTCCTGGTACGAGTGATCGTCGGTGCAGAGCGTATCGCCGTGGGTGAGCAGCACTGGCTCCCCATCGAGCTCGGCGATGACCGGATCGCCGAGCAGCCGGCAGCCGCTGCGCTCGCCGAAGCCCTTTCCGAGCAGGAAATCACGGTTGCCGTGCAGCGCGAAGCAGGCGACGCCGCGCTGGGTAAGCGCGCGCAGGCCCAAGCACACCCGCTCCTTCTCGGGATCCTGATCGTCATCGCCCACCCAGGCCTCGAACAGGTCGCCGAGGATGTAGAGCGCCTCGGCCTCCCGGGCCTGGCGGGCGAGAAAGTCGAGGAACTGCTCCGTGGCCTCAGGCGCGGCGGCATCGAGATGCACGTCCGACACGAGGAGACGCGCCACGGAGGCTACTTGGGCGAGAGGATGGTGTCCTGCCGGGGCGGCGTGACCGGAGTCACGAGCGGCGCCGCCGCGGTCGCCCCCGGCGCGAGGATCTCCATCTTCTCGATCACGATCGGCTTCAGGGGCGCATCCGCCTTGAAGGGCCCAGAGGAGCCCGTGGCTACCTCGCCGATCCTCTCGATCACATCCATCCCCTGCAGGATGCGGCCGAACACGGCGTACCCCCAGCGGGTCGGGACGGGATCCAGGTCGGGGTTGTCGACGAGATTCACGTAGAACTGCGCGTTGCCCGAGTGCGGCGCCTCCCCGCGCGCGAGTCCCACGGTGCCGCGCTTGTTCTGCAGTCCGTCGCCGGATTCGTTCGCGACGTTCTCGTGGGGGGTCTTCAGCGCGTAAGTGGTGGCGTCGTGCCCGCCGCCCTGGATGACGAAGTTCGCGACCACGCGATGGATCAGGGTGCCGGAGTAGAACCCCTCGCGCGCGTAGCGGAGGAAGTTCGCCGCGCTGAGGGGCGCCCGGTCCTGACGCACCTCGATGACGAACTCGCCCAGATTGGTGGTGACCTTCACCTGCGGGTTCGGCTCCTCGGCGCGCGTGCCGGCTGGCAGCACCATGGCGAGCAGCAGCGTCGCGAGCATGCGGGTAGCGGGCTGAGTGAGCATCGAATCCTCCGTAGCGCGCCGCGGGAGGCGCGGCGCGCGGCGAATTCTATAGCAGGGCGCCGCTGCCAGCAGGGCGCTGCCGCCGCTTCCAGAGCACGGCGCAGCGGTGAGCGGCGCTTTGTTGAGCTTTGCATGTTTCCCGTACCATGGCGTCCATGAGCACGAGCGCGATGCCAAGCCCGGGCGGGGAGCGGCAGCGGGTTACCCGCTTCGCCCCGAGTCCCACCGGGGAGCTGCACCTCGGTAACGCGCGCACCGCGCTCTTCAACCTGCTGCTCGCACGCGGTGGGGGCGGGCGGTTTCTGCTTCGCATCGAGGACACCGACAGCGAGCGGAGCCTGGAGGCGCACGCCGCCGCGCTGATGGCGGACCTGCGCTGGCTCGGGATCGACTGGGACGCGGGGCCGGACCGCGAGGACGAGCGGGGACCCTACCGGCAGTCGCAGCGCGGCGCGCTCTACACCCAGTATCTCGCGCTGCTCGAAGGGCAGGGCGCGGTTTATCCGTGCTTCTGCACGCCGCTCGAGCTCGAGCTCTCGCGCCGTGCGCAGCTCACCGCGGGCCGGCCGCCGCGCTACGCCGGCACCTGCCGGGACCTCTCGCCCGAGGAGCGCGCGCGGCGCGCGGCGCAGGGACTCCCCGCGACGCTCCGCTTCAGGGTGCCGCGCGGCGAGCGGGTGGTGTTCGAGGACTTCGTGCACGGCGCGCAGACTTTCCTCACCGACGACATCGGCGACTTCGTGGTGCGCCGTGCGGACGGCTCCGCGGCGTTCTTCTTCTCGAACGCGGTGGATGATGCACTGATGGGGGTCACGCAGGCGCTGCGGGGCGAGGATCACCTCGCCAACACGCCGCGGCAGCTGCTGATCCTCCGCGCGCTCGCACTGGCGGCGCCCGCGTACGGACACGTGGCGCTCATCGTCGGCGCCGACGGCGCGCCGCTCTCCAAGCGCCACGCGGCGGTGAGCGTGCGCGAGTACCGCGAGCGCGGCTACCAGCCGATCGCGCTCCTCAATCACCTGTTCCGGCTCGGGCACTCGACGGCGCTCCATGGGCTCCTCCAGCTCTCTGAGATGGCGCGCGCGTTCGATACCGCACACCTCGGGCGCGCGCCCTCGCGCTTCGACGAGCCGCAGCTTCGGGTGTGGCAGAAGGAGGCCGTGCATCGTCTGCCCGCGGAAGCCGCACGCGGGTGGCTCGCGCCGCTCCTGCCCGCCGGGCTCGACGAGCGCGCGCGGGACGCCTTCATCGCGGCGCTCCTGCCGAACGTGGTGTTGCCGGAGGATGCGCGCCCCTGGGTCGACATCGTCTTCGGCGGGCCGCCGCCGCTCGAGCCCGCCGCGGAGGAGGCGGTGCGCGGCGCCGGCGCCGGCTACTTCTCCGCCGCCGCCGCCGCCGCCGCCGAGAGCGGCAACGACCTTCCGGCGATCGCGGGAGCGGTGCGTGCGGCCACGGGGAGGAGCGGCGCCTCGCTCTACATGCCGCTGCGCGCGGCGCTCACGGGGCGCGCTCACGGCCCGGAGCTCGCGCCGCTGCTGAAGGCCATGCCGGCCGGCAAGGCACGCGAGCGGCTGGCGCGTTTCGCATGATCCGCATCCACAACTCCCTCACGGGAGCCAAGGAGGAGCTCCGGCCCATCACACCCGGCAGCTTAACGATGTACGTGTGCGGGCTCACCGTGTACGACTACGCGCACATCGGACACGCGCGCATGCTGCTGGTGTTCGACGTCGTGACCCGATATCTCCGGCATCGGGGCTACCGCCTCACCTACGTGCGCAACATCACTGACATCGACGACAAGATCATCCGCCGCGCGGCCGAGAATGGCGAGCCGACGGGCAAGCTCACCGAGCGCTTCATCGCCGCCATGAACGAGGATTGCGAGAAGCTCGGCATCGCCCGTCCCGAGCACGAGCCGCGCGCCACGCAGTACGTGCCCGAGATCATCGCCATGGTGGGCGAGCTGCTCGCCCGCGACTACGCCTATGTCGCGAGCAACGGCGACGTCATGTACGCGGTGGCGCGCTTCCCCGCCTACGGGCGGCTGTCCGGCAAGCGCCTCCAGGACCTGCGCGCCGGGGCGCGCGTCGAGGTGGACGAGGCCAAGCGCGATCCGCTCGACTTCGTGCTCTGGAAGCGCGCGAAGCCCGGCGAGCCGTCCTGGGAGTCGCCCTGGGGACCGGGCCGCCCCGGCTGGCACATCGAGTGCTCCGCCATGTCGACGGCGCTCCTCGGCACGCATTTCGACGTGCACGGCGGCGGCATGGACCTCAAGTTCCCGCATCACGAGAACGAGATCGCGCAGTCGTGCGCCGCGACCGGGGACGCCTTCGTGAATCTCTGGATGCACAACGGCTTCGTCAACGTCGACGAGGAGAAGATGTCGAAGTCGCTCGGCAACTTCTTCACGCTGCGCGAGGTGCTGCCGACGCTGCGCCATCCCGAGGTGCTGCGCTACTTCGTTCTCTCGAGCCACTACCGCGGCCCGATCAACTACTCCCTCGAGCAGCTCGAGCAGGCCGATGCCGCGCTCGGCCGGCTCTACACGGCGCTGCGCGAGCTGCCGGCGGTGACACCGGTCGCCGGCGAGCACATCGCGCGCTTTCACGACAGCATGGACGACGATTTCAACACGCCCGAGGCCCTCGCTGTGCTGCAGATCTTGAGCCGCGAGGTGAACTCGGCGCGCGATGCGGGCGATACACCGCGTGCGGCGCGGCTCGCGGCGGAACTGAAGGCACTGGGGGGCGTCGTGGGCCTGCTCGGCGTCGAGCCTGCGCAGTGGTTCCGGCTCGCGAAGAGCGGCGCCGGCACCGCTGGCCCGGGAGCTTCCGCAGGCGCCGCAGCGGGCATGTCCGATGCCGAGATCGAAGCGCGCATCGCGGCGCGCACCGCGGCCCGGCGGGCCAGGAACTGGGCGGAGTCGGATCGCATCCGCGACGAGCTGGCGCGCTCAGGCGTGGTGCTCGAGGACAAGCCGGGGGGCAAGACCAGCTGGCGGCGCGCCTAGTGGGATGGTCGGGGTGACAGGATTTGAACCTGCGACATCTACGTCCCAAACGTAGCGCTCTACCAGTCTGAGCTACACCCCGGAGGATCGGGGCGTAATTCTACACGCCGAAGGCGGCGGCGCGCCGCGCGAATAATGTCGATGTCGTCGACATAGCTGGCGCTCAATGCCTAAAAAAGTACTATTTTTCGACATATGGTCTTCGAGCCAGCGAACCTAAGCGCAGTGCACCAAGCTCAATAGGCCACAGGGGTGATGTCCGTGTGAGTGAAGTCATCTCCTTTGAAAAGCAGCGGCTCACCGGTAACCCTGGCGAGCGCGTAGCTGAAGCAGTCGCCAAAATTCAGCCCGGCGGCATGTCGCCCCTGGCCATAGCGACGCCAGGCCTCCTGAGCGACCTCAGCTTGTTGCGCCGTAACCGCTTCGATGGAGAGGCTGGCCTTGGCGACGAGCAGGTCCAGCTCGCGACCACCTGCTGATCCGTAGCGCGCTTCAATCACGAGCCCGGCCTCCAGCACCGTCGCTGCTGATATCAGGCGATTGGCGTCCGCTTCGATCGCGGTAGCCACGCGTGCCGATTCGGGTTCCATGTTGAGGACTGCGATCAAGGCGGAAGTGTCGACAACCATGGTCTCTCTCGGCTAGCGAGGCAGCCCATGTTCGTCATAGCCGATGATCTCATCGGCGGATCGTTTGTCTTTCACCGCCAGCCGAGCGCAGCGCCGGCCTATCTTCAACAGCTCCTCGCCAAGACGAGGTCCGCGCATGCGCCGCACGCGTGCCAGGCGCTCGCGCAAAGACTGAACCACGGCGGTGGTCAGGGATTCGCCCGTAGCCTTCGCCACTTCCCGCGCCAGACGATCCGCCTCGGGATCCTTGATGCTCAGTGCCATACAATAGTATATAAAGATAGACGCGTGTCTATACGTCCATGCTAACCGCTGGCGTAGGGCATGTAAACCAGGGTTAGACGGGTAAGTGACACCAGGGGCGACCAAGCGTTGCGCGGGGGGCCAGCCGGCGCGCCCGCGCCCGGCCCGGTCTGGCACTGCCCGGGCAATTAAAGCCTTGACAATTACAGCCTAGGCAAGTATTATACGCGTCAATCCGCCGGCAGGGACCTGAGTCCCCCGGAGGGGAGATGTTCAAGGAGCTTCGGAATGGGCGACATTTACGACAGCGCGACGTACCAGCCAAGGAGCTCGAGAACGACCGCCGGCTCGCCCCGCTCGAGTTGAGTGCGGCGCAGTTCATCATCATCGCGAATCTGGCGAAGGCGGAGGGGCCGATGTCGGCATCGGATCTGTGTAAGGGCATCTCCTACGACGCCGGCGCCATGACGCGGATGCTGGATCGGCTCGAGAGCAAGGGCTTGATCCGGCGTAGCCGGAGCGCGGTGGACCGCCGCCTGATGCACCTCGAGCTCACGGACGAGGGGCGCGCCGCCTGGCCGCGCATGCGCGAGATCTCTATGACGGTGGCGAACCGGTTCCTGCGCGGCTTCACCAAGGCCGAAGCGCGGCAGCTCGAGGGTTTCCTCACCCGCATGCTCGAGAACGCGCAACCCCAGCCGGCGCGCGCCACCGCCTGAAACGGCAGCCGAGCGGCGATCTGTCTTCGACAGGACGAGACGGGTTTTTTTGCACTGATATTTGCCTAGGCATTAATAGCCACGGCAAAGACAGCGGATAACGGTAAAGGACTCACATGAGCACGCAGACCGACAACGCCCGCAACGGTACCCAGCCCTCGAAGAGCAGCCGGCGCTGGCGCTGGTTGGCCGGGATCGTCGGCGGCTTTCTCGCCGTCGCTCTCGTCTACACCGCGTACTGGGCGCAGGTTCTGCGCTACCACCAGACGACCGACGACGCCTATGTCGGGGGCAACGTAGTCCAGATCACCCCGCAGATCCCAGGCACGGTCGTCGGCATCGGCGCCGATGACACGCAGTTCGTGAAGACCGGACAGGCGCTGGTGCGCCTCGACCAGGCCGACGCCAAGGTCGCGCTCGATCAGGCCGAGGCCCAGCTCGCCCGCACGGTGCGCGACGTGCGCAACCTCTTCGCCACCAGCGCGCAGCTCGAGGCCGCCGTGCAGCAGCGCCAGACGGACCTCGCCGCCGCGCAGAGCGATCTCGCACGGCGCCAGCGCCTCGGCACCTCGGGCGCGGTCTCGGGAGAGGAGCTGCAGCACGCGATCGATGCGGTGAAGGCCTCGCAGGCGGCGCTCCTCGCGGCCCAGCAGCAGCTCGCCGCCAACCGCGCGCGCGTCGACGGCACGACCCTCAAGGATCATCCGCAGGTGCGGGATGCCGCCGCCGCGGTGCGCAACGCGTACCTCACCCTGGCGCGCACCGAGCTGCCGGCGCCCGTGTCGGGCTTCGTCGCCCGGCGCAACGTGCAGCTCGGGCAGCGCGTGAGCCCGGGCACGGCGCTGATGGCGGTGGTGCCGCTCGAGCAGGTCTGGGTGGATGCCAACTTCAAGGAGCCGCAGCTCGCGCGCATGCGCGTCGGCCAGCCCGTGGCGCTCACCGCCGACCTCTACGGCGCTAGCACCGTATTCCACGGCAAAGTGGCCGGCTTCGGCGCCGGCACCGGCTCGGCCTTCGCGCTCCTGCCCGCGCAGAATGCCACCGGCAACTGGATCAAGATCGTGCAGCGCGTGCCGGTGCGCATTGCGCTCGATCCGCGCGAGGTGGCCGCGCACCCGCTGCAGATCGGGCTTTCCATGAAAGCGGACGTGGACGTGCGAGGCGGCGAGGGCGCGCGCCTCCCGCAGCTCGCCGGCGCTTCCGCGGCCTGGTCAACCGACGTGTTCGACTCAAGCGACGCGCTCGCCGATGCGCGCGTTGCGGCCATCATCGCCGCCAACCAGTCCGCGTCGGCGCGCGCCGCCGCGGAGCGCTCGACACCGGATCGTAAACTGCTCGCGAGCTCACCTTCGGCAGGGGTCCCGCTGCGGCTGCATGCGGGCGCGGCGCAGCAGCCGAGCGTGGACTAGGACCCAAGGCAATGCCGGCCGAGAATGCTGACAGACCGGTGGCAGGCGGCGCTCCACGGGGAGCGCCCGCCCCGCCGCCGCCGCTCACCGGCTCGACGCTGGCTCTCGGCACCGTGGCGCTGTCGCTCGCCACCTTCATGAACGTGCTCGACACCTCGATCGCCAACGTGTCGATCCCCGCGATCGCGGGCGATCTCGGTGTCTCGCCCGATCAGGGCACCTGGGTGATCACCTCATTTGCCGTCGCGAACGGCATCTCGGTTCCGCTCACCGGCTGGCTGACCCGCCGCTTTGGCCAGGTGAAGCTGTTCACCGGCGCGGTGGTGCTCTTCGTCATCGCCTCGATCCTCTGCGCTGCGGCGCCCAACCTTTCGATGCTCATCCTCGCTCGCGTGTTCCAGGGGGCGGTCGCGGGCCCGATGATTCCGCTCTCGCAGGCGCTGCTGCTCGCGAGCTACCCGAAGAACCGTGCGGGCACGGCGCTGGCCATGTGGTCGATCACGACGCTGGTCGCGCCGGTGGTAGGCCCGGTGCTCGGCGGGTGGATCACCGACAACATCGCCTGGCCGTGGATCTTCTACATCAACGTGCCGGTCGGCATCGCCGCCGCGCTCGCGACCTGGGCGATCTATCGCCGCCGCGAGACCCCCACGGCCAAAGTGCCGGTGGACGCGGTGGGTCTTTCGCTCCTCATGATCTGGGTCGGGGCGATGCAGGTGATGCTCGACAAGGGCAAGGATCTCGACTGGTTCAACTCCGCGGCGATCGTGACGCTCGCCTGTGTGGCCGTGGTCGGATTTGCGGTATTTCTGATCTGGGAGCTCACCGAGGAGCACCCGATCGTCGATCTGTCGCTGTTCCGCGGCCGCAACTTCACCGTCAGCACGATCGCGATGCTCTTTGCCTACGGCCTGTTCTTCGGCAACGTGGTGCTGCTGCCGCTGTGGCTACAGCAGTACATGGGCTATACCGCGACGCTCGCCGGCTGGGTGCTCGCTCCGGTGGGATTCCTCGCGATCCTCCTCAGCCCGGTCGTGGGTCGCTTCAACGACCGCGTCGATCCGCGCATTTTCGTGACCGTTTCGTTCGCGATATTCGCGCTGGTGCTGTTCATGCGGGCACACTTCAACACCGACGCCACCATCACCACGCTGATGCTGCCGACCGTGATCCAGGGCGCGGCCATGGCGGCATTCTTCATTCCACTGGTCTCGATCTCGCTGTCGGGATTGGCGCCGGAGCGCATCCCGGCCGCCTCGGGGCTGTTCAACTTCGCGCGCATCACTGCCGGGGCCTTCGGCACCTCGATCACCACGACGTTGTGGGACCGGCGCGCGACGCTGCACCACGCGCAGCTCGTCGAGCATCTGAGCCCCAATAATCCGGTGACCGCGCAGGCGCTCGGCACCCTGCACGGGAGCGGCATGGGCCCGGACCAGAGCTATGCAGCCCTCAACCGACTGGTCGACGCGCAGGCGTTCATGCTGTCGGCGGACGACATCTTCTACGTCTCCGGGATGCTCTTCATCGCACTGATCGCGCTCGTGTGGCTGGCGCGGCCAGTGCGCGCGGCGGCGGCCGGCGCGGCCGCCGCGGGCGCCCACTGACACGACCGAGCCGCGGCCCCTAGCGCGCCGCGCGCAGAGCCTTGGGCGGCAGCAGCCACACGAGCCGGCCGCGCCCGGCGCGCGCCGCTCCCGGAAATTCGAGCAGCGCCACCCCCATCTTCTTCATCTCGAAAGCCGTCGCGCCCACCCCGCCCGGAAGGCACATGGCGAGGAGCCGCCCGACCGCCGGCTCATGCCCGACCACCGCAATGCTGCGGTCGCGGGTGCGCGCGAGCAGCGCCAGCAACTCCTCGGGGGACGCTCCCGGCAGGAGCTGCACACAGACGCTCGCCTCGGGCCAGCCCGCTAATCGTGTGAGGATCGCGGCGGTCTCCTGTGCGCGGCTGAGCGGGCTTGCCAGCACGCGCGCCGGCGGGTCGGCGATGCGCTTCAGTCCGAGCGCGGCCTTGCGCGCCCGTTCGGCGCCCTCGGGCGTGAGCGGCCGCTCGGCATCGTCAGGCCAGCGCGTGGCGCTGCGTTCGAAAGCGACGGCATGTCGGACGACGAGCAGCTGCATGCGCGCGCGGTGCGCTCGCGCTCAGTGCTCGAGCGGGTGCGGCTGCGGCTCGGGCGCGGGGTGAGGGTAGCCGGCAGCGAGCGTGGGGGCGGAGGCGGCCGGGACGGGCTCGGCGATCACTGCACTGCTCCCCTGGCGGGCGTTGTCGAGCAACTCTCCGAGTCTCGAGCGCAAGGCTCGCCAGCGCTGGCCGCGCACCTTGCGCCACGAGCGGGTGAGGCTCTTGCGCGCCTGCGCGGTGGTCGTCGCATGACGCTCGGCCAGGCGGCCCATGAGGAACAAGGTTCCCGCGGGCAGCTCGTTTGCCGGATCGGCCGCGAGCGCGGCGAGGCGATTGCGCGCCATGTAGGCGTCCTGGTGCGCGCCGAGCTCATCCTGCAGACGCCGCAGCGCCTTGAGCTCGTCTTCCGCCGGTTTACCGAACATGAGCGCGCCGGACTCGATCGCATAGCGCAGCTGCTTCGCACGACGGCGGACGAGGTGATAGTCCTCCATCGGCGAGTTGCTGCGCAGCCCGCGGACCGAGTTCCGGAGCTTGCGGAAGCGGCGGCGCACCCGCTCGGGCATGACCACCATGGCGCGTTCGCCGAACGCACCGGCCGCGGTAGGCGCGGCGGCGCTCGCCGCGGTGAGCGCCTCGAGCCACCGCCGCGTCGGCTCGGAGTCGAGCGCGCGGATCATGCGCGCGCGGGCGCGGCACCGCTCGCTCTCGAGGCGAGCTCTCAAGGGCTCGACCGCGGCGCGCTCGCTCTCGGGCAATGCCAGACTGTGGCGGGCGAGCTCCGCGAGTTGCACGTCGAGGTCGCGCGCGGCCCCGAGCGTGCGCAGCACGCTCTTGGCGGTCCGGCGCGCGTGCGTCAGCGCCACGGGCAGCTGGCGCCTGAAGAGCCCGAGGGTTGCGTCGATACGGCGCGTGGTGACCCGCAGCTGGTGTAGCGCCTCGGGGTCGTGTCCGAGGCGCGCCCCCGGCTCGTGCTGACGCCAGGCCCCGAGCAGCCGTCGCAATTCCCCGAGCGCCACTTCGCTCGCCGTGGTGGCGGCATCGAAAGCGGGAGTCGCGGGGCCGCGCGGCGCGGCGACCGCGGACTTCGAATCCGTCAGAGTGCCGCCGGCAGCCAGCTCGCCCTGACGGGCGCTGAGCGAATCCCTCATCGATGACCTGACCGAATTCGAGTTTTCGCGAGTTTAGCAAAGGCGCGGGCGCGCGCAGACCTCGGGCCGGGGCTGCGCCGCAGCACTGGGGGCGGGTTTACCCCTAACGCCCGAGGGGCCGCGCACTGCGCTATTGTCCCCGCTGCGGGAGTGGCTTCCGCGATGCAAGAGGCGCCCGCCCAGTCCGCGGCAGGCGCAAATTGACGCTCCTAGAGAGGCTTACGTATGATTCGCGCCCCCCGTGCGGCGGGGCCGGCTAGGGGTGCCTTTGGGATTGTGCCCGTAGCTCAGGCGGATAGAGCATCGGCCTTCTAAGCCGAGGGTCGCAGGTTCGAGTCCTGCCGGGCACGCCAGCCGCGCGGAATCCTGGGGCCGAGATGGTGGACGTAGCTCAGTTGGTAGAGCCCCGGGTTGTGATCCCGGTTGTCGTGGGTTCGAGTCCCATCGTCCACCCCAATTTGGGCATTGCGCAGCGGGCAAAAGTCACGTCTTTTGCCCGCGGCCGACGAAGTGATGTCCGCCGAAATCGCCGCAGGCGATTTCGGCCAATAGAACAGGGCCGTTAGCTCAGCTGGTAGAGCAGGAGACTCTTAATCTCTTGGTCGTAGGTTCGATCCCTACACGGCCCACCAATTTTGCGAACACTGCCTGCCAGCAGAGGCCAAAATACTGGTCATGAAATTCCTGGATCCAGATACCGAGAGCGCTGTACGCGACTTCCTTGCGCGGATTCCGGCTGATATACGCGTGGATCGAGCAATACTTTTTGGCTCGCGTGCGCGCGGAGAGCACGGGCCGGACAGCGATGCTGATGTCGCCTTGATCCTTCACGAACGTGGCAACGATGGTGAAACACTGATGATGCTCGCTGGACTAGCCTATTACGCGTATCTCGACACGGGGATCATGGTACAACCGGTTCCCATTGCAATCGAAGATTGGCGAAATCCGGGACAGTTCCCCAGGCCAGGGTTCCTCAGAACTATCGAGCGCGAGGGGATAGTGCTGTGAGGATGGCGCCGTTCGCGCTAATGCAGGCGATACGACAGCGCGGTTAGCAGATCCTATTACGCGATGTTTGACATCGCGCGGGCTGCACTGTTGCGTGCCGGCGTTGCCGAAGACAAGCTGCCGCGGACGCATAACGGGGTTGTCGAAGCCTTCCGTAATCACGCAGTGCAATCAGGACGGATTGACCGAGAACTCGGAGCCGAATTGAGCCGCATAGAATCACTGCGGATAAAAGCGGATTACACCGGAGCCGAAATTGAATTAAAGGAGGCGCGGGAGGTTGTCCGCAAAGCCGAACTTTTCGTTCAAACCGTCGAGCGCGTATTTTCCCTTGATGAACTCTCCCTCGCGGCAGAATACAAAAACCACAACCCGAGTCACGATGACAAGGTCTCGGAGCCAACTGTTGCTACCTCAAAAATCGAGAGGAATGACGCGCATCCGCAACCAACGTCGCCAGAGGAGACTCGACGTCAGGCGCGGGAAAATTGGTTGCGGTTACGACAGCAGGCAATCGAGGGCCGGAAAAGTGTCGATCGTGACAGGGACGCCGGCCGCGCATCTGAACAAGATCAAAGCCATTCACTCGACAGTGAATTCGACGAGTAAGGGGAGTTCGAGGACTGTCGGACCGCCGGACGCCCACCTGCATCAGAAAAACCGAGTGGGGATGGGTTGCTCGGCGCGCCGCGCAGCATCGGTTCGGCTGCGCATTTTTCCAATCAATCACCGAGCCCGGGACCCGGGTTAGGGGAAAGGAGACCTTGTCAGGTCGCGGTCTCGTACGGCTATGATAATCAATGTCTTACAAGACAGACCAGGCGACGATGACGAGCGACGGCGCTGCGCAGGAAGCCGCGCTCCATCGGCTATAATCGCCCGCACCCCGACGCGCGGCCGTCAGGTGTAGCCGCATCCGGCTCGTCCGGTGCGCACGGCACGGGCGAAAGTGGCGGAACTGGTAGACGCGCTGGACTTAGAATCCAGTGGGGAAACCCGTGAGAGTTCGAGTCTCTCCTTTCGCACCAGTTCTCCCGACGCTTCACTTCGCGGAATGCGGTCTTGAGGCTGCGGGGCTTGAAGGTCCTGCGGCGCCGAGGATTTGATTGATGCAAGTCTCTCTCTCCGACACGGGTGGCCTCTCGCGGCGTCTGGAAGTGGCCGTACCTGCCACCGAGGTGGCGCGCGAGGTGCAGCAGCGCCTGAAACGTCTGTCGCGCACCGCACGCCTCAAGGGTTTTCGCCCCGGCAAGGCCCCGCTCACGGTCATCGCCAAGCAATTCGGCGACCAGGTGCGCGCCGAGGTCCTGAGCGACCTGGTGCGCAGCTCCTTCGCGCAGGCGGTGAGCGAGCAGAAGCTTCGCCCGGCCGGTGGCCCACGCATCGAGCCGATCGCGATGGGGCCCGAGACCGACCTCAAGTACGCCGCCCATTTCGAGGTGCTGCCCGAGATCCGGGTGAATCCGCCCGAGCGGCTCGCCATCGAGCGGCCGGCGTCTTCGGTCGAGGAGACGGACGTCGATGCCATGATCGAGAACATGCGGGCGCAGCGGCCCGTGTTCACCCCGGTCGATCGGGAGGCCCGCGACACCGATCGGGTCGTCTTCGACTACAAGGCCCGCATCGGCGGCAAGCCCTTCGAGGGGAGCGACCTCACCGACGTGAGGATCGTGCTCGGCACACGCCAGGCGATGCCTGAGCTCGAAGCGGGCCTCAGGGGCGTGCGGGCAGGCGAGCAGCGCATCGTGCACGCAGTGTTCGCGGCCGCGCACCCGAACAAGAAGCTCGCGGGGCAGTCCGCCGAGCTCCACCTCTCCATTAAGGCGGTCGAGGAACACTCTCTTCCGGCGGTGGACGACGAGTTCTTCCGCACCTATGGTGTCGAACAGGGTGGACTCGCGGAGATGCGCGCCGAGGTTCGCAAGAGCATGGAACGGGAGCTCGCCGAAGTGATTCGCGGCCGCGTGCGAACTCAGCTGCTCGATGCGCTCTACAGGGACAACCCCATTGAGCTGCCGCGGGCCCTCATCGAGGAACAGGTCCAGGAGCTGCAGCTCGATACCGCACGCCGCTTGGGGATCCGCGATGCGAGCCGCCTCCCGCGGCACGAGTCCTTCGAGGAGCCGGCGCGGCGGCGCGTCGCGCTCGGTCTCCTCATGTCGCAGATCGCGCAGTCGCAGGGGCTCAAGGCGGATCGTGAGCGCGTGGCGGCACGTCTTACCGATCTAGCGGAGGGCTACCCCGACCCCGAGGAGGCGCGGCGCGCGTACTTGCGTAACCCGCAGGCGATGCGCAGCATCGAGTCTGCAGTCCTCGAGGAGCGGGTCGTCGACTTCCTCCTCGAGCGCGCCCGGGTCACCGAGCGTCGCACGAGCTTCAGCGAACTCACCGGATTTGGCCGGAGCCCCGCCGGTGAGGACGCTCCACACCAGCACGAACCCCGGCACGACCCCCAGTACGAACCCCAGGACGAGGCGAGCGGCACATGAACGAGCGTGGCTTGAATCTGGTCCCCATCGTGGTCGAACAGACCGCGCGGGGCGAGCGGGCTTATGACATCTATTCCCGTCTCCTCAAGGAGCGGGTGGTCTTCATCGTGGGACAGATCGATGACTACATGGCCAACATCGTGGTCGCGCAGATGCTGTTCCTCGAGTCCGAGAACCCCGACAAGGACATTGCGCTCTACATCAATTCCCCGGGCGGCATCGTGAGCTCGGGACTGGCGATCTACGACACCATGCAGTTCGTCAAGCCGGACGTCAGCACCATCTGCATCGGCCAGGCGGCCAGCATGGGAGCCGTGCTCCTCGCCGGCGGCGCGCACGGCAAGCGCTACTGCCTCCCTCACGCGCGCGTGATGATTCACCAGCCCCTCGGCGGCTTTCAGGGACAGGCGGCGGATATGGAGATTCATGCCAAGGAAATGCTCGAGACGCGCGACCGGCTGAACAAAATCCTGGCCAAGCACACCGGCCAGAGCGTCGATCGCATCAAGCAGGACACCGACCGCGACCGCTTCATGGACTGGCAGGAGGCGGTGCGCTACGGTCTCATCGACAAGGTCCTCGAAAAGCGGGTTGAGCTGCCGGCTGCGCCCCCCGAAAAGCGGGGCTGATCGGAGCCACGGGCGGGCGCGGCTCGGGCGCACCGCGCGGGCAAATGTAAAAGAGGTGAACCACGTCATATAACTCCCCTACACAGAAGTACTTAGCCGTGCTTTTGCGCTTTGCTTCACGGGCTGACGCCGTGCTATAAGAAACTGGCGTCTCACCACCTTCGAGAAGGAAAGCGGTGGAGTTTTACGAGGAACCTCGATGAGCGAAGACTCCCGCAGCCGCCACGACGACGGCAAGCTCCTTTACTGCTCCTTCTGCGGGAAGAGCCAGCACGAGGTGCGCAAGCTCATCGCCGGTCCCTCGGTGTTCGTCTGCGACGAATGCGTCGAGCTGTGCAACGACATCATCCGTGAGGAGCTCGAGGACCGCGCCGAGCGGGCGCGCGACAAGCTCCCGAAGCCTCACGAGATCAAGAAAGTCCTCGACGAGTATGTGATCGGCCAGGAGCGCGCCAAGAAAGTGCTCTCGGTCGCGGTCTACAACCACTACAAGCGCCTCCAGACCCGCACCGGCCCCGCGCGCTCGAAGGACGACATCGAGATCGCCAAGAGCAACATCCTGCTCATCGGCCCGACGGGCTGCGGAAAGACACTTCTCGCGGAGACGCTGGCGCGGCTCCTCAACGTGCCGTTCACCATCGCAGACGCCACGACGCTCACCGAGGCCGGCTACGTGGGCGAGGACGTCGAGAACATCATTCAAAAACTCCTGCAGAAGTGCGATTACGACGTCGAGAAGGCGCAGACCGGCATCGTGTACATCGATGAGATCGACAAGATCTCGCGCAAGTCCGACAACCCCTCGATCACCCGCGACGTCTCGGGCGAGGGCGTGCAGCAGGCGCTCCTGAAGCTCATCGAGGGCACGATCGCCTCGGTCCCACCGCAGGGCGGGCGCAAGCACCCGCAGCAGGAGTTCCTGCAGGTCGACACGAGCAACATCCTCTTCATCTGCGGGGGCGCGTTCGCCGGACTCGAGAAGATCATCCTGAACCGCACGCAGAAGAGCGGCATCGGCTTCACTTCCGAGGTGCGCGGCATCAACGCGCGCCCGCACGGCAGCGACCTGTTCCACGACGTCGAGCCCGAGGATCTCATCAAGTACGGGCTGATTCCGGAGTTCGTGGGGCGCTTGCCCGTCGTGGCGACCCTCGACGAGCTCGACGAGGAGGCGCTGGTCTCGATCCTCACCGAGCCCAAGAACGCGCTCACCAAGCAGTACCGGCGGCTCTTCGAGATGGAGGGCGCCGAGCTCGAGTTCCGCGAGGAGGCCCTGCGGGCGGTGGCGCACCGCGCCATGCAGCGCAAGACCGGGGCCCGGGGACTACGGACTATCCTCGAGACGGTGCTCCTGGACACCATGTACGAGCTTCCCTCGATGCGGAACGTCTCGAAAATCGTCATCGACGAGACGGTCATCGAGGGCCAGACCAAGCCCTACGTGGTCTACGGCTCGGATGAGAGCCGCCTGGCGAGCGTGGATGAGCCGCGCCGGGCCTCGGGCTCGAATCACCACTGATCCGTCCGGTATCCGGAACCCTCCGGGTGCGCGCGTTGCAGCGCCTGTGAGGCGCGTCACCCTTGAAACGGGGTGCCGCAGCCTCAATTCCCGTTACACTAGGGCCGTAAAACGCCGTCGGCTCAGGTTCTGACAGGCGCCTGAGCCCACACCCGATCCATCATCGAGGGCTTGAGCGTGTCCGAACCGACCAATCCTGCGACTGCCGTTCCTGCCGTGCTCGAGAACGTGCCGGTGCTGCCGCTGCGCGACGTGGTGGTGTACCCGCACATGGTGATTCCGCTGTTCGTCGGGCGCGAGAAGTCCATCCAGGCGCTGGATGTCGCCATGCGCACCGACAAGCGCATCATGCTGGTGGCGCAGAAGCAGGCCGACGTCGATGACCCGAAGGCGGACGATCTGTACCGCATCGCCACGGTCGCGACCATCCTGCAGCTCCTGAAGCTCCCCGACGGCACCGTCAAGGTGCTGGTCGAGGGCGTCGACCGCGCGCGGATCGAGAAGCTGCACGCGGGGGACTACTACGCGGCGGACGCGACGCTGCTGCCCGACGCCGAGGTCTACGACGAGAAAGAGCTCGACGTGCTCGCGCGCTCGGTCATCTCGCAGTTCGAGCAATACGTGAAGCTCAACAAGAAGGTGCCCCCCGAGGTGCTCACCGCGCTTGCCGGCATCGAGCAGGCCGGGCGGCTCGCGGATACCGTCGCGGCGCACATGTCGCTCAAGCTCGCCGAGAAGCAGAAGGTGCTCGAGATCCTCGACGTGAAGAAGCGCCTCGAGCACATCCTGGTCGCCATCGAGAGCGAGATGGACGTGCTGCAGATCGAGAAGCGCATCCGCGGCCGCGTCAAGGCGCAGATGGAGAAGAGCCAGCGCGAGTACTACCTGAATGAGCAGATGAAGGCCATTCAGAAAGAGCTCGGCGAGATGGACGAGGGCGGCAACGAGATCAGCGAGCTCGAGCAGAAGATCGCCAAGGCCGGCATGCCGAAGGAGGCGCGCGACAAGGCCGCCGGCGAGCTCAACAAGCTCAAGATGATGTCGCCGATGTCAGCCGAGGCGACCGTGGTGCGCAACTACATCGACTGGCTGCTGAAGGTGCCGTGGAAGAAGCGCACCAAGATCATCAAGGACATCACCCGCGCCCAGAAAGTCCTGGACGAGGACCACTACGGGCTCGACAAGGTGAAGGAGCGCATCGTCGAGTACCTCGCCGTGCAGCAGCGCGTCGACAAGCTCAAGGGGCCGATCCTGTGCCTCGTGGGTCCGCCCGGAGTCGGCAAGACCTCGCTCGGCCAGAGCATCGCGCGCTCCACCAACCGCAAGTTCGTGAGGATGTCCTTGGGCGGCGTGCGCGATGAGGCGGAGATCCGCGGTCATCGGCGCACCTACATCGGCTCGATGCCCGGCAAGATCGTGCAGAACATGTCCAAGGCGGGGGTGCACAACCCGCTGTTCCTCCTCGATGAGGTCGACAAGATGTCGATGGACTTCCGCGGCGATCCGTCGTCGGCGCTCCTCGAGGTGCTCGACCCGGAGCAGAACTCGACCTTCAACGATCACTACCTCGAGGTCGACCTCGACCTCTCGGAGGTGATGTTCGTCTGCACCGCGAACACGCTCAACATCCCGCCGCCGCTCCTCGACCGCATGGAGGTCATCCGGCTGCCCGGCTACACCGAAGACGAGAAGATGAACATCGCCCGGCGCTATCTCGTGCCGAAGCAGATGAAGGGCAACGGGCTCAAGCCCGATGAGCTGAAGGTTTCCGATACGGCGCTCCTCGACATCGTGCGCTACTACACGCGCGAGGCCGGCGTGCGCAACCTCGAGCGCGAGATCGCCAAGATCTGCCGCAAGGCCGTGAAGCAGATGCTGCTGCACAAGAAGGACCAGAAGTCGGTGGCCGCGACTCCGCGCAACCTCGACAAGTTCCTGGGCGTGCGGCGCTTCCGTTACGGCAAGGCCGAGGACATGAACCGCGTCGGGCAGGTCACCGGGCTCGCCTGGACCGAGGTGGGAGGCGAGCTTCTCACGATCGAGGCCGCGGTCGTGCCGGGCAAGGGTAAGCTCCAACACACCGGGCAGCTCGGCGAAGTGATGCAGGAATCCATCCAGGCGGCGATGACCGTAGTGCGCAGTCGCGCGCAGGGCCTGGGGCTCGACCCCGAGTTCTACCAGAAGCACGACGTGCACCTGCACATCCCGGAAGGCGCGACCCCGAAGGACGGCCCGAGCGCCGGCATCGGGATGTGCACCGCGCTGGTGTCGACCCTCACCAAGATCCCGGTGCGCTCGGATGTGGCGATGACCGGCGAGATCACGCTCCGCGGTGAAGTGCTCCCGATCGGGGGACTGAAAGAGAAGCTGCTCGCCGCGCATCGGGGTGGTATCAAGACGGTGCTGATCCCGGATGAGAACCAGAAGGACCTGGTCGAGATTCCCGACAACATCAAGGGCAATCTCGAGATCAAGGCCGTCAAGTGGATCGACGAGGTGCTCGCGGTCGCGCTCACCGAGCAGCCGAAACCGTACGTGTTGCCGGAAGCCCCGGCGGCGGTCGCGGCCGTGGCGGTCGCGGCGGCGGCGGATGACAAGCGCTCGCGCCGCAACGGCCGGCGACTGAAGCAGGTCGTGCCCCCGGCGCACTGAGCTTCCGCTCGATGCGGCGGCGCGCGCGTCGCCGCATCGCGCTCTCGTGGGTCGCTCGGGGTTTCCCGCAACCGTGCTAGAGTTTGAGCCCCTGGGTCCGGGTGCTTAGCTCAGCTGGTAGAGCGTCGCCCTTACAAGGCGAATGTCGGCGGTTCGATCCCGTCAGCACCCACCAATCAAATCAATCACGTACACGCTTCTCAACTCACCCCGTCAGCCGCAGCACAGTCATTGCGGGACTTCTGCGGACTTTTGCACGCGGTTGGCCGCATCCAGCAGGTTCCGCAGCTCCGCCGCGCTGTAGTCCGTGGTGACCCGCGTGGACCGGTGCCCCAGGAGGTCCTGGCGGTCCTCGAAGGACACACCCGCCGCCCGGAGCCGCCGACCGAGCGTGTGACGCAGGTCATGCACCCGTACGTTCCTGAAGCCCGCTGGAGCCTCCCGGCCGAGCTCCACGGCATACCGACCGGCAGCCCGTCGCCGGGCCTGAATCCACCCGGAATTGCGGAAGTGCCCGACTCGATCCCGCCGGCCGTTGCTGTCCTCCCAGGTAAAGACGTATACGGGATGCTCCCCGCGCACCTCTTCGAGGACCGATTGGGCCACGTCGTTCAACATGACGACCCGTGCCTGCCGGTTCTTCACCCGCGTCGCAGGCAACACGAACACACTGCGCTTGATCTCGGGGGTGTCCAGTTCCGGTACCCGCTGTTCCCAGCTCCATTGCAGACTGCATAGCTCCTGGTCGCGCAGTCCCGTGTTCACATCGAACAAGGCCATTTTCTGCAGATGCGGAGCCAGCTCCGAGAAGAGCAGTTGCTGCTCGTCCCAGTCGAGCGGATAGGCCTTGCGAACCAACGGGTCCGACTCGAGCTGGATCAGCGGGGCAGATGCCAGCCAAGTCAGGTTCGAGTCCTCCTCTCGCCACACCGTGGCCGCGAGTCTCAGAACCCGCCGCGCCACGCCGATATTGCGGTTGAGGGTGCTCATAGAGAGGGCCTTACGCTTCCTGCGCCCCGCCGCGAGGAGGGCGCGAGTCCTTCGCGCCTCGATGTAGGGCTTGAAGGTCTCTCCATGCACGCTCTCGAGCCTTTTGTCCCCGATGAACGGATCCATGTCCTTCAGCGCGAGCGCGGATCGACCGATGCTCGGCTTGTGGGCATAGTCCGTCAGGTACTTCGTGGCCGCTTCGCGAAACGTTCTCTTCCTTCGCACGCCATATACTAAGGCTTCGCGGATCTCTCGGATCCGTTGTTCCATGTAGCGTTTGGCTTCTTCTTCATCGTCCGTTCCAGTGCTCTCACAAAGGCGTCCATGGTGTCTGATCCATTTGTCGATGTGCCATTCCCTACCGCCCGCCTTGGGCCTTCGGTAGAGTCCTGGTGTTCGCTTTGACATCGCTGTCCCTCCTTCTTCGGGGCGGGACGGCCGTTGCAGCGACAGTATTCCTCCGCCCAGGCATCCAGTTCAAGTCGGTCGAACGCAATGCCCCGTTCGCCGATCGTGATCACGCGCACACACGGTCGTACCAGCTTATTGAACGCATTCTTGTTCATGCCCAGGTACGCTGGCGCAATACGCAGGCGCAGGAGTCGCGGTGGGAACGACAGTGTCATGAGCAAAGCATCGAGGATTTCTCAGAGATAGACGACGGCCGCGAAGCGCGGATTGAGCCTCATCCGGGTGTGGCAACCCTGTGGCTTGCGAGGGTTGTCGTGCGGCAGATTGCCGCTAACGACACGCGGCTAGGACTGGGTGCACCGGATTGCAACACAAGGGGCGGGTACTTCCGCCATTTCTGCGGCGAAATATGAGGATCCTTGAGATCGGCACCCAACCCGTTGCCACGCTAGCAGGGTCGTCATCCGGTTCCCAAAGATATACCTCAGCCGCTACACCGTGCGACCGTCCATCTCCAGACTACTGCGCCAATGGCCATCCGCTTACCTCGGAGAATCTCGGCAGGAGCGGAGGCCGCTGGCGCTGCCGCCGATGCGGCGCTGCGCGTGCCGCGCGATTTCGAGCCGGCGCGTAGCTGTACAGGTCCGTGTGGTTCGGAAGGGTTGCCACTACTTAGGCGTTTTTGTTGCGTACTGGGATCGTGCGCCCACATGCAACGGTTTACTACGGAAGGCACCGTATCCTCTGTTGCAATAAGGCCTGACGGAGGAGGCATGGCCGTTGCTTCGGGCTCCTTACGCGTGAGGGTTAGCGCCGATGGCTCACATGACCGCTGACGGGCTTAAAGAGCGTATCACCAAGATCGCGCAGGTAGTCACCGCGTCCATCGTTATTCCCTTGGCGTGGATCGAGGGGACTCTTCGGTGGCTGATCGGGTCCGCGTCGGGAGTTCTCGTGCTGTCGCTATCAGCGTACTTCTATCTTCGTCGCACCAGTTTGAGCAGGCCGCTCATGCCTTCCCAGTTGCTTGCGTGGTTCGCGGCGCAGCGATACGAAATAAAGCTGGGAATCCTCGGAGCTTTGCTCACAGTGGTTGGCTTCGCGATTGCGTTTTGGACGGCGTCAACGACCTGGAGACGACAGAAGGAACTCGAGCTGAGAATCGAGGGGCATAAGGCAATCCTCACGCGCTTTCAGCGCGCGCTACGCTTGCTAAACAGCCTAGATTCGTACCTTCATGTCCTAATTAATGCACTTAGAACACTCACACCGCAGATGCCAGAGGCGGAGAAGGCTCTGCACATAGCCTTCTCGAATTCTCAGGCGATGGAGTTCTCAAAGTCCCGTCAGCAGCTTTACGCGGCGATGCTTGACGTATACGAACTCCACAGCGAATACGCCGTCATCTTCGCGAATGTCATTGCAGTACCTACGGATTTGAGAAAAGCGGCGGCCGCCATTGAGGCCGCGCAGCGTCAGCTCGCCAGCGTGGTGCCTCCGACGGCAGACCCGCATGCTCCGCAATTTGTGCAGACGTTCTTATCGCGATGCAATCTCCAGATCCTCGAGGCAGCTCACGCTGAATGCGGGCGTGCTCGGGAGGTTGCGAGTGGTATTTTTGGAAGAGCTTCTGGCGTCCTGATTCATGCAATTGTGAAGCCCAATTTTTGGGCTTTGGTGAACATCACGCGAATGGGCCGAATCGTCGGGCGAATCACGTTACTCGGTCGAATGAGATCGCGCGGTGAAAGGCCCTGATAGCGCCTGGCGGCCGCGCCGCGCACATACAAGGTTCGTGCGCGAGCACACCTTACTCTCCCCCTCCGCGTTAGAGGAGAGGGAGGGGCCCACCGAGTGGGAGGGTGAGGAGTCGCTCTCAATGCATCTTCGTGCGGACCTCTACCTCGAATGAGAAGATCGCGCCGCGCGTTGCAATGCGCGAGCGGAGCTCGCGGGCACCTACCTCAATCTGCGCGCCGCCGAGCTCGCCTCGCGAGCCTTACGCGATCAGGAGGATCAGAAGCGACTCGTCGCTCAGGTCCGCGCTGCCCTGGCCGATGACATCGAGCGCGGGGAGCCGCTGCAGCCGGTGCGCTTGCGCGAGCGCGCGAAGCGCACCCGGCTCGAGGATTCCGAGCGCGCTGACGTCCCGGAATCATTGCAGCGGTCCGATCGGTGCGCGACCTCTAGCGGCTCATTCAGTAGTGCTCGACGTGTCGTACTGGATTTACGCGGATGACTTTGCCTCCTAGGCTTGCGCACGATGGGGAGAACGACCGGGCAGTGGCGGTGCCGCATCTGCGCCTTTGATCGCTGGCATGTGGTCACGGTGAAACGCAAGAACGGCGCGCTCTATACCACCTCGTTCTATGCCTGCTCCGGTTGCTCGGTCATGTTTCTGAACCCAGAACAATTGAACGCTCTGGGTGACGCCGCCGCCAACATCGAGATGCCCACGGTCGTCTCCCTGCCGGTCCGACGCAAGTAGCCGCACGCCGCCACGCATGCCCACGTGCGCGCCCGGCAATGTCGCGATTTCTGAACGGACACATCGCTTTCGCCTGTGGCAATTGGGCGTCACCAGTAATGCGCACCGCCACACGCCTCGATCCCCATCAGGCACGGCGGCAATTGCGCGAAGAACTCAGCACCTTCACGCGCGGCAGCGTTCTGCGCCCCTTCACCACCTCATGCTCATTCACGTGATGCACTTGAAAAACCTGCTTCGCAATGTCCAGCCCGCAGCGGGTAAACTTCATCGTGACTGCCCTTGCTCTGTGATTGAACGATCCACAGTCTTCAATCTGGCACAACCGATGCCGTAAGAGCAGGGGGAGTGCATGTCATGACGCTACGCTGAGCCTCGGACGGAAAAGCAAACTACCACGGTGCAGCTTCGAGAGGCGTGTCTTGTGCGCAGCACAGTCTGTATGTCAGCGCACCGGCTGGCCGCAGGGGCCCAGGCTCAACATGCGTTTGACCGCCGATGGGAATCCTGCAATCGACCAGATGGCAACCGATGATCTCGTCGTCATCCAGGTGGATCGTCAGCCCTTCGAGCTTCTGGTTCTCGTACCGGCATCGATGTCGTCGGATTGTTGCCGATCACGTCGCGGCTTCGAGCCCCATGACCTGTGGGTGGCGATAACAGGAACAGGCGGCGAGTTCGAGTCCCTGCTGATCGAGGATCGTGATGATGCCGCGTTGGTAGCGGATAAGTTTCTGGCGTTGTAGCGCGCTGGCAGCGGCCGTCACGCCCGCGCGT